>NZ_JBLGBY010000094.1:0-3124 GCF_047616845.1 Natronomonas sp. | reverse complement strand
TAACTGGTACCGCCCGTCGCGACGACTTTCTCCTCACCGCCGTCGGACTCGCGTCGCTCGTCCGACGAGGCTCGCCTCGCTCCGCTCGGCTCACCCTCGTGGACGGTTGTTACTTCACTCTCCGTGAACCCCATCGTCCCGCCCGCGCGGGTGACCTCGGCCTCGACCCGAAGGTCGTTGCGGGCCGGCCGGACGTACCGAACGTTGAGGTCGGTCGTCGTCAGCCGCGCGCTCGCGGGGTCGTCGAACGTCGACCGCAGGGCAAAGCCCGATGCCGTATCGATGACCGTCGCTGTGACGCCACCGTGAACTGTTCCGGAGGCGATGTTGGCGAACTTCTCGTTGAACGGCAACTCGAAGGCGACGTGGCCGGGCTCGACGAACTCGATGGAGAGGTCGAGCCACTGGAACAGGCCGTGCTCGCGCAACTCCTGCTCCAGTTCTGGGCTCGTCATGCCGTCAGGTGTTGGGCTCTCACAGTCGCTCATTTGCCCTCGAACTCGGGGGCACGATCCTCCATGAACGCGGAGGCACCCTCCATCATGTCGTCGGTCGACAGGAGGAGGCCGAACGCCTGCGCTTCGAGTTCGAGGCCGACGGAGATGTCCTGGTCGCGACCCTCGTTCATGACCTTCTTGGCCTTCCGCAGCGCGATGGGCGGGCCGTTGACGAGGTCGGAGACGAACTCCTCGACGGTGTCGTCGAACTCTTCTGCGGAGACGGCGCGGTTGATGAGACCCCACTCCTCGGCAGTTTCCGCGTCGATGCGCTCGCCGCGGAAGACGAGTTCCTTCGCGCGCGCTTCGGTCAGCATGCGAACCGCCCGCTGGGTGCCGCCGCCGCCCGGAATCAGGCCGAGGTCGATTTCGGGGAAGCCGAACTCCGAGTCCGTCGTCGCGACGCGGAGGTCACACGCGAGTGCGAGCTCGTGGCCGCCGCCGAGACAGAAGCCGTCGATCTTCGCGAGCGTCGGTCGGGGGAAGTCGTTGACCGTCTGGAACACCGGCGTCACCTCGACTTCGTGGGGGTCGATACCCGCAAAGCCGGTGATGTCGGCGCCGGCACAGAACGCGCGGTCGCCCGCTCCCTCGAAGGTGACCGCGCGAACCTCGTCTTGGTCGACGGTCTCCAGCAGATGGACGATCTCGTCCATCATGTCCTGGTTCAGGGCGTTCATCCGCGCCTGACGGTCGAGTTCGACCTCGAGCAGGCCGTCGTCGTTGTGCTCGACGTTGATCGTGGTGTAATCGCGGTCTGCGGATTCGCCGTACTCGTAGAAGCCGGCGCCGGCGTCCTCGCCGGTGTTGCCCTCCTCGACGAGTTCTTCGAGGTAGCCGGCGGGCTCGTAGCGGTCGGCGCCGTACTCCTCGTAGAGGTCGTCGAGCTTTTCCAGCACCGTGCCCAGGCCGATCTTGTCGGCGCGTCGGCACGGCCCCTCAGGGAAGCCGGCACCGAGACGGAGGCCCGTGTCGATGGCTTCCGGTGTCGCCACGTCGTTGCCGATGAGTTTCGCGGCCTCGTTGATGATGCGCGCCTCGATGCGGAGCCAATCGAAGTCCTCGGAGGCGTCGGCGGCGTCGTAGTCGGCTCCTTCGCCCCCCTCGTGGTCGTAGTAGCCCTTGCCGGTCTTCTGGCCGAGCTCCTCGGCATCGACCTTCTCTTGGACGATGGGCGGAATCGGGCGGCCGGCCTCCTTGCGGACGTGGTAGCCGATGTCGATACCCGTCAGGTCGCCGAGTTCGAACGGCCCCATCGGGTAGCCACGCTCGTGTACCATCGTCCCGTCGACCTCGCGGATGTCGGCGACGCCCTCGCTGACCATCCAGGCGGCCTCGCCACCGAACGGCCCGAGAACGCTGTTGACGACGAAGCCGTTGACGTCCTTCCGGACGTAGATGGGCGTCTTGTCGATGGATTCGACGAACTCGTAGGCCGTCTCGGCCGTCTCGTCGGTCGTCTCCCCGCCGTAGATGACCTCGACGAGATCCATCTTGACTGGCGGATTGAAGAAGTGCATCCCGACGACCTGTTCGGGGCGTTCCGTGGCCGTTGCGATCTCCGTGATGGAGAGCGACGACGTGTTCGATGCGAGGATTGCGTCCTCGGGCGTGAACTCGTCGAGGTCGGAGAAGATGTCGTGTTTGATCTCCATCTGCTCCGGTGCGGCCTCGATGACGAGATCGGCGTCCTCGACGGCGGTTTCGAGGTCGACTCCGGTGTCGATACGCGCCATTACGTCCGCCGGTGCCTCGTCGATGCGACCGTTCTCGGCGAGTTTCTCGAGTGACCACTCGATATCCTCGTACCCATCGTCGACCAGTTCCTGTTCGATGTCGCGCATCGTGACATCGTAGCCGGCGATGGCGACGACTTCTGTGATACCGTGCCCCATGTTGCCCGCGCCGAGAACCGTGACGCGGTTGATGTCTTCGAGAGTCATCACGAACCAGTCCCGTCGGAAACCCCTTAAATATACCCCATGCTGTTACCGTTGTTAGATTTTCACCCTGTTAAGTCAATTATTGTAAACTGAAAAGGCGTGTCAAGCGGACGGGACTCGGGGGTGCCCCGGTTGTTTTCGGGTTCGGAAGATATTTTTTCACGGACGTAAAACTAACCCCTATGAGCGCGGAGACGGAGGATCGAATTCTCGCCGTCCTTGAGGACGACGCGAAGGCCTCCTACGCAGAGATCGCTGACCGAGCGGACGTGTCGAAGCCGACCGTCCGAAAATACATCGAGAAACTCGAATCCGAGGGCGTCATCGTCGGCTACTCGGCTGATATCGACCCGAAGAAACTCTCCGGGAAGTCCATTGCCCTCGTCGGCATCGATGTGAAGAGCGAACGCTACGTCGAGGTGACGCGACAGCTCAAGGCGCTCGATGCCGTCGAGTCGCTGTACACCTCGAGTGGTGACCACATGCTGATGGCCGAGGTTCGAGCCCCCGACGGCGACGCCGTCGGCGAAGTTATCCGTGAGGACATCATCGAGATGGACGGCGTCGAGGCCGCCCACCCTTCCTTCCTGCAGGAACGTCTCAAGTAGCGACGGCGTCTTCGCTTCCGCCGCTCGTTTCCGGCGCCCGTGCCGTTTTGGCCCTCGGGACGCTACCTGTTGTATG
>NZ_JBLGBY010000093.1:0-3169 GCF_047616845.1 Natronomonas sp. | reverse complement strand
CCCCGTGGCGTGACGGCTGTCGCCTCCGTCATGACGATGCCGGCGCCGCCGGTGGCGCGACTGCCGAGGTGGACGCGGTGCCACTCGGTCGCGAGGCCGTCCGCTGCCTCACAGGAATACTGGCACATCGGCGACACCATCACGCGGTTCCGTGCCGTCACGTCGCGGCACTCGAATGGGGTAAAGAGATGCACAGTGAGAATTTCCCCGCCGGAAACAAAGCGGCGTCGGTCGCGGCCAGTTGCTGGGGACGACGGCGTCGACGCCTGCCTGTCGGCGACGGACGGCAGTCACCGCTCGCGTCGAACCGCACGTCGTTTTACGCCGAGCCACGAACAGGGGTGTATGCGCGAGTCCCACCCGGTCGAGCAGGCCGTCGGTATCGAGTACTACGTCTCCGAGACCGACGGTGTCGGCGGCCATCTGCGCGACCGCCCCGAGGACTTCCGGGTACGCGAACGCGAGGCGTTCGATGCCGACCTCCGGCCGGTCGATGCGGCCACCGGCTCGTATCCGCACCTCGTGTTCCGGGCGACGCTGCGGCGGTGGGACACCAACGATTTCGCCTCAGCGCTGTCCAACGAACTCGAAATGAGCCGCGAGCGCGTCTCGTGGGCGGGCACGAAGGACAAACACGCGGTCACGACACAGCTGTTCTCCGTCCGAACCGACCGCAACGACCTGCCGCCCATCGGCGATGCCGACATCGAGGTGCTCGGGCGGGCGGGCCGGCCCGTCCTCTTCGGCGACCTCGCCGGCAACGAATTTGAGGTCGTCGTCCGCGACGCCGACCGCCCCGAGAACGCGGACGCTATCGCCGAGGAACTCCGTGCGTTCGCGGCCGATGGTGAGGGTGAGGCTCACGCCGACGAGGCCGCTGTCCCGAACGTCTTCGGACAGCAGCGGTTCGGGTCGAAACGCCCCATCACCCACCGCGTCGGCCTGGCCATCGTCCGCGGTGACTGGGAGACGGCGGCCGTCCGCTACGTCTGTGAGTCGAGCGAGCGCGAGCGCGAAGCGACCCGCGAGGCCCGCGAACACGTCGGCGAAACGCGCGACTGGGAGGCTGCCCTCGACCGATTGCCGAACTATCTCCGCTTCGAGCGTGCCATCGCTTCGCGGCTGGCCGAGAGCGCCGACTCGCCCGACGATTACCGGGAATCGCTGGAGACGCTCCCGACGAACCTCCAGCGGATGTTCGTCAACGCGGCCCAGTCATACGCCTTCAACTGTATCCTTTCGGAGCGGCTGGAGCGAGGGCTGCCGTTCGGGCGACCCGTTTCCGGCGACGTCGTCTGCTTCGCTGACAGCGAGGGCGTCCCCGACCCCGACCGGACACAGGCGGTCGACGAGGGTCGCATCGAGACGGTACAGCGCCATTGCGAACGCGGACGGGCGTTCGTCACCGCGCCGCTCGTCGGCACCGACACCGAGTTCGGCGGCGGCGAACCGGCCGATATCGCCCACGGCATCCTCGACGACCTCGACATCGAGCGGTCGGATTTCGCCCTCCCCGGCGAGTTCGATTCGACAGGGACGCGACGTGCCATTCGCGTCACGTCCGCCCTCGACATCGAGGCCGACCCGCTGACCCTCCGCTTTGCGCTGCCGAAAGGGAGTTACGCGACCGCCTTCGCCCGGGAGTTCCTGAAGGTCGACCCCGACGACCTCTCCTGAGCGCCGTTGCGGAACCGCCCCGCTTATCGGCGCCCAGCGCCTGCTTCCGGTATGGACTGTCGGTGCTGTGCGACGCGGCTCGACCGACCGGGTGATTACTGTCTGGTCTGTCGAAGCGCGAACACCGACATCATCGTCATCGAATGCGAGCGCGAGCGCGCGACCGTCACCTGCCTGCTCGATGAGACCGTCGTCGGCGAACGCACCATCACGACGACACAGGTGCCCGACGAGCGGTGGTCGCCGACGGAACTCCGGAACTTCGCCGGCCGCATCGCGGACGAGGTTCGGCGGAAACGCCCCGAGGAAGTGTACGCGACGGGTAATCGCGAGGTGCTTCGAGCCGTCCGTGCTGACGTCCACTACCCCTTCTATCGCGTCGCGGACGACGACCCGATCGAGGCGGTGTTACGGAAGCGTGGCGACCCAGCCCTCGAGGTCGTCGAGGCGACGATGTCGGAGAAACTCGGCGGCAGCCATTCGACGCTCATCGGCGGCCGCGACGGCCAGCGCGCCCTCGAAACCGTCGCCTCTCACCCACACGTCAAGAAGATCATTCCGGGCCCAATCGACGCCGGCGGGTCGGGGTCGCGGACGGGCGTTCGCGCGAAGGCGACCCGCGCCGACGAACACGGCAACGTCCGGCTGCTGATTCGCGACGGGTCGAGTGTCCAGGAGAACCGCGTCGTCACGACCGCCGGCGACCGCGAACTCGGGGAGCACGTCCGCGCCGACCTCAACGATGCGCTCACTGAGGCCGAACTCACGGAGTGAGTCGGCGCGCGCTTTTTCAGCTGGATCCGCCCAACTACGAGTCGAGATGCCACCCTGTGAGATACCGCTCGGTCTCGACTGGCGCGCCGCGGCACTTCTCTACTTGCCGGTCATCGGCGCCGCCGCCCTCCTTGGTCTCGCCGGGTTCCCGCGGCTCGCACCCTTTGCGGCTGCCGGCGTCGCGGTCGGCCTCGGCGTCGGCGTGCTGTGGGGGCAATTCCGCCTGCGCCGCGACGTCAGCCGGCTGCTTGCGGTGTGGGGCGAGGCCGTCGAGGAGGTTCGACTCACCGATGGCGGCTTCGTGCCGCGGTGGGAGGTGTGCGTCGACGACCGCACCGTCTCGCTTGTCGGGCCCGCCTTCGGCCCACGAACCCCGCTGTTCCTCGACGACGGCGACGACCTCCGGCGGCTGTAATCAGCTCCCGGGAGCGGCCTCGCTCTGGACGAGCCACCCCCTCGATGTCGCAGGCCTCGTGGACTTCGTACTCGACAGTCGTCTCCTCGCCCAGCCGTGTCCCCCCGTCGACACGCTCGACTCGGAGCGGCACGTCCAGACGACAATGAAATGATTGTCGCCCTTTCGACCGGGTGTAGCCGCCGGAAAACGTGGGGTTTATCACTTCGCTGGCTGGAATATATGGTACTATGGCCAAGAGAGGCAAAACCGGGAGCGCCGGCCGCTTCGGTGCACGCTACGGGCGCGTCGCCCGCCGCCGCG
>NZ_JBLGBY010000092.1:0-3223 GCF_047616845.1 Natronomonas sp. | reverse complement strand
CTTCCGCCGGCGTCGCGGATATCGTCCCCGAGTTCGCCGACGCGTTCCCCTTCGAGTCGTTCAACCGGATGCAGCGAGAGGCGCTGCCGGCCGTGCTCGACTCCGATGAGAACGTCGTCGTGAGCGCACCCACCGCAAGCGGCAAGACCGCACTTGCGGAGCTCGCCATCTGTCGAACCCTCCGGGCGGACGGCACCGCCCTCTTCTTGGCGCCGTTGCGCGCGCTCACGAACGAGAAGGAAGACGAGTGGGAACGCTTCGAGGAACTGGGCTATTCGGTGTACGTCGTCACCGGCGAGCGCGACCTCAACCCCCGACGCGCCGAGCGGGCCGACATCCTCGTGATGACACCCGAGAAGGCCGATTCGGCGACCCGGAAACACGACTCGCCGCGGTACTCATTCATCACCGACGTCGACTGCTGCGTTATCGACGAGGTGCATCTGCTCGACTCCGACCGCCGCGGCGCGGTGCTCGAAGTGACGATTTCGCGGCTCCGCCGACTGTGTGCGACGCGCATCGTGGCGCTTTCGGCGACGATGTCGAACGTCGAGGACGTCGCCGACTGGCTCGACGCGCCGCCGGAGTCGACCTTCCAATTCGGCGACGATTACCGACCCGTGCCGCTGCACGCGGGCGTCGAGACGTACGCCCACGGCGACAACGCCTTCGCCGACAAATACCGGCGGCTCTACCGTGCGCTCGACCTCGCCCAGCCGCACATTGAGGACGGGGGACAGGCGCTCGTCTTCGTCGCCTCCAGACAGGACACCGTCCGGGCCGCCGAGAAAGCCCGAGACGTCATCGGCGAGCGCGATATCGAGATGGGCGCCCGCGGCGACTACGATTTCCATACCGACGCCCAGGAACTGAACAACGAGACGCTCAGACAGTCCGTCATCGACGGGGTCGGCTTCCACCACGCCGGCCTCTCGAAGGCCGACAAAGACCGCGTCGAGGATTGGTTCAAGGAGGGCAAAATCCAGTTGCTCTTCTCGACGTCGACGCTGGCGTGGGGCGTCAATCTCCCCGCCCGCTGTGTCGTTATCCGGGATACGAAGCTCCACGACCCCCTGGAAGGCGAGGTGGACATGAGCCCGCTGGATATCCTCCAGATGCTCGGACGGGCGGGACGACCGGGCTACGATGACGCGGGCTACGCCTCCGTCGTCTGTGACGGCAGCGACGCCGACAAATACCGGGCGCTGCTCCGGGATGGCAAGCCCATCGAGTCGCGGCTCGCCGGGGAACTCGACTCCCATCTCAACGCCGAAATCGCGCTCGGCGTCGTCGACGACATCGAGGACGTGATGGACTGGCTCGAAACGACGTTCTACTACACGCGCGCACAGAGCGCGCCCGATAAGTACGACGACAGCGACTCGCTGCGCGACCGGGTGTCGGCAACGCTGAAACGGCTCGTCGACAGCGGCTTCGTCGACCAGTCGGGGCTGGAGATCGAGCCGACGGGGCTGGGCAAGCTCGCCTCGCAGTATTATCTCCGGCTCGAAACCGCCGAGGGATTCTACCGGCTGTGCGAGCGAGCGGCAGCGGACGATACGCCGGCAATCGACGAGTCGGCTATCCTCCGGGCGGTCGCTGACGCCGCCGAGTTCGACAGCGTGTCGGCCCGCCGTGACGAGCGCGAGACGTTCGGTGCCGTCCTCGATGGCGAGGGCGACGAACTCGAAGCAGGCAACCGGAAAGTGCTCGCCATCCTCCGCGGGAGCATGTCCGGCACGACGCCCGCGGAACTCCAAAGCGATGCGTGGGTCATCCGACAGAACGCCCTCCGGATGCTCGCGGCGTTGCGAGCCTTCTGTGAGCGCTTTGCCGCGCCGCGGGACGCCAACCTCGTCCGGCGTATCGAGGCCCGCGTCGAACACGGCATCAGCGCCGACGCCGTCGGCTTGACCGCCATCGAAGGAGTCGGCAAGGGCCGAGCACAGAAGCTCGCCCGCGAGGGGCTGGAAACACCCGCTGACGTCCAGGCTGCGGGCGTCGACGGCCTCGTCGATGCCGGTCTCTCCGAAGGGCTTGCCGAGCGCGTGCTCGAACAGGCCGAATCACTGCCTGCCCCCACTTTCGAGTGGAGTGGTATGCCCGCCAGCATCTCGAGCGGGGAGAACACGATGGCCGAACTGACGGTGCGGAACGACGGCGACGGCGCGCCGGCCGGGGTTCGCGTCACCGTCAACGGCGTCGAGATGTCCGAGCAGACGCGCTATCTCGGCGAGACGGCGATGCCGGTCGGCGTCTTCGGCGGCGACGCCGAGGAACTCACGTTTGAAGCTGAGGTCGCCTTCTCGGGGCTGCCGCTCGTGCCCGTCACGGACAGCCGCACCGTTCGCATCGAGTGAATACCAAGCGCGTTGTAGCCTTTTGTTCCGGTAGCCGCCTTTATATTGGGCGGCGATGCACTCGCGGGTATGAGCAAGGAGACGGTTCACACCGACGACGCACCGGCCGCCGCGGGCGCGTACAGCCAGGCGACGACGAACGGCGACCTCGTGTTCACCGCCGGCCAAATCGCGCTGACGCCAGATGGCGATTCGCTGGCCGACAAGCCCGTCCCGGTACAGACCACACAGGCGCTCGACAACCTCGCGGCCGTTCTCGAGGAGGCCGGCACGAGCCTCGATAACGTCCTCAAGACGACCGTGTTCCTGGCGGACATCGACGATTTCGAGGCGATGAACGAGACGTACGCGACGTATTTCGAGGAGGAGCCGCCGGCCCGGTCGGCGGTGCAGGCTGGCGCGCTGCCGCTCGAGATGGACGTCGAAATCGAGGCCGTCGCGACGAAGCCGTGACGTCGCGGGCGAAATCCGCTCTCTTGTGGGGCGCACTGGGGATGCTCGCGTTCCTCGTTGCACACCAGGCGTATCTGCTCCTCGGCGGGGCGTTCTTGGGCGTCGGAGCGGTCGGCGCCGTCGCGGTGGTCGTCTTCGCCGCGACGACCAGCGCCGCGTACTACGTGGAAGGACGGCTGGTCGGGGCCAGACCGCCAGGCGGCGACGGGTGACGTGCCCACACGGAACGCGAAGGACTTAAACAGCAGACTCCGGTACCTTAGGGTGAGCCAGGATGGCCGAACGGTAAGGCGCACGCCTGGAAAGCGTGTTCCCTTCCGGGATTCTGGGTTCAAATCCCAGTCCTGGCGTAGCGAGATGCGAGCGAAGCGAGCATCTCGGCGATGCCGAACGGCGATAGCCGTGAGGCG
>NZ_JBLGBY010000091.1:0-3375 GCF_047616845.1 Natronomonas sp. | reverse complement strand
CAGACGTAAGTAATTGAACTGTAGAGCTGCTCATCCGGTCTATACTGGGGTATAGAGGCCATTTACTCGAACATGTCTTTACGAACTTACGTCCGGCAGTATGACCGTCTGTTCCGAGAGCCGAACCCATATACTGCCACATACACAACGCCTGTGGCATGGTGCCAGAAACCGAGCGCGACGTCATCGATGAGCTCGCGGCGCTGCCGACACTTGCGCACGCGACGGCCTCGCCCGATGGCGACCGGGTAGCCTTCTACTACGACGACACCGGACGCAACGAACTCCACGTCCTCGACGCCGAGTCGGGCGAGCGAACCCAGTGGAGCGACGGCGACGTGCCGCGCAACGCCCGCTGGTTCGTCAAGTGGAGCGCCGACGGCGAGCGCGTCTTTTTCCACGACGACGAGGGCGGCAACGAGCAGAACGATGTTCGCGCGATCAACCCGGACGGGAACGTCGAGACGGTCGTCGAAAGCGACGGCCAGAACATCCTCCATGATGTCGACCCGGACGGCGAATACGTCATCGCAGGGTCGACCCGAGACGGCCAGATGAACTGCTACCGGCACGATTTCGATGGCGAAGTCACGCAGTTGACCGATTACGACCGCGCCATCTGGTCGTCGACGCTCTCGCCAGACGGCGACCACATCGCTTACGCGACGAACGAGACTGACGACTACGACAACACCGACGTCTACGTCGCGAGCGTCGCGAGCCTCGTGACGGATGGCCCTGCTGGCGGGCCGGATGACGATTCGGACGCCCGCAATCTCGAAATCGGCGAGGTGGGCGCCGAAGCCGCCGCGGTGGACTGGGGCCCCGATGGCGAGCGCCTGCTCGTCTCCGACAACACCGAAGACCTCTCTCGCTGTGGCGTCTATAATCTGGCCGACGATACTGTTCGGTGGCTCGGCGACCTCTCTTACGACGAACACCCCGAATGCTTCGGCGAGGACGGCGAGACGGTCATCGCGACCCGCAACCGCGACGCCTCGACGGTGCCTGTGGTCTACGACCTCGAAAGTGGCGCGGGTCGCGAACTCGACCTTCCGGAAGGCGTCGCTGATTTCGGCCGCGCCGGCAACTCCCTCCTCGAGGATGGCCGCCTGGTTTTGAAACACACGACGCCGACGCGGCGGCCCGATCTGCTCGCCTACGACGTGGGCGACGACACCACAGAGACGCTCACCGAGGCCGACCACGGCCCTTTCTCGCCCGAGGATTTCGCCGATGCCGAATACGTCACCTTCGAATCGGACGGCGTTCCCGAAGCGCCCGCCGAAGCCGTCGACCACGACCCCTACGAGACGCTCGAAATCGGCGCGCTCCTCTATGACACCGGTGAGCGCCCGTCTCCGCTCATCGTCAATCCCCACGGCGGCCCCCGTGCTCGCGATACGAAGGCCTTCAATCTCTACGCCCAGGTGCTCGTTCAGCAGGGTTTCTCCGTCCTTCACGTCAATTATCGCGGGTCGACCGGCCGCGGTCGCGAGTTCATCGAGGAGCTGTACGACGACTGGGGCGGCGCCGAACAGGGCGATGTCGCCGTCGCGCTCGAACACGTTCTCGACAACCACGAGTGGGTCGATGAGGACAGCGTCGCCGTTTTCGGCGGCTCCTACGGCGGCTACTCGGCGTACTGGCAGCTCGTTCAGTACCCCTCGCTGTACGACGCTGGCGTCGCCTGGATCGGCCTCACCGACCTCGAAGAGATGTACGAGACGACGATGCCGCACTTCAAAACCGAGCTGATGAAGCGGTATCTCGGCACGCCCGAGGAGAACCCCGACCTCTACGCCGAGCGCTCGCCGATCACGCACGCCGAGAACCTCGAGGCCCCACTGTTCATGATTCACGGCGTCAACGACCGCCGCGTGCCGGTCTCACAGGCGCGGCTGTTCCGTGACCGCCTCGACGAACTCGGCTACGAGGAAGGCGGGACGCCGGAGGCGTCCCGGGAAGACGGCGAAGTCGTCGAGGAAGCAGCCGACTACGAGTATCACGAACTCGGCGAGGAAGGCCACGCCTCCTCGGACATCGACCAGAAAAAGCGGATGTTCAGATTGCTGACGGACTTCCTCGACCGACGCGTCGGCGAGGCGTAACGCCGCGCGTCCGCGAGCCGCTATTCGTTGATTTCGACGGATTCGATGCGGGCGTCGTTGCGCGGCTGGTCGTTGCGCCCCGTCGGGACGTTGCCGAGTTCCTCGACGACGTCCATGCCGTCGATGACCTGGCCGAAGACGGCGTGTTTGGTATCGAGGTGCGGCTGGGCGTCCAGCGTGATGAAGAACTGGCTGCCGTTCGTGTTGGGGCCGGAGTTGGCCATCGAGAGGATGCCGGGGCCGTCGTGGGTGAGTTCGGGGTTGAACTCGTCTTCGAACTCGTAGCCGGGGCCGCCGCGACCGGTGCCGGTCGGGTCGCCGCCCTGGACCATGAAGTCCTCGATGACGCGGTGGAACTCCGCGCCGGCGTACAGCGAATCACCGCGCACTTCGCCACTCTCCGGGTCTTCCCAGGTGTGCGTGTCGGGTGCGGGATCGGCGTCCGCCGCGGGATCCTGTTTCGCGAGGCCGATGAAGTTCTCGACCGTGCGCGGAGCGCGGTCTGCGAACAGTTCGACGGTGATGTCACCGTGGGTTGTCTGCAGGGTTGCAGTCGGATTGTCGGGGTTGTCGACTTCGTGATTGCTCATATCGGTTCCTCGGATGGGCGTCGCAAAAGGCTGCCGACTGGAAGCCTCTCGATGAATCGAGCATCAATCCTAAATACCTTGATTCGTAAGATCCGTTAGGACGATGAATGAGAAAGCGCTCAAACTCTCCAGAAAATTCAAGCATAAATACAGGTTCGAGTACGAGCGCATGGGCCGTGCAGAATACGAACCGGATTCGTAAACCGGCTAACTGCCATTTCTGAACCCTTCTTTCTGCTTTCTAGCGTGACTCAAGACAGTCCGTAGGTGTTCAATATCCGCCTGCTTCGCGTGGGCATGATCTTCCCCACAGAGTTCCGATCTAAAGTATCTATGCCAGAGGGTGTAATGTTCATCTCGCTTCCAGAGGGTGTCGAACCGAACATCTGCCTGGAGATGGCGGATGAGTTTCGATTGGAGAACGTACCATTCTATCTCCCCACTAATCGTCAATTCCACCTCACACGGGTTTTCTGCAACAAGGATTTGTAAGGTGTTAATCCCAGTTCGATGATTTGCGTCGGGAAACAGGTGGATACCGGCTATCGCCCGCATCCAATGAGCACACTGTTTCGGTAAGGGTTCGTTCGTGGGAAATTCCCGCATCAGCCGACTCAGTCGACTATTCTTCACATTCCAGATACGTCGCTTCGTTAGTTGCCGATCGCTCCGGA
>NZ_JBLGBY010000090.1:0-3432 GCF_047616845.1 Natronomonas sp. | reverse complement strand
ATCGGCGTCCGCGGGCTCTGCATCGGTATCGGCCTCCACCTCGGATTCCGCGCCGGTGTCCGCGTCGGCCCCCTCCGATTCGTCGTCGTCCGAAAGGCGGTCGGCGGCCGTCTCCGGCTCGGTATCTGGCGCCGATTCGAACGCCTCGGGCTCGTCGAGCAGTTCACCGACGCGGCGTTCGACCTCGCCTTTGACGTTCGAGTCGGCGACCTTGCTCTCCCGAATCGTCTCATCGAGGTTCCGGGCAGCGTCGCTGAGGCCGAGGTCGCGAACCCGCTCGCGGACGGCCTCGTCAGGGTCGGCGAAGGCCACGTCGAGGTCGGCGTCTTCGCTGATTTCCCGGTGGTCGGTGACGCGGGCGATGAGTGCGCCCTCCTCGGTGGCGAACGATTCCACGCGGGCGGCGGAGACGTCCTCGCCATCGCCGTCCAGCGTGACGTGGACGACCGCATCCGTCAGGTCGTGTTCGCGGAGGCGGTCGCGAACCCGGTCGAATCCCTCGTTCTCCCCGAGGTCGAGGTCGACGAAGACGAACTCGCGCGTCTCGATTCCGCGGCGGGTGATGTGGACACCATCGTCGAACTCGACGATGTTGTACCCGCGGTCGTCACGCTCGCTCGCGCTCGTACGCTCGGTCGAGCCACAGTAGGTGACCCAGACGCCGTCGACCTCCTGGCGGGTCGCGGCGTGTTCGTCGCCCAGAAGCATCGCGTCGAACTCAACGGTGGATTTCTCGAGCACTTCGGCGGCGTCCCACTGCACGTTGCCGTAATCGGGGACGAGCGGCTCGAAGAGACCGTGAGAGACCAGCGCCGCGTGGTCGGCGTCGTGGGGTTCGAACTCGTAGTCGAGGGCGTCTCGCTGTGCACGTGGGACGAAATCGAGCCCGTAGAGGGCGGTGTCGCCGATGACGACCGGCGCGTCACCGAGACGAGTCGCCAGCCCGAGTGACTCGAAGAGGTCGAGCCACTGGGCATCGCGTTTGGTCTCGTGGTTGCCGACGACCGCGAGGAACGGAACCCCGGCGTCGGAGAGCGTTTCCAGAACGTCGAGCGTGCCCAGAAGGTCGGGGAGGCCCGGTCGGCGGTCGTGAAAGAGGTCGCCCGCGTGGACGACCGCGTCGATGTCGAGTTCGACCGCGTCGTCGGCGACGCGCCGGAACGACTCGAGGAAGTCGGTTCGGCGCTCCGGCTGGTGGTACTGCCGGTAGCCGAGGTGGGTGTCGCCGGTGTGAATCACCCGTGTCATTGATGCGATGGTTGGGTATGGTGTCTTAAATCGGTTCCGCGATCACGGTGAAAGTGGTCGCCGGCATCGAGTTCACCCGCTGCTGCGCGGCGGAAGCGCTGGAACGCTGCGAGTGCGCGCCGACCCCGCTCGCGGCGGGCCGGGTCGTCGGTCGTCTCGACGGCAGCCTCCAGTTCGTCGAGGCCTACCGTCTCGACGAACTCCCGGGCTGCCTCAAGGTCTTTGACGGACGCCTCGGCGCGAGCGATAACCGCTTGGCTGTCGGTGCGGACGAGGCGTCTGAGAGCGGCTTTCACACACTCGGTGTCGGCCACGTCGTCGCTGTCGTCGGGCGCATTCGACGGCACGGAGGGGCTGGGCGCGCCTTGGCAGATAAAGAATGGGGTCTATGCGTCGATAGCGAGCGTGTACACCCGCTTGCGGGCGTCGGTGAAGGAGAACCGCGAGTCGACGACATCGACGTCTTCGAGCCGGGTGAGCGCGTAGCGTACCGTCCGCGGGGGCAGCATTGTCTCCTCGGCCAGCTGGCTCTGCGTGAGCCGGTCGTCGTATTCGAGTACCTTCGCGACCAGTTTCGCGCTCGGCGGGAGGTCGGCGACGGCATCCCATCCTGTCGGCTCAGCCTCCGCTTGCACGTCAGTAGCGCTCATCGTGTCCGCACGTTTCCGATGATGCTTGATAATACTTACTATACATAAATATGTCCTTTAGTAATTCTTCGCTCGCGGTGAACCGGCCGCCGTATCGGTGATTTTCGCCCGCGTCGTATGGGTGAGACTACCCGAAGCCTCTTATGACCGCGGGCGCTACTGATGTGTTGATGACCGATACTGTTGACGACGTTGACCTCCCCTACGAGGACGACGCGTCACAGCAGGAGAAAGTGGCGGCGCTGGAGGAACGTCTCGAAATCCTCGAACAGCAGAACGAGGAGATGCGAGACAAACTCCTCGACGCCAACGCGGAGAACAACAAGTACCAACAGAAGCTCGAGCGACTGACCCACGAGAACAAGAAGCTCAAGCAGTCGCCGCTGTTCGTCGCCACCGTCCAGGAGATCACCGACGAGGGCGTCATCATCAAACAGCACGGCAACAACCAAGAGGCGCTCACCGAGGTCACCGACGAGATGCGAGCGGATCTCTCTCCCGACGCCCGCGTCGCCGTGAACAACTCCCTCTCTATCGTCAAACAGCTCGACGACGAGACGGACGTTCGCGCCCGCGTGATGCAGGTCGACCAGTCGCCTGAGGTGTCCTACGAGGACATCGGCGGCATCGACGAGCAGATGGAGGAGGTGCGCGAAACCGTCGAGATGCCCATCAAGAGCCCCGGCATGTTCGACGAGGTCGGCATCGACCCGCCGTCCGGCGTCCTGCTGTACGGGCCGCCCGGCACCGGCAAGACGATGCTCGCGAAGGCCGTCGCCAACCAGACCGACGCCACCTTCATCAAGATGGCCGGCTCCGAACTCGTCCACAAGTTCATCGGTGAGGGTGCAAAGCTCGTTCGCGACCTCTTCGAGCTCGCCCGTCAGCAAGAGCCCGCCGTCGTCTTCATCGACGAGATCGACGCCATCGCCGCGAAGCGAACGGACTCGAAGACGTCGGGCGACGCCGAAGTCCAGCGGACGATGATGCAACTCCTCTCCGAGATGGACGGCTTCGAAGACCGCGGCCAGATATCCATCATCGCCGCGACGAACCGCTTCGACATGCTCGACCGCGCTATCCTCCGACCCGGCCGCTTCGACCGCCTCATCGAGGTACCGAAGCCCGATATCGAGGGCCGCGAGATGATCTTCCGAATCCACACCCGCGATATGAGCGTCGCCGACTCGGTCGACTTCGACGAACTCGCCGAGATGGTCGAGAAAGCCTCCGGCGCCGACATCAAGGCCATCTGTACCGAGGCCGGGATGTACGCCATCCGCGACGACCGCCTCGAGGTTCGCACGGAGGACTTCAGGCAGGCCTGGGAGAAGATCCGCCAGACCGAAGCGGAAGCCGACGAAGTCTCGAAGACGTTCGCATAAGGCGTCCGCACTGTTGGCTGTGGATTTCTTGTTTGGAGGATTTTTGAACGTTCACCGCCAGGTCAGCCTGTCGGGTTTTGAGGGGTATCTTCAGAACTCGGGGAGCTGGTGGGAACCGACCCGCCCTGTTCGGGGATTCCAGAACGATA
>NZ_JBLGBY010000089.1:0-3605 GCF_047616845.1 Natronomonas sp. | reverse complement strand
GGCGTGGTGTTCTACGACGCCGAGAACCCCCTTGCGTGGATGCAGGCCGAGACCGTGCTCGACCTCGAAGAAGTCGCGTAACTTTTCGTTCCGCGGCGCGTGTTTCGACCGTGACCCCGTTCGACGACGAAGAGGGCGACCCCTGGCCCGACGAACCCGAGGAGTTCGACCCCGACAGCCTGGGCCCCGAAACGCCCGACGTCGAACCCGACCCCGAGGAAGCGATGGCCGCCGCAGCGGACGTCGATGAAGACCTCTTTCGAGCCTTCTGGGGTGCCGCCGTCTTTCTCAACGTCGCCATCGCCGCGCTCGCACTCGGCGCGTTGCTCATCTACTTCCGCGGCGACTGGACGCGAGGCGGCCAAGCGCTTCTCGTCGGCACCGTCGCCGCACTCTTCACCGCTCGGTTCTACTTCAGCTACCGACCGGACGACGCCGAGGACGAATCAACTATCGACAGCGAGGCTGACCGATGAGAACGGTCGAACACAACGGCAAGGTGTATCTGCTCGTCAAGCAATCCGGCGATTCCAGTCTCGTTCGTGACCCAGAGACGGGCGAGGAGCAGTATCTCCCGAACGAGGAATTGACCGTCAGCGGTGACTCGCCGCTGGCCGTCGCCGCAGAGCGGATTCCCGGCGCCTCACGGCGGGTTCTTACCGCCGTCCACTCCGAGCAGACGCTCGGGATGCTCGTCGAACTGGACGAACGCGGGCCGCTGGCCGTCCGGGAGCTCCTCGGCAGTTACGACCTCTGTGAATCCGACCTCCACGGCGTGGTCGGTGAGCTTCGAGCCGCGGGGCTCGTCAGGGAAGCCGATGTCGGTGGCGAGCGTGGCTACGCCGTGACCGACCTCGCAAGCGAGGGGCTCGCGGAGCTACGATAGCGCCTCGACAGTCGCCGAGCGCTCGACCGACGACCGATTCGTCGTCGGGTCTTTGTGCACCGCGATGAGGTCGTCGGCTGCACCCACCAGCTCCTCGTCGTGGCTGACGACGATGATCTGGTCGACGCCGTGGTCGGTCATCGATTCGACCAGTTCCACGAGTTTCGAGACGTGGCCCGAATCGAGGAACACCGTCGGCTCATCGAGGATGAGCGGCGGCGTCGGCGCCTGGCCCTCGATGCCCTCGGAGAGCAGCCGATAGATGGCACACCGCAACGAGAGGTTGAAAAGCGCCCGCTCGCCGCCGGAGAGCTGTTCGGGGTCGAGCGGCGTCCCGTCCTTCTGGTACACCGTCAGCTCGTAGTCGCCATCGAGTTCGATACGCGCGTACGAATCGTTCTGGTACACCAGCTGGAACGTCTCGTTGAGCATCGCCTCCAGCTTCTCGACGTTGCGCTGGCGGAGTTCCGCACGGAGGTCGGCGTACGTCTGCTGGAGTTCGTAGGCCTCGTTGTACAGCGATTCGAGGCGATCGACCGTCGCCTGGAGTGTCTCGCGGCGCTCGCGGAGCGCCTCCAGTTCGTCGAGTTCGTTCTCGACGGCGCCGATCTCGTTCTGGAGTTCGTCGCGCGTCTCGCGCTGCTCCTCCAGATACGGCTCGACGTCTTCGAGATAGCTTTCGGCCTTCTCCTTCTCCTCTTTCGCTTGCTCCATCGCCGAGTGGTCGAACTCCGCTTCGAGATCCGTCTTCCGGTCGCGTTTGTCGCTGAGCCGCTCCCGTCGCAGGTCGTTCTGTTCGGCCTTGTTGTCCCGCCGTTCGCGGAGCTGCTCGATATCGCGTTCGTTCTCGTCGATATCGTCGAGTAGCTCCGAAATCCGTTCGAGTCGTTCACGGCGCTCGTCGAGCGAGGCCTTCGTGCCGTTGAGTTCGCCGATGGCCTCCCGGGCCGTGTCCGCACTCGCTTCGGCGTCCTCGGCGGCTTCGGTGGCCTCTTCGGCAGCTCCCTCGTGGTCGTCGGCCTGCTCGCGGAGCGCCTCGATGCGGTCGGCTTTCTCCTCTAGAGATTCTTCTCGTTGTTCGATGAGCGTTTCTACGTTCTCGGTTTGCTCTTCCAGACGCGTGAGTTCGGCCTCGGTTTCGACCAGTTCGTCGGCCCGCTCGCGCTTCGCTTCGAGCTCCTCGACACGCTCCTCGGCGGCGTCAAGGTCGGACTCCAGTTCAGCGACGCGCTCGCGGTCGTCATCGATGGAGTCGACGTGTGGCGACCCCTCGATTGGCTGGCCGCACTCGGGGCATTTTCCCTCTTCAAGGAGTTGTTCGGCCTCCGCGACGGTTTCGCGGGCGTTCTTCACCTCGGTACGCAGCTCCGCGACCGCTTCCTTGGCCTCAGTCAGTTCCTCGGCGACCGAGTCGCGGTGATTCTCCACTGCCTCACGGTCGATGGGGGAATCAGCGAGTTCCGCTCGCAGCGACTCCATCTCCTCGTGGAGTTCCTCGAGATTGCTTCCGCGATCGTCGAGTTCGTCGCGAGCCTCGGCAACCTCGGCCTCGAGCTCATCGGCTTCCTCGCGGGCCTCGGTCGCCTGTTCGCGGCGTTCCTCGGCTCGCTCGCGCTTCGTCTCGGCGTCGCTTGCGTACTCCTGGGCCTCCAGGCGCCGCTCCTCGATTTCAGTTCGGAGCTCCTCGGCCTCGTCATCGAGGGCATCGAGACGCTCCTCGACGGCCTCGGGGTCGGCCTCGTCGAGTTCCGTCTCCGCGGTCGCCTCCGACAGCTCCTCCCGGAGCGTGTCGGTCGCCTCCCGAAGCGAGCGGATGCGCTCGCTCAAGGCTTCGCGTTCGCCATCGGCCTCGGAGATCGTCGAAGCCAGCTCCTCAATCTCGTCGTCGAGCTCCTCGATCTCTTCGCGGCGCTGTTCGTACTCTTCGAGGACGTTCTCGGCCGTTTCGAGCGCCTTGCGGGCCTCGTCACGGTTCTCCGCTTTCTCTTCGATGTCGTCGTTGAGTTCCGCGAGGTCGTCCCGGAGGGCGTTCAGTCGCTCGTGGAGGTTCTTCGATTCCTTCTCGTCGATCTGCGATTCGACCTGGGAGAGCGCTCCCTGTTTGTCGTCGCGGACGCGCCCGACACCCACCCGGGCGTCGCTTGCGCGCTCGCGGTACTCCTCGAGTTTGCCGAGCTGGAGCAGGTCGTCGATCATATCCTGGCGGTCGCTCGGAGAGGCGTTGATGAGCTTGTTCACCTCCCCCTGCCGGACGTACGCGCAGTTGACGAACGCCTCGGCGTCCATCCGGAGCAGCCCCTCGATGTGGGCTTCGACATCGGTGACCTGCTCGATGGTGGCATCGGGCGTTTCGAGGATGCAGGTCGTCGTCTGGGCGGTGTCACCGCGGAGTTTCACCTCTCGTTCGACGTGGTACTCCGCCCCGGCGTGGGTGAACCACAGGTCGACACTCATCTCCTCGGCGTCGTTCGAAATGACGTCGTCGAGCGTGCCGTCGATAGCGTCTGCACCGTACAGTGCGAAGAAACACGCCTCAAGTAGCGACGACTTGCCGCTGCCGTTGACGCCGTGGATGACGGTGACGCCCGAGCGAAGCGTCAGTTCGCTGTCGGCGTAGCATTTGAAGTTCCGGATGCGAACGCGCTCGAATCTCATAGGTAATCCTCCATCGACGCCTGGCCATCACCGTCGTTGGCAGCCGCGGGCGTATCGGCGTCCG
>NZ_JBLGBY010000088.1:0-3775 GCF_047616845.1 Natronomonas sp. | reverse complement strand
CGGTGGGCGTGTCGCGGGCGGTGGGCGTGTCGCGGGCGGTGGGCGTGTCGCGGGCGGTGGGCGTGTCGCGGGCGGTGGGCGTGTCGCGGGCGGTGGGCGTGTCGCGGGCGGTGGGCGTGTCGCGGGCTTTCACCGACGGCCATCGCCCGAAGGCTTAACACCCGGCGCAGCGTGGTGAAAGTGAAATGGCGGACGACGACATGCTCTCGTGGGATGAGTCGGTGTTCCGCGACGAGCACGTCCTCGAACTCGATTATCTGCCGGAAGCGTTCCTCCACCGCGACGAGCAGATGGAGACGCTGAAATACGCCCTCCGTCCGGCAGTTCGGGGGTCACGACCGCTGAACGTGATGGCCCGCGGCCCGCCCGGCACCGGAAAGACGACCGCCGTCCAGAAACTGTTCGACGAACTCACGAGCGTCAGCGATGTCGACGTGGTTCGGGTGAATTGCCAGGTCGACTCCACGCGATACGCCGTGTTCTCGCGGCTCTTCGAGGGGCTATTCGAATACGAGCCGCCGACCTCGGGTATCTCGTTCAAGAAGCTCTTCGGACAGATTACCGACCGCCTCGTCGAGGAAGACGAGGTGCTCATCGTCGCGCTGGACGACGTGAACTACCTCTTCTACGAGGACGAAGCCTCGGATACGCTGTACTCGCTTCTGCGGGCCCACGAGGCACATTCCGGCGCTAAAATCGGCGTTATCGTCGTCTCCTCCGATCTCGATTTGGACGTCATCGATGCGCTCGATAGCCGCGTCCAGTCGGTGTTCCGGCCCGAGGAGGTGTACTTCTCGGCGTACGGCGAGCGCGAAATCGTCGATATCCTCGACGAGCGCGTCAAGCGGGGGTTCAGAGAGGATGCCGTTGGCACGCACGTCCTCGACCGTGTCGCGGAACACACTGCCGAAAGCGGCGGCGACCTCCGCGTCGGCATCGACCTCCTACGGCGGGCAGGTCTGAACGCCGAGATGCGCGGCTCCGCCGAGGTCGGCGTCGACGATGTCGACGAAGCCTACGAGAAAGCGAAGTACGTCCACCTCTCGCGGCACCTGCGTGGCCTCTCGGAATCGGAAGCCGACCTCGTCCGCGTCCTCGCCGAACACGACGGTGAGCGAGCCGGCGACGTTTACGAGGCCTTCAGCGACCGAACCGACCTCGGCTACACGCGGTACTCTGAGATCATCAACAAACTCGACCAGCTCGGCCTCATCGACGCCGAATACACGGACGTCGAAGGGAGAGGGCGGTCGCGCTCGCTATCGCTCTCGTATGAAGCCGACGCGATTCTCGACCGGCTGGACGAGTAGGCGGGGGTTGGGTCGTGGGGGGAGCCATCGATTCGGTGGCAAAGGCATGCTGCAGTCGAAATGAAGGGCGAATGTTACTTGGGAATCGCGTGAAAGAGGCGGGTAACACGAAGATAACGTCGATTTCGGGAGGAGAGTACCGTGACCTGGCCGCTCAGCGTTCACCGGGCTCTTCGCCGATCCACTGTTCGGGCACCTGGATGACGTACCGACCGTTCTCTTGGAGGGCGATGATGTACTCCTCGCGGTCATACAACTCCATCAGATTGAGCTCGTACTGGCCCGGCTCGACGATCTTGATGGATTCGAACTGGTCGTTGAGCTGTTCGCGAAGTTCCGCGATATCGGGCTCTTCGTCGCTCGGTTCGCTGACCACGCGACCCTCGGACTCCGGGGATGAGGTGTCGTCTGGGGCGCCACTCGCAGCCAGTGGGTTGGCGGGCTCGGTCGATGCCCCGGCGGAGTCAGTCGGTGCCCCGGCGGAGTCAGTCGGTGCCCCGGCGGAGTCAGTCGATGCCTCAGCCGCCGGTTTATCGAGTGCCGGCTCATCAAGGCCCGATTCCGCCGAGTCGTTCGAGCCCGGATTCGCCTCGGGGTTCGTCGAAACATCCAGCTCGTCCGTGGAGACGACATCACTGCGTGCGCTCGCCTGCGCGACGTCTTCGCTTTCCTCACGCTTCTGTCGGTGGGCGTCGGCATCGATGATTTCGCCGTCGCCGTCGAGGATGCCGTCGCCGGAGCTGTCGTCGAGGTTGTCCTGACGGCTGTCGGTAGCGGGATACGGTTCGCTCGCGTCGGCTGGCTCCGTCGATACGTTCGGGTCGGCTGATGCGGCCGCGCCCTCTGCACCCACGTCGTCGGACTCGTCTGGCCACGACGCGTTCGGGTCGGGTGGGTCGTCGTCGGTCGGTGCGGGTTCCGATGAGACGAAATCACGAACCTTTGTCGTCGCGCGGCCGACCGTTTCGGCGACCGACGACCCGGTTTCCGGCGGGTCTGGGGGTTCGGTAGCAGTCGATGGCTCACCATCGGACGTGGCGTCATCGGTTGCGGTTTCGGTCGGGCCCGAGCCCGCTGGTCGGAACTGGAACTTGTTGCCGCCACACTCCGGGCAGCCCGATAACATCTCCTTGGAGCCGTCCTCGAACGTGTGGCCGCAGCCGGTACACTGGTGTGGCATTGTTGGTGTGGCGGACTACGTCCGCGTGATGAGCGTGCTGATGAGCGTCTCGTCTTTGTGAAGCGTCTCGATGCGGCCCGCAGGGCCGATGACCGTCAGCTTGTTCGGCTCCTTGTTCCCCATGATGCGGCCGAGGAAGCTGCTGTCACCGCCGTCCCCGCCGGGGTAGGTCTCGATTTCGATACCCGTGAACCCGTCGGGATTAATCTCGGACATCGTCACCTCGATGAGCTTGGACTCCTCTTCGGGTTCGAGACCCTCTTCGAGGATGACAATGTTGCCGTCGTGAACGCCGTCGAGGATGAGGCGGATCTTCTCCATCGTCCGCATGTCCTTCATCCGCTCGGCGCTTATCATGTCGATCTGGATGCCGTCGCCGAGGCCATCCTCGCCGTCGTCAGTTGTTATCTCGGGCATGATATCACCCGAAGTACTCCGCGATTTTGTCGTACACTTCGTCCATGTTGTCACCTTCGAGCGCCGACAGCGGTATCGTCTCGTGTTGCGGGAACGCGTTGCTGATGCGCTGGACGCTTGCGTCATCGAGGTCGATCTTGTTCGCGAAGATCAACACCGGCAGGTCTTGGCTCTCGATGATACCGATGAGCATCGTGTTGACCTGCGTAAACGGATCTTCGGTCGCATCGAGCACGTAGATCACGCCGTCGACGTCCTCGCGGAGCCAATGCATCGCTTCCGCGACGCCTTCGGTGGCCTCACGGGAGCGACGAACGGCGTCGTCCTTCTCGATGTCGTGTTCGAGGAACTCCTTGTAGTCGACCTTGGTCGTCACACCGGGCGTGTCGACGACATCGATCGTGACGGACTTGCCGTTCCGCTTGATTTCGACGTTCTCCTTGCGCCGTGCGCGGCGCGTTTCGTGAGGTACGTGGCTCTCCGGGCCGACAGCGTCGCCGGTCCAGTCGCGGGCGATACGGTTCGCGAGCGTCGTCTTGCCTGCGTTCGGCGGGCCATAAATGCCGATTCGTTTCGGCTCGTTGCCCGCGAACAGGCTCGACGTCGCACGAGATATGCTCGATCTGAGTTCTGTTAGCAGTCCCATCTCATCCTCCCGAGGCCCCGATTTCGAGTCGAAATCGGAGTCGCTCTGGACGTACTACCATACCGCATTCACTTAACTCTGCGTCAGACACACGTCATCTGGAGGATACGACTGTCGTCAAAGTGCCGCCAGCGGCGGTGAGCGTGCCGAACTATCTTCCACGTTGCTTCGCTTCCACGCCGCTTCCACGCCGCTTCCACGTCGCTTCCACGCCGCTTCCAC
>NZ_JBLGBY010000087.1:0-4045 GCF_047616845.1 Natronomonas sp. | reverse complement strand
CAGGTCGAAGACGTGAGCGACCAGGTCGAAGAGCAGGTCGAAGACGTGAGCGACCAGGTTGAAGACGCCGCTAACTAACGACCCCCAAATTCCTTCGTTTTTTCTTCAGCGCCTGTAGCCGCGCGTGTCGGGTTACTCGTCGGCGCCTTCCTCGACGTCAAGCGGCGGCGTCGGCACCGCTCCTTCGTCGTCCATCGGGTCGTACATCTCGATAGCCCGAAGGATGATATCGAGGGTGTTCTCGGTGCTCCAGCGCGCCGTGTTCACCGAAAGGTCGTATATCGACCGGTCGGAGAGGTCGATATCGTAGTAGTCCTCGTAGCGTTTCTTCTCGATGACCTCACGGACGCGCATCTCGGCTTCCATCTCCTCGCGGTCGGCCGTCCGTTCGACGCGGATTTCCTCCGGTGCGTCCACCCAGATGCGGATGTCGGCGCGGTTGCCAGCCAGCCAGCCCGCAAGCCGGGATTCGAGGATGAACGCCTTGTTCGAGGCGCCCCACTTCTCGGCGATGGTCTGGAGTCGCCGGTCGAGTTCACGGTCGATATCCGAGGAGCCGCTCGCCTCAGCGACGAGCTGGGTGAGCGTCATGTCGCGCTCCTCGGCGATGTCGCGGAACACCTCGCCACCGGAGACGAAGCCACAGTCGAGCGCCTCCGCGAGCCCCTCGCTGAGCGTCGTCGCGCCACAGCCCGGTGGCCCGGAAACCGTGATGAAGAGGTTGCTGTCGACGCTTCGCGGCGGGGAGACATCCTGATTCGACATGTGGATGGCTCGCCATTCCATCGCTGGCAAAAAGAACCCCGTGGTTGGGGGAATCTCCGACAGCCACCACCGCGGGATTCCTCACTCGACGCTGGCTTCGACCCACTCCACACACGCTGCTAACCGCTCCTCGACCAGCGTCGCGGTGAGGCCGTCGGCTGCGTCAGGCGGTGCGGTGATGTAGACGGTCGGCATCAGACGTTCGCGTCCGTATCAGACCCACTTCCGCGATTGGCGTTCGCGTCCGGCTTTCCCTCGACGGGGTTGTACCGACCGTTGATGTCCCACTCGTGGATGCAGTGTCTATCGCCGACCTGTCGTTCGCCGTCCTCCTCGGCGATGACCCAGTTCTCCACATCGGAGTCCCAGACGTCAGTTCGGCCGCATCGTTCGCACGTCCGCCGTTCCGGCGGCACGATTTCGGCGCTCATACTCGATGGAACGATGTCCTCCGTAATCAAGGGTACGTTGACGACCGACGGCTGCGTCTCGGTGGGGTCATAACGACCGAGTACGAAGAGACGGTATGCGACGGCGCTCGTTGCTCGTGACGCTTTCGGCGGCCGTGACTGCCGGCTGTACCATCGGCGGCACGCCGCCCGCCGAGGACAACCTGACACTTTCCGCCCCAGCCTTCGAGGATGGCGAAATTCCCGAACGATTCACCTGTGACGGTGAGTCGCTGTCGCCGCCACTGGTCGTCGAGGGGATTCCGCCGGAAACCGAATCGCTCGCTATCGTCGGCGAGTGGCTCCGCGGCTACAGTCCCGGCACCATCTGGACGATGTGGAACCTGCCGGCCGACGACACACTCGAAATTCCAGCGGGGATTCAAACCGAAGCGCGTCCGGACGCCGTCCCCGGTGCAATCCAGGGGTTGAACGACGAGGGATTCGTTGGCTACCGCTCGCCGTGTCACGAAACGCCAGGGCAGAACGAGTATCGCTTCGCCGTGCTCGCGCTGGAACGGCCACTCGACGCCGAACCGGGCGTCAACCGTGACGACTTCGACGACGCCATCGGTGACAAGGTGTTGTCGAGTACGTCGTTGACCGCCATCTACGACCGGTTCTGATCAGAAGTCAGGCAGGTCGTCGGGGGCCTCGTACTCGGCTTCCCAGTCGATATACTCCTCCTTCAGCGTGCGGCTGACGGTGTCGCCGAACGACGCCAGAGCGGCATTGATGCCGGACACTTTCTCCCAGGAATCGAGCTCCGGATGGAGGTTCCGCTCTCGCCAATCCTCCGGGAGGCCGGGTGCGTGATAGCCGACGCGGTCGGCGAAATCGTCCCAGAAGAAATCGAACTCTTCGAACAGTCCCAACTCTTCGGCGATGGCGAACTCCGTTTCGTCGATGTCGGTCTCGGCCGCCCATTTCTCGAACGCCTCGGCCCAGGCGCCCTCGGCCAGCAGCGATTCCAGTTCCTCGCGTCGGTACTCTTCGCCCTGCACTTCCACGTCCTCGTACTCGCCCGTGTCGACCTCGGGGAGGGCCGGCGGGTCGGGCGGGTCAACGTTGAGTCCCATGGCCGGCGTTTGGGGATGCGGGAATAAAACCACACCCCTGCGCTGACACCCACGCTTAACACGGGGGCCCGAGAAGCGGCAGACATGCGCGTAGTGGTTCCGTACGACGGCTCCGAGCTCGCCGAAAAAGCGCTGAATCACGCCATCGAGCAGTACGAGGACGCCGATATCGTGCTCCTGCACGTCCTTGATTTCGTCGAGGCCGGCTACGAGGCCCCTCCCGAGGCGGCACTCCCCGGCTACTGGACGGAGTGGTACGAGGACGCTGAGGAGCGAGCCGAGGTGCTGTTCGAGGAGGCCCAAGAGGGCGTCGACCGCGACCTGGAAACCGACACTATCGTCGGCCGTCCGGCGCGTGAAATCGTCGAGTACGTCGAGGAACACGACATCGACGCGGTTGTGATGGGGAGCCACGGCCGCGAAGGTGTCTCTCGCATCCTGCTCGGCAGCGTCGCAGAAGCAGTGGTTCGGCGCTCACCCGTGCCAGTCACCGTCGTCCGGTAGTCAGCCGACGCGTGACCGTTGGTCGGTTTCGGGGCGCAACACGTCAGTGAAGATGGTCGATTCGATTTTCCGGAGGTGCTCGCCGACCGTATCGGCACTAATTCCGAGTTCTTCGCCGACAGCTTCGTAGCCGACGCTCCGCTGGACGTCGTAGTAGCCGACCTGTACCGCCGTCCGGAGGGTCTCAAGCTGTCGGTGGGTCAGTCGCTCGTAGAGACGGCGGTGGCTCGGCGCGTACGGCCCCGTTGATAAGACCTCGACTGTGACGGCCTCCGGCAGCGCCGCAGTCGTCGCCTGGAGGGCCTCTCGCTTTCCGACCGCAGTCACCTCCATCGCCCCGTCCTCGGAGTAGTACATCGGCATCTCGATGAACACCTCGTCCGCACGCGTGAACGGCGAGAGCCGCTCGGCCCACCCGTTTGGCGGGATGTGTGCGAACACGAAGGTGCTGTCACCGGATTCGGAAACCGTCACGGAGAAGGCTGCCTCGGGATCCGAAATCCGGTCGGCAGCGCCCTCGAACTCCACGAGAACAACGGCATTGTCCTCGTCGATGACGTTGAAATGGTGGACGGCGTGCTCGCCGATATCGGGGGCCTCCAGCACGTCGTCCCCGAACGGGTGCATACCCTCCTCAGCGCGTAGTCGAAGGGTAACGTGTCTCACTATATATGAACTCTGTCGTTCGGTCAAAGAGCGTTCTGCCACGTTTTAACGGCTATTTATACCTCTCCGGCCGCTGTCGGCGGAACCACGGCGGGTCAGCCAGTCAATCGAGGTCGTCGAGCCCGTCGGCGACCTCCCGCAGCTGTTCGCGCCGTTCCTCGATGGCTTCCTCCTGCAGCGCCGTTTCGACATCGGTCGGGCACTTCAGAGACGGCACCTCCGTCGGTCGACCGTTCTCATCGACCGCCACGAACGTGAAAAACGACGAGGTGGCGAGTCGACGGTCGTCGCTCCGGGGGTCTTCTGCGTGCACGTCGACTTTCACGTCGATGCTCGTCCGTCCGGTGTTGAACACGTACCCCTCGATGACGGCTACCTCGCCGAGGTCGATGGGGCTGACGAAGTCGACGTGATCCATCGACGCGGTCACACACTGGGTGCCGGCAAAGCGCATACTGGAGATGGCCGCACAGATGTCCATCCAGTGGAGGACTGCGCCCCCGAGCGCGCGCCCAAGATTGTTCGTCTCGTTCGGCAGAAGCATCTCCGTCATCTCGGTCTTCGATTCGGCTAGCGTCGTCA
>NZ_JBLGBY010000086.1:0-4521 GCF_047616845.1 Natronomonas sp. | reverse complement strand
TACGTCTGGCAGTATCAGGAGTGGCATCACACGTTCGCCGGTTGGCGCGATGACTGAATCAGCGAACGCCGAGATAGCCCGCGGCTTCCTGTGCGATTTCCTCGACCGTTTGCTTGACGAGGCGTCCTTCATTGTGGTCGATGTCGGCGTGGCGAATCGACACGACCGTCCAGGGATTGACGTACGTCTCCTGTGGAAGCCCGCCGGACTCGAAATCCGCCTCTGAGATGGGGATGGCAACGGCCCGGCGGGTCGTCGTGGCCGCGGCGTATAGCGCCTCTTCATCACTGAACGGATGTATCTCGTCGCTGAGACACACGTACGGTCGGTAGTTGTGATTCGCGAGGAGATCGGGGCCTTTCACGACGGTGCCTCGGTCGTACGCCATCGTCACTCGTCGCCGTAGTAGTCGTCCGTCGTCGACGCCGAACTGGCGTTGGTCTGTGCTGCATACGAGGCTAAGCGGTCATCCTCGCCGATGGCCCAGTAGCGGCCCTTGTGTCGGACGAGTCCCCGGTCTTCCAGGCGGGAGAGGACGGCACCGACGCTTCCGCGCTTGATGCCCGTCGCCTCGTGAATCTCCGTCTGCGTGAACGCCTGGTCGTCATGCTCGGCGAGGAACTGGAGGATGCGGTATGGCTGCGTTCCCTCCTGGATGTCTAAGGCATCGGCGGGGACGTCGTCGAAACGGTCGATGCGTATCGGCATGTGTAATAGTATGTAATACACCGAAATAAGAATTCGGGCACTCGACGGCCGCAGTTCACTCCGCAGTTTGCAGCGCATATTGCAGGACGGCCAGCGCCGAACGACCGTCACGCAACTCCCCAAGGAGGGCCTGCTCTTTCAAGTCGGGGAACGTCGTCGTTTTGACGCGGATGGATTCGTTGTGGTCGAGGTTCTGCTCGGCCGTGGGGGTACACCCACGCGCGACGACGTAGTGAAACACCGAATCGAACAGCCCATTCGTGGGTTCGTAGGTGACGAGATGCTCAACAGCGTCGGCTTCGTAGCCGGTTTCCTCGGCGAGTTCACGGCGGGCGGCAGCATCGAGGTCTGCGTCCTCGTCTTCGAGGCCGCCGGCAGGGAGGCCGTAGTTGACGCGTTTGACGGCCTGTCGCCACTCTTCGATGACGACGACGTCGCCGTCGTCGGTGAACGGCAGGATGACGACCGATGGCGGCTCCGAGACGTAGTGAAAGTCGGTTTCGGTGCCGTCCGGCAGGCGGACGTCGTCGCGAATCACGTCGAAGCCGGGGCAGGTGTAATCGGTTTCGGAGGCGAGCGTCTCCCATGCGAGGTCGGCGTCGTCCATACGCCCGCTGGGAACGCGGTCGACAAATGTTTACGCGTTGCCGGCGTCGTCGACCTGCTCGAAATACATGTGGTAGTGGTCGGCGCAGGCGGGGTTGAACCGCGCCTCACACTCCGGGCAGGCGTCGACGCCCATGTACTCCTGCACCGCGAGCTCGGCCCCGCAGGCCCCACAGAGGACGGCTGGCTCGGCGCGACGCTCCAGCGGCCACCGCTCGGTTTCGTGGTCTGTGCGCTCCTCGTGGCATCGAAAACAGGGGTAGTACGTCTCACAGCAGGCGAACTTCATGGCGACGACGTCGCGTTCCGTGCCGTAGTGGGCACACCGCGTTTCCGCGTCGACATCGACGCCGGGAACCTCGTGACCGTGGACGTGCACGGACGGCTGTCGGGACTGAAGCGGCTTATATCCGGCCAAAAATCGGGAGCTGTCGACGCGGGTCGTCGCCTGCCTGGGTCACCGAGCGTCAGTCGTCGTCGGCCTCAAGCAGGTCGACCTCGACCTCGGATTCCTCGTTGATGAAGGATGGCTCCTCGTCCTCCTCCTCGTCTTCGGCCTCTTCACGTCGCCACGGATCGCGGGTCGCATCACCCATGTGATGGCACATATGCTAACACCTCACTCGATGTGTAGGATTGCAGCCTCAAAATCCCATCGGTCAGCCTCATACCGGCCGTTTTCAGAGGGCTATCTGCTCTAACTCGAGCTCCAGGTCGGCGACGTGGTCGTTGTACGCGTCCACGAGGCCGTGGAATCGGGGGGCGTACTCCCGGATGTCGGCCGCCGATGGCGGGCCGTACTGGGAGATGACGTAGACGCCGCCGGAGCCGCCGGCGCGGAGATACGAGACGCTGTCGGCCTCCCACTTCAGCTCCCAGCGCGTGGAGTCGACGCGGGCGGTGAACGTGCCGTAGTCGGTGCCCTCGTAGCGGTGGAGTTCGCCGGCCATCACGGCACAGCACTCCTCGATGCGGTCGACGATGCGGTCGCGCTCGCTGACGATGCCCTCCGTCGTATCGACTCGCGGGAAGTCGGTCTCGACGCCGTCGAGCGTGCCATCGAGTGTGGCCGCGTAATCGTTGTACGCCGCGACGAAGGCGGGGTAATCGTCGAGGGCCGTCGCCAGCGGCTCGGGGTCGGCCGGCGATTTCGTCGAGACGACGTACGTCTCCGAGCCGGAGCGAGGCTTGAAGCGGAGGTATTCGAGGTCGCCGGCCTCGTATTTGACCGTCCATTCGCCGGCATCCGTCGAGAACGACCGCTGGCCGTAATCGCCGCCCTCGACGCGGGCGAGGTTGTACGCAATCCGGCCGGCGTGGTCGCGGACGGCCGCGAGGACGTCATCCCGTCGCTTGACGACCGACTCAGCATCGGTGATGTCCAGTTCGGACAGCGCAGTCATTACCCACCCGAGGGCGGCAGCGGTGAAAACGATGTATTATTCCGCTCGGCCGATGCGCAAGTCGACGACCTCTCCGAGGGCGCCCTCGTCGGAGGGCTGGGCGGCAGCTACGTCGCCGTCATCGTCCGAAGAGAGAACGCGAAGCAACGGGCGGGAGAATTTCTCCGTAACCGTCTCTGAGGCCGTACAGACCTCGGCGCGGTCGCTCGGCAGGTCACCGCAATCGTCGAGTTCGAGGCCGACACGGAGCCGTCCCGTGGCGTCGCTCTCCGGCGGCTCGTAGTGGCTCGCATGGACGACACCGCGATAGGTGTCGCCCTCCGTCTCGACGGTCAGTTGGGTGCCGTCACCGACGTCGTGTAGTGTGTCGATGAGCTCCGTGACGGGTTTCATGTGGATAGCTCCGGCTACGCCACGCCCCGATAAATCCCTTTTGTCGTGTCGGAACAGAGCGGTCACGCAAGTCCCGCGACATCGGCGATGGCGCTTGCGATCGCTTCGGGTTCCCGCTCCTCGATGAAGTGGCCGCCCCAATCGTGGATGACGAGCGTCACGTCCTCGAGGTCGAGGAACTCCACGAGCTCTTGGAGGTTGTCGGCATGGTCTTGACAGACCATCTCGTAGTCGGCCGTATCCGAGAGCCCGAACCCGACGTGGTCGGGCGCGACCAGCCGGTACGGCGCCTCGGCCCGCTGGTCGAGCTCGCGGATGGTTCGCCGCCACGTACAGGAGTTCTCGGGATTACCGTGCACGAGGACGACCGTCCGTTCGGGGTCGTCACCGCCGCGAACCCCGTCGCGGAAGAAGAGCTTCTTGCCCGCATCGCGGCCCGCCTCGAGTCGGAGCCAGCGCTTCTCGCGGGCGTAATCGTCGGGAACTGTTTCAAGCGGCGTGTCACCGGGGGTCGTCGCCATGCGATCGCTCATGGCTGTCGACCCAACGGGAGCAAGAAATGGTTTTCCCCCGTGTTGGCGAGGTGGATTTTGAGACAGGGCGTCGTAGGGTGTATTCGACGTCGTGGTGGTGCTGTTAGAGGTCTTCGGAGAGATTGGCGAGGCAGTTATGCACGACTACGAACGGTGAACATCTGGAGATATAAACGATTCCTTCTTACTCAGCGTTAGAGCCAGTCGGCGCTGACGTATTCCAGAACGACCTGTTCCTGTGGGAGATACGCCGCCATTTCGTCGATGATGTCGCCAACTTCACGAGCGGAGAGTCGCTGGTCGCGTTGTGCGAGCACGCCGGCTGTCTCTTCGGGGTTGATGTCGGTGAAGAAGTCGCTATCTTGCGAGAGGATGAGCCGGCCTTCTTGATTCCCGTAGGCGACGACCTCGTCGTCTGTGGCACCTTGACCGAGGTCGGGAATGTCCTGAACGCGGACGATGTCGTGGCCGAGCTTCGTCAGGTAGTCTACTGTGGCGCGCTCGATATTTTCGTCGGCAAGAAGTGAGTACGACATCGGGTCGTCACTTGCGAACCTCGTCAGGGTTCGTCGTCAGGTGCTCGTGTTCATCAAAGGCCTGCTCGCGCTTGCGCTCGACGGCCCGCATTTCTCCGGGGTGGTCGTGGTAGTATGCCAGCGCCCGGTAGACGTCCGCGATGTCGAGATCGTGGCGGTCGGCGACGGTCTGCGGTTCCAGACCGCGCCCCTCGACGCGCTCTTTGATGAACTGCACCGTGATCCGGCTCCCCTCGATGTGGGGTTCGTCGTGGAGTTCTCGCACGATGCGAGACCGTTGCTGACTCATCACGCCTCTGCGTTGTGTAGCGAGAGATAAAGCGGTTTTGGGGGTGAATCGGC
>NZ_JBLGBY010000085.1:0-4527 GCF_047616845.1 Natronomonas sp. | reverse complement strand
GACTACTGTGCGTCCACGACGGCCACGCTCGCCAGATTCACGATATCCTTCACCTCCACCTTTTTCCGCCTCGGGGTCGCGAGAGCGACCCGCTCGGCGCAAAAACGTGGGCGAAAAAAGCCGCTCCCGGTGGTCGCGGCTGACTACTGTGCGTCCACGACGGCCACGCTCGCCAGATTCACGATATCTTTGACCTCATCACCGCGCTGGAGGACGTGGACGGGTTTGTCCATGCCGACGAGCATGGGGCCGATGGCTTCCGCGCCGCCGAGGCGTTGGAGGAGCTTGTAGGCGATGTTGCCGGCCTCCAGATTCGGGAAGACCAGCACGTTCGCCGGCTCGTCGAGTTCGGCAAAGGAGTAATCGCCAGCCAGCATCTCCTCGACGACGGCGGTGTCGGCCTGCATCTCTCCGTCGACCGGGAACTCGATGTCGGGGTCGTCTCGGAGGCGGCGTGCAGCCTCACGGGGCTTGCGCGTGCCCTCGTTGTCGACCGTGCCGAAATCGGAGTACGAAAGCAGCGCGACTCGGGGGTCGACGTTGAACTGCCGGGCGAGGTCGGCGGTGTGTTCGGCGACCTCCGCGAGCACGTCCGCATCGGGTGCCTGATTGACGGTGGCGTCGGCGACGAAGACGACGCGGTTCTTGAACGTCAGCATGTAGACGCCGGCGGCATAATCGGCGTCGTCGGCGGTGCCGACCACCTGCAGTGGCGGGCGGAGGGCGGTCGGGTAGTGGTTCGTCAGCCCCGTCAACATCGCGTCGGCGTCGCCCATCTCGACCATCACGCTCGCGAGATAGTTGCCGTCGTGGACGAGGCCATCCGACTCACGTCGAGTGACACCGTTTCGTTTCCGGAGGTCGTAGAGCCGCTCTGCGTAGGGGTCGAGTTCGTCCGTCGTCGGGTCGACGATTTCGGGGTCGAAATCGAGGCCGAGGTCGGCCGCCTGCTCCCAGATGTCGCGTTTGTGACCGATGAGGACGGGGTCGGCGATCTCCTGTTCGGTGAGCTGGTAGGCGGCGCGAATCATCTTCGGGTCGTCGCCCTCCGCGAGAACGAGGCGTTTCGGGTCGCTCTGGGCTTTGTTCAACACGACGCGCATCATCTCACGGGATTTACCCAGGCGGGCCTCCAGCGTCTCGCGGTACTCGTCTAGGTCGAGCGTCTCGCGCGCAACGCCGCTGTCCATGGCGGCCTCCGCGACGGCGCCGGACACCTCGAAGAGGACGCGCGGGTCGAGTGGCTTCGGGATGATGTAGCCCGGGCCGAACTGCAGCGGCTGGTCGCCGTAGGCTTTCACCACCGCGTCCGGCACGTCCCGTTTCGCGAGTTCGGCGAGCGCCTCCGAGGCGGCGACCTTCATCGCCTCGTTGATTTCGGTGGCGCGCACGTCGAGGGCGCCCCGGAAGATGAACGGGAAGCCGAGGACGTTGTTGACCTGATTCGGGTAATCGGAGCGGCCCGTCGCCATGATGACGGTGTCGTCGCGGGCTGCTTTCGCCTCCTCGTAGCCGATTTCGGGTTCGGGGTTCGCCATCGCGAAGATGATAGGGTCGTCGGCCATCGACCGCACCATCTCCTCGCTGACGATGCCACCGACGGAGAGGCCGACGAAGGCGTCGGCGCCGTCCATCGCGTCCGCGAGGTCACCATCCGGGCGCTCGCGGGCGAACGGCTCGACGTAGGAGTGGGGGTCGCCGTTCGCGGCCCGCTCGGCCGTGATGATGCCGTCGACGTCGCACATCGTGATGTTGTCACGGTCGACGCCGAGGGAGTCGTAGAACCGCGCAGTCGCGGTCGCCGCCGCACCCGCGCCCGCGAAGACGACTTCGAGTTCGGAGAGTTCCTTGTCGGCGATTTCACAGGCGTTCTGGAGGGCGGCGCCGGAGATGATGGCCGTCCCGTGCTGGTCGTCGTGGAAGATGGGGATGTCCATCTCCTCGCGGAGGAACTCTTCGATTTGGAAGCAGGCGGGCGCGGCGATGTCCTCGATGTTGATGCCACCGAACGTCGGTTCCATCATCGAGACGGCCTCGGCGAACGACGCCGGGTCGTCTTGGTCGAGTTCGATGTCGAAGACGTCGATGTCGGCGAAGCGTTTGAACAGCACGCCCTTGCCTTCCATGACGGGCTTCGACGCCTGCGCGCCGATGTCGCCCAACCCGAGAACTGCGGTGCCGTTCGAGACGACACCGACCATGTTCCCCTTCGTCGTGTAGGTGTAGGCGTCCGCGGGGTCGTCGGCGATGGCGCGGCAGGGCGCCGCGACGCCGGGTGAGTACGCAAGCGAGAGGTCACGCTGCGTGTTCGTCGGTTTCGTCGTCGCTATCTCGAGTTTGCCGGGCGGGTCGGCGCGGTGGTATTCGAGTGCGTCCTCGTCCAGTCCCATATCCGGTCTGGGAGCGCCCGCCTAATACACGCAACTATTGCTTGCCGGTCAGTCGGCGCGTTCGACGTTCCGAGGTTCGCAGAACCGCGAGAGGTCGACGTCCCCCGCGAGCCCTTCGACGGTGTCGTAGGGGCGGTCGACGACGATGTTGCCGGCGCGCTGTTTGCCAATTCCGGGCAACATTCGGAGCTCGTCCATCGAGGCGTCGTTGACGTCGAGCGGGTAGGGGACGCCCGAGACGGAGCGGAAGCCGTGGTCGGTAACCGCAATGTCGACCGTACGGCCGAGTTCGCGCTCGCCCGGGAGCCCGACAAGCAGGGCGTAGGTGCCGAGCTGTCGGCCAAACGTCTTGCCGTCCTGGTGGTATTCGAGGTAGACGTTCGGCAGGACGGTGCCCGGCGGCGCGACGCGCTGGAGCATCGGATTGTCGATCTCCTCGCGCACCTCGCGTTTGTACTGCTTGAACTGCTTTTTGTGGTCGTTGGCGATTTCGGCGCCCGTCTCGGCCATCTCGGTGCCCTCGAAGGCCATCACCTGCCGGATGTTGATGCGCCGAAGCATCAACCCCTCGTCGTAGACGTCCTGTAGGAACTGCTTGTTGTGCTCGAAGGTCTCCGTCCGCTCGCCTTTCAGCCCGTGGACGAGGTTGATGCCCGGCAGCAGCTTCGGCAGGCGGTCGGCGTTGGGGTCGACCGAGGGGCCGCTTCCGGGTTCCTCGCTGGGTCGCCAGCCGCCCTCTTCGTTGACGATGCGTACCGCCTCCAGACACTCCTCGGCGGTGACGAGCAGGTTGTTCTCCTCCTGGACGAGCGGGTCGGCCGATTCGAGGCCGAAGGCGGCGGTGTCGCCGGGCGTGTTGTGCTCGGCGATGATGCGGATACCCGCCCGTGATTTCTCGGGGTAGTCGATGATGGTCACGGGGTTCATGTTGTCCAGATGCAGCGTGCCGAGGTTCGGCACCGCCTCGTGGATGCCGCCGTATAGTTCGCGCAGCGCCTGGGGGTTCGGTGCCTCGCCGTCGCCGCCGTACGCGAGGATATCGGCCTGGCGGCCGAGGCGGAAATGCCGCGCGCCGTGGTCTGCGAGCGCGTCGACTTCCCCGACGACGGAGTTCGGCGTCCGGAAGTCGGGGTCGCCGTACATCGGTTCCGTACAGAACGAACATCGGTACGGACAGCCACGGGAGGTCTCTAGCTCGCAGATGAGGTATTCGGGGTGGTCGGGGTGTTGTTCGATGATGAACGCGCCCTTCGAGGCCCAGCGGTCGAGCTCGGCGTTGTCGCGGTAGCGGTCCTCGAACCCTTCCAGGCCGCCGTGGACGAGGTCGTAGACGGCCGCCTCGATGTCGGCGCCCGCGAGGAAGTCGTAATCGAGGTTCTGCCGCTCCGTTTCCGTCGCGCCCTCGTTGGCCTCGCCGACGCCGAACCGGACGGGGCCGCCCATTACGCTCGTCCCGTCGGCCGTCCAGGCGAGTTCCTTCACCTCGTCGGGTTCTGCGGGGGTGCCGCCGACGTACTTGCCGGGAACGGTCATCCCGCCGACGTAGATGAACAGGTCGGCGTCGGCGATGTCGCGCCGTTTCGAGCGGTCGTCGCGGAGTTCGTCGATGGTGTGATACGTGATCGCTTCGGGTGGAACGCCGGCGTCGACCGCGGCCCCGGCGGCGAACCGGGGATACGTCGAGATGTAGGGCGGCACGCCGAAGTGGGCCGGCTCGTCGACGTAGCCGTCCACGATCGTCACGTCGAGTTCCGCCGGGTCTTTCATACACGACCTGAGTGCGTCGACGCGTAAAACGGATGCGGATGGCCCGTGTGGCGGCCTAAACGAAGATACAGCCCTCCCGTTCGTCGTACCCGTGGTCGGGTTCGAATCCTCGGTCGGCCGCGCGGGCGGCTGCAAGAGCCGCGATGATGCTGTCGAGTGCGTCTCCACCGGATTCCGACAGCGCTGTCTCGCGAACTGCCTCGTCCATCGTGACCGCGATACCGCCGACCGTGTCCGATTCCAGCCGTGTCAGAATCGCGTCTCGTCGCCCGCGGGCATCATGGGCGCTATCCTTGTACTGTTCGTCGACCGTTTCGAGCCGTCTGAGCGTTCCGGCCGGATAGATTTCGATGACGGTCGACTCGCCCGG
>NZ_JBLGBY010000084.1:0-5418 GCF_047616845.1 Natronomonas sp. | reverse complement strand
CCGCCGGCTCCCGTCCACCCGGTATGGATATCGAATCGGTGTTTCCCGAAATCGAAAGCATCGAGGACGACACGCTCCGAACGGGCGTCTCGACAGCCTGGACGACCGCGGCCGGCGTCAACGGCCTCGAGGTCGAAGACCTCCCCGAGGTACCGTGGCTACCGCCCGCCCAGGACGACCTCGGGCTGGCCGCCGAGGAAGCACTGCTCGTCGACCACGTACGCGACGTCACGGCCTGTGCCCTCGGCCTCGCGGAATCGCTACTCGCGGCGTCCGCCGCTCGCTCATCCCGAGACCCTCCCTCCGGTCGCGTCTCGCGACACGACGACCTCGATATCGACCTCGACACCGTCATTGCCGGGGCGTTGATCCACGACGTTTCGAAGCTCTACGAGTTCGACGGCATGGAGCGAACCGAGGTCGGCCGCCTGCTCGGCCACCCCTACTACGGCGTCTCGGTCGTCTCGCGGGCGAACCTCCCGGTCGAAATCGCTCACATCGTTCTCTCGCATTCGCCGCGGACGTCCGTCGAGCCGGCGACCCTGGAAGCGGAGTTGGTTCGCCGTGCCGATGAGGCTGCGGCGGCCAGCATCCGCGCCGGCGCCGTCGACGACCTTCGTGATGCTTGACCCCCGAGCGCAACGACAAGAGCTAACCCCGTCGTCGTGAACCGTCGAGTATGAGCGATGAGGACGCGGAGACCCTGACTGAAGACGAACGCCAGGAGAAACAGCTCCGGCTCGTCGGCTACGGCATCGCCGGCTCAGGCCTCATCGCGCTGCTCATCGCCTACATTAGCACCCGTCCCCACGATATTCTCGTCTACGGCCTCGGCGGGCTGGCACTCTCGACGCTCGTCTTCGAGCGCACGCAGAACGCCGCCAGCGGGCTCTCGTTGGGCTTTCTCGTCGGCTCCTTCGGCGTCTGGCTGTGGCCGACGCTGGATGGCGGCAGTTACACCGCTCTCGGCTTCATGCTCGTCGCGGTCGGCATTAGCAACGCCTTCCTGACACCGTATTTCCGACGGCTCGGAAAGCGGCTGGCCGAGTGAGGAACGCCCGTCCGCAACCACTTTACCCGCCACACCCCACCTCTTGATAATGACCGACTGGACGGAGAAATACCGCCCCTCGACGCTCTCAGAGGTTCGCGGGAACAACAAGGCCCGCGACGCCCTGGAGGAGTGGGCCGAGACCTGGGATGACCACGGCGATGCGGTCATCATCCACGGCTCCCCGGGCGTCGGCAAGACCTCGGCAGCCCACGCGCTGGCCAGCGATATGGACTGGCCCGTCCTCGAGTTGAACGCCTCCGACGCGCGGACGAAAGACGAAATCGAGCGGTTCGCGGGCCGGGCGGCCGCAAACACCACTATCGGCGGCACCCGCCAACTCATCATCCTCGACGAGGCCGACAACCTCCACCAGCACAAAGACCGCGGCGGCGCGGCCGCGATGACGCGGCTCGTCAAGAACGCGACCCAGCCCATCGTCCTCATCGCCAACGACTACTACGAGATGTCCTCGGGGCTCCGAAGTGCCTGCGAGGACATCGAGTTCCGCGATATCTCAACGCGCTCTATCGTGCCCGTCCTGCGCGACATCTGCCGGCAGGAAGACGTCACGTTCGACGAGGACGTCCTCGAACGCATCGCCGAGCAGAATCACGGCGACCTCCGTGGGGCCATCAAGGACGTACAGTCCCGCGAGCGAGATGGCGAAATCCTGGATACAGGCAGCGAGGGCGAACGCGACCGCACCGAGGACATCTTCTCGTTCCTCGATGCTGTCCTCAAGGAGGAATCCGCCGAAGAGGCGCTTCAGACCGCCTACGCCGTCGACGAGACGCCGGATAACCTCCTGCAGTGGATCGAAGACAAGGTGCCGAAAGTGTACGAGGGCGACGAGCTGGCCGACGCCTACGAACACCTCGCGAACGCGGACGTCTGGCTGGGCCGGGTGCGGGCGACCCAGAACTACACGTACTGGCGGTACGCGACGGACAACGTTTCGGCGGGGGTTGCTGCCGTCCGTCAGGAAGAACGCGGCGGATGGACACGCTATGGTGGCGCACCCTACCGCTCCTCGCGCGATTCGACACGCGATTACGTCGCCCAGCAGATTGCGAAGGAGGCGGGCGTCTCGATGGCGACCGCGCGCCGCGAGATCATGCCGTATCTGTCGGTGATGACCCACCACTGCCGCAACCGGGAGCTGACGGTTCGGATGGTCGCCCGCTACGACCTCGATGCCGAACACGTCTCGCTCATCACCGGGTCGGGCAAAACGACGAACAAGGTACAGGGCATCATCGAGGACGCCGAGGAACTGCTTGAGGAGGAAGCCGTCGAACACTCCGGCGGCGCGTTCGCGCAGGTGGAAGCCGCAGCGAGCGACGACGCAGACACCGACAGCAACGAAGACGGCAGCGGCGGAACGCTGGCTGATTTCGGCGCATCCAGCGACGATGGCGACGCTGACGCCGACGGGGCGGCCGACGACCAGTCGGCCGAGGAACGCGCTGAAGCAGCCGAAGACGACGACGGGCAAGCCGGCCTCTCCGATTTCATGTAGCCGCTACAGCAACCGCGAGAGGAACTGTCGGCCGCGTTCGGTTTCTGGGTTCTCGAAGAAGGATTCGGGGTCGTTCTGTTCGACGATGCGCCCCTCGGACATCAGGACGATGCGGTCGGCCACCTCGCGGGCAAAGCCCATCTCGTGAGTGACGAGCATCATCGTCATTCCCTCCTCGGCGAGGCCTTCGATGACATCGAGGACTTCCCCGACGAGTTCCGGGTCGAGCGCGCTCGTCACCTCGTCGAAGAGCATGACTTTCGGATCCATCGCCAGCGCGCGGGCAATAGCGACCCGCTGTTGCTGGCCGCCGGAGAGTTCATGTGGGTACGATTCCCGCTGGTCAGCGAGCCCGACACGGTCGAGGAGTTCCCGAGCACGGTGGCGGGCGTCACTCTCCGAGAGGCCGCGGACATGCTCGGGCGCCAACGAGACGTTCTGGAGGGCGTTCTTGTGTGGAAAGAGATTGAACGATTGGAACACCATGCCGACATCCTGCCGAACCTGATTGACGTCTGCGTCGGTAATCGAGCGCCCATCGAGTCGAATCTCGCCGTCCTGGATCTCTTCGAGACGGTTCGTACACCGCAGGAGCGTCGATTTGCCGGATCCTGATGGTCCGATGACGACGACCACGTCGCGTTCATCGACGGCGAGATCGATGTCTTTCAGCACGTGGGTGTCGCCGAAGTGCTTGTCAACTGACTCGAACTCGACGAGTGGACGGGGACTCATTCGCTCTCACCACCGACGCTCCGAGAGAAGTTCGATAGCCGACCAAGGACACCGCCATCGGAGCCCCAGTCGGAGTACTGTTCGAGCTGGTTGACGACTTGACTCATCGACATCGTAATTATCAGATAGAGGATACAGACCCACACGAGCGGCGTCCAGGGGTCGAGCTGGTTGCTGTTGATATTCCGGAAGACGCTCATAATCTCCGGGACTGCGATGACCGTCAGGAGGGAGGTATCCTTGACGAGAATAATTTGGTCGTTGCCGATAGCCGCAAGCGCGTTGCGCCACGCCTGCGGCAACACGACGTTTCGAAGCGCCATCACGCGGGACATCCCGAGAGAGCGTGCAGCCTCCATCTGCCCGTCCGGAACCGCGCTGATGCCGCCGCGGATCGCCTCGCCGACGTAGGCGGCGTGGTTCAGCGTCAACCCGATGATCGCCGCCGGTATGGCCCAATTCTCGACGGGGAACTGGCCGGTCGCCCACAAGCGGGGGATGCCGAAGAAGATGACGAACAACTGGAAGAGAAGCGGCGTCCCGCGGAAGAACTCGACGTACCCCTTGGCGATGCGGCCGGTTATCCCGGACGTGGAGATGCGGCCCAGTCCGACGAGAACGCCGAGTGTGACCGACAGCAGACTCGAGATAACGACGATCTGGATAACGAGGACGAACGCCTCCGCAAACCGCCGGGCGATGAACTGCGAGCTCAACAGCGTGTAGTTGACCTGTGACCAGAGAATCCATGCGACGAGTCCACCGATGAGAAGGAGGAATCCCCCGGAGATCAGTTCCCCGAATCGCCTTACGAGTGCGTCGCGCATCAACACGCCACCGCTCTCCGGGGGCTCCTCGTTGGACTGCGCTTCTGCCATATTCTATGCGAATCGACCCCGGGACGATGAAACTACCGAGTCAAAACCGGATTATCCAGCGAAGTACTCGTCGTAGATATCGTCGTAGGTGCCGTCCTCACGGATGGCTCCGAGCGCGTCGTTGACCTCCTGACGGAACTCGCCGTCGTCCTGCCGGAAGGCGATCCCGTACTCCTCGACGGTCAGGGTGAGGTACGGCGGGGCGTCGGCACCCTGCTCGGCAGCCTCACCCTCGCCTTCGAGGAAGATGACATCGTCGTTCTCGTTGGCAAACTCCGCGCTGACGGTGTTGTCGTTGATGACAGCGTCGACCTGGTTGTTCAGCAGCGCGTCGAAGGCGCCGGTAATCTGGTCGTAGCTCTCGATGGTGAGATCGCCGTCGAATTCCTCTTTGAGCGACTCAGCAGCGCCCTCGCCGGTCGTCCCCTTCTGGACGCCGACATCGCGGCCCCGGAGATCCCCCTTCGAGGTGATTTCCCCGTCGTCGAGCACGAGGACGGTCTGGTAGGCCGTGAAGTAGGGATCCGAGAAATCGACCCGCTCGGCGCGTTCCTCGTTGATGGTCATCGCACTCATGATGACGCGGAAGTTGCCGTTGTTCAGCGAGGCGATGATGCCATCGAAACCGGTTTCCTGGAACTCGTAGTCGAGGTCGAGTTCGCCGGTGAAGACCGCTTCGGCGATCTCGACATCGAAGCCGACGAGTTCACCCTCCTCCGTGCGGAACTCGAAGGGTGCATACGGGATATCGGAGCCGATGGTAATGGTTTCCTCGCCGTTTTCGCCGCCGTTCCCACCAAGACAGCCGGCGAGTCCGGCCGTCCCTGCAGCGCCGACCGCGGCCAGGTACGACCGCCGGTCGATGCCGTGATTCCGTGCCATACCGTGTGGTTGGGGCTGTCCTGTTTCAACGTTTCGCCGGTCAACTACCCCACTCGACGCTAAAACGACTGTCACGACTCCCCTCATCTGTGCGTCAACGACAGCCACGCCAGCGAGATTGACGATATCTTTCACCTCCACCTTTTTCCGCCTCGGGGTCGCAGGAGCGACCCGCTCGGCGCAAAAACGTGGGCGAAAAAAGCCGCCGTGTATTACTCGTTCGTCTGTGCGTCAACGACAGCCACGCCAGCGAGATTGACGATATCTTTCACCTCCACCTTTTTCCGCCTCGGGGTCGCAGGAGCGACCCGCTCGGCGCAAAAACGTGGGCGAAAAAAGCCGCCGTGTAT
>NZ_JBLGBY010000083.1:0-5580 GCF_047616845.1 Natronomonas sp. | reverse complement strand
TTCAATATTAATCAGCCACGGCGTCAACCGAACGTTCTAGTTTGAGGACGAGAAACGCGGCGTATGGCTGATTGTCCGTCATGCGGACGCTCGTTCGCGTCCGAACGGGGGGTTCGTGTCCACCACGCTTCAACCCATGGCGAGCCATTACCGAATCGGACGTGCACACGTTGTGATGCAGAGTATTACAGCGAATACGAGAAGAAGTACTGCTCCGATGAGTGTCGATCCGGAGCAGTCTCGTTCGAGGGAGAGAACAACCCGAATTACAGCGGCGGAAAAGAAACCGCGGAATGCGATATCTGTGGGAGCGAGTTCGAGTATTACTCGTCGGAGAAGAAGGGGCTGTACTGTCACACCTGCGTAAACGAGGAACCCTGGCGACACACACCGGATATATCAGGGGAAAACAACCCTCGCTGGTCGGGTGGCGAACAAGAGCTTGCCTGTGATTGGTGCGATTCGAAGGTCGTCCGCCAGCAGAACAATATCAACGGTGAGCACGTCTTCTGCAGCACGGACTGTCAAAGCGAGTGGCTCTCCGAGGCGTTCACCGGGGAAGGCCATCCGAACTGGCGGGGTGGCATCGAGGCCAACTACGGACGTGGGTGGAACCGCGTCAGAAAACAGGCGCTCGAACGCGATGGCTACGAGTGTGTGCTTTGCGGCACCTCGAAGGAAGAACTCGGTCGGAACCCGGACGTCCACCACATCGTTCCAGTTCGTGCCTTCGTGGAGACGCCGGCCACCACGGAAATAGACGCTCACTACCTCAAAAACGTCGTATCGCTGTGTCCGGCCTGCCACCGAAAAGCGGAGTTCGGGCGGATGAGCCGTGAGGTGCTGGTAGCGGCGACCTGATCAGGTCGATTGACAACGACGTAGTTGGTGTCGCTCGTGCCGCTGACGGACTCCCAAGTATCGCCGCCGTCGGTGCTCACCTCGGCAGCGCCGAAGGTGTACCGGCCCGTCGCCTCGGGGGGCCCGGGGCTTCGGCGAGATAGCTCACGGACGGTGACTGCTCGGGCGACTCGGGGGCTTGGAAGTTGGCAAACGACGGCGCGGGTGGGAAGGAATAACCGTTCCGAGCCCGCATCTGAGGTATGCAGGCGGCGATACTCACTGTCGGCGACGAGCTGTTGGCCGGTGACACGGAGAACACGAACGCGACGTGGCTGTCCCAGCAACTCACGGAACGCGGCGTGACCGTCGAGCGCGTACTGACGGTGCCCGACGAGCTGTCGGTCATCGCAGAGGCGACGCGGTCGTACAGTGACTCCTTCGACGCGGTCATCGTGACGGGCGGCCTAGGGCGGACGCCCGACGACGTCACCATCGACGGTGTCGCGGCGGCGTTCGACCGCCCACTCGTCGAGAACGACCTCGCGCTCGCGGACGTCGAACGCACGCTCGAAGCCATCGCTGGGAATTACCCAGACCTAGATGTCGATGCCGCGGAAGAGGCGCTGTTGCCCGAGGGATCGCGTCCGCTCATCAACCACGCGGGACTGTCGCCGGGCTGTGTCGTCGAGAACGTCTACGTGTTCCCGGGGATTCCGCCGGAGATGAAACGGATGTTCGAGGAGGTCGAAGCGGAGTTCTCCGGCGACGCCGACTCCCGATTCGTCTACACCGACGAGCCGGAGGCCAACCTCATCGAGCGGCTCGATGAGGTGCAGAAACGGTTCGGCGTCAAGGTCGGCTGCTACCCCGACCGCGAGGCGGGCCACAACCGACTGAAGCTCACGGCCGACGACGAGACGGCCCTTTCGGAAGCCGAGGCGTGGCTCACCGAGAACGTCACGCTGGCCGAGTAATCGAAGTCAAAACCCGACTCAGACACGGTTGCCCTCCAGCGTCTCGGGAGGCACGGCGTCTTCGCCACCGATGGGTCGGCTACCGGGCGTGCCGCCGGATTTGGCAATGTCGAGTGCGGTCATCACGTCGGTTCGGGAGAGGAGGCCGACGAGCCGGCCCGATTCCTCGTCGGTCTCACCTTCCATGACGAGCAGGCGGCCGATGCTGTTCTCCTGCATGCGCTCGAAGGCGTCCATGACCGGCGTGGTGGGCTCGACGGTCTGAAGCTCGCGACTCATTATATCCTCGACGCGGAAGGCGTCTCGTTCGACCTGGTCGACCTCACGCGCATCGGAGAGCGTGACGATGCCGACGACGCGGTCGCCCTCCATGACCGGATAACCGGTGTGTCGCTCCTGGAACATCCGCTCCGTCAGCTCCGCGACGGTCGTCTTCGGCGAGACAGTGTCGAGACGGTCGCGCGGCGTCATCACGTCCTGAACTGAGACGCCCTCTAAGGCGGCTTTCATCACCGTCCGGGTCGCCTCCGAGGAGGCGGCGATGTAGATGAAGAAGGCGAGGATGATGAGGAATATGTTGAAGCCGGCGAGGAGCCCGAAGAGACCGAGCATGATGGCGAACAGCTGGCCGACGCGGGCAGCCTGCTGTGTCGCCTGTGCGTGCGGCCGGTTCCGTGCCAAGATCGCACGGAGGATTCGGCCACCATCCATCGGAAAGCCCGGCAGCAGATTGAACGCGGCGAGGACGACGTTCATGACGGCCAGATACGCCAGCGTGAAGCGAGCCGCCTCGAGCAGGAAGCCGTTGCTGGGGACGAGAGTGAAGACGAGATAGGTGCCGCCGCCGATGAGCACCGAGACGATGGGGCCGGCGATGGCGATGTTGAACTCCTTCTTCCAATCTTCGGGAATCTCATCCATCTGTGCGATACCGCCGAGCAACCACAGCGTGATGGATTCGATGGGCACGCCATAGCGGCGAGCCACGAGCGAGTGGCCGAACTCGTGGGCGACGATACAGACGAACAGCCCGAGCGCCGCGACGGTGCCGATACCGTAGCGCGCCGCCGTCGAGACGGTCAGCGACTCGAAATCGATGGCGAAGCGAAGCGTCTCGTTGAACAGGATGTCCAGCTGGCCGAGCTGAAGCCCGATGATGTAGGCGAACACCGGCAGGATGAGCAGGAACGTCAGATCCAGCTCGATTGGGATTCCGAACACGCTACCGACCCGGAAGCTCTTCATGTTACTCCCTCCGTCGCCGCGATACTAAAATACTCACCGGGAAATCGAAGTAGACGCGACTCGTAGCGACGGTATGACAGAGGAACGACCCCGACCGATGGTTCGCCGCGCCGACGACATCGAATACGAACGCGTCGACGCTGCCGACGGGATGCAGAAGGGCGTCCTCGTCGGCCCGGAGCACGGCGCGCCTAACCTCGCTATCCGGCGGTTCGTGTTAGCACCCGGCGCCGAGGTGCCGAAACACACCAACAAAATCGAGCACGAGCAGTACGTACTGGCGGGCACCTACACCGTCGGTATCGGCGACGAGGAGTACGCGGTCAGCGAGGGCGACTCGCTTCTCATCCCGGCCGGCACCGTCCACTGGTACCGGAACGAGGGCGACGAGGACGGTGCCTTCATCTGTGCGGTACCGAACGGCGACGACGAAATCACGCTCGCCGAGTGAGCTATCGGCGAACGCGGCCCCTCACACCGAGATTCGGCGACGACGTCCTCGTCCCACTCCGCCGCGGTGAACGCCGGCAGCGTCTCGACGCTCGTGTCACCCGCCCACACGCCTCCCGGACAACTGAAATACCCGGATAAACTATATCCGAGCGTGTCACAGCAGGTCGCTGACGTCGATACGCTGTTCCTCCACGAGGCCGGCGACGACTACACCGTCGTCGTGCGCCGCGACGGAGAGCGACTGCTACGCGGCCGCCTCGAACTGAAGGAAACCGGCGCCGGCCCCCGTCCCGGTCGGTTCCGTGTCAAGGACGGCGACGACGAGGTGCCGCGCCGCCCCGAACAGTTCATCGAGATGGCGCGCCGCGCCGCACGCATCCGCATTTCCGAGCAGACCTCACGCGGCAAGCGCGGCGAACTCGAAGCGATGCTCGACGGCTACCAACTCGACGCAAAGCAGGTTCGCACCTGCCGTATCTGTGCGAACAAGGGCCGATACTCACCGCTGACCACCGAGACGGCCATCAAATCCGACGACGAGCATATCTGTCCCGATTGTGCGAAACGGGAACTCGAACGCGAGGCGAACTACCGTGGCCTCCAATCGGGCGCACGCGACCGCCTCGAAGACCTCCTGCTCGAAGTCGGCGACCTCGAACGCGTCGCGAACCTCCTCTCCGGCCAGCTCGACCCCGAGCTGACGAAATTCGACGAAATAAGCGCCACGACGGACGACATCGACCTCGTTTCGACGCGCGATATCGACGTCCACAGCGACCTGAAATCGAACCTCCAGCGGTTCGACGAACTGCTGCCCGTCCAGAGTCTGGCCGTCGAGAACGGCCTGCTCGAGGGCCGCGACCAGCTCGTCGTGAGTGCGACGGCGACCGGGAAAACGCTGGTCGGCGAACTCGCCGGCATCGACCGCGCACTGAAAGGCGAGGGCAAGATGCTGTTTCTCGTCCCGCTCGTCGCCCTCGCGAACCAGAAGTACGGCGACTTCCAGGACGAATACGGCGACCGCCTCGATATCACGCTTCGGGTCGGCGCCTCACGCATCCGCGACGACGGCAATCGATTCGACCCCAGCGCCGACGTCATCGTCGGCACTTACGAAGGTATCGACCACTCGCTCCGGACGGGCAAAGACCTCGGCGACATCGGCACCGTCGTCATCGACGAGGTGCACAACCTCGGTGAAGACGAGCGTGGCCACCGCCTCGATGGCCTCATCACGCGGCTGAAACACTACTGTGAAACCAACGACCAGGACACCCAGTGGGTGTATCTCTCCGCGACGGTGGGCAACGCCATCGAACTCGCCGGCCAGCTCGGCGCCCAGCTCATCGAATTCGAAGAACGCCCCGTCCCCATCGAACGCCACGTCACCTTCGCCGACGGCTCCGAGAAGGTCGACATCGAGAACACACTCGTCAAGCGAGCGTTCGACTCGAAATCCTCGAAGGGGTACCGGGGCCAGACCATCATCTTCACGAACTCACGGCGCCGCTGTCACGAGGTCTCCCGCCGTCTCGAATACGACTCGGCACCGTACCACGCCGGCCTCGACCACGGCCAGCGGAACCGCGTCGAACGCCAGTTCGGCGACCAGGACTTGGCCGCCGTCGTCACCACCGCCGCGCTGGCTGCCGGTGTCGACTTCCCCGCCTCACAGGTCATCTTCGATTCGCTGGCGATGGGTATCGAGTGGCTTTCCGTCCAGGAGTTCGAACAGATGCTCGGCCGCGCCGGGCGCCCGGACTACCACGACACGGGTACCGTCTACGTCCTCGTCGAGCCCGACACCACCTACCACAACTCCATGGAGATGAGCGAGGACGAGGTGGCGTTCAAGCTCCTCAAAGGCGAGATGGAGCCCGTCATCACCCGCTACGACGAGACGTTCGCCATCGAGGAGACGCTCGCGAACATCACCGTCGCGGGCAAGCGCGCGAAACATCTCAACGACCGCATGATCGGCGAAGTGCCGACGAAACACGCGGTCGGCAAGCTGCTCGAATACGAGTTCATCGACGGCTTCGAGCCGACCGCTCTCGGTCGCGCC
>NZ_JBLGBY010000082.1:0-5681 GCF_047616845.1 Natronomonas sp. | reverse complement strand
TCGAGTTTCAAGACCAGCCGGATGTGACGCTGTCGGAAGGCGAGTTCCTCGTCGTTCCGGCCGGTGTCGAACACCGTCCCGTCGCCGACGAGGAAGCCGAGCTCCTGCTTTTCGAGCCGACGGAGACGCGCAACACCGGCAACGTCGAAGACGAACGAACCAGAACCGAGCTCGACCGAATCGAGTGATCAGTCGGCCACCGCTTCCTCGAACTCCGCACCGAAACCGAGGAACAGCGCCGTGCCGACGATGCCGATGACCGTCGCCGTGCCGAAGGCCGCCTCGGGCGAGACTGCGTAGGTGGCGCCCCCGAGCGCGGCCGAGGGGATAACGAGGACGTTCCGGAGGAGGTAGTACGACCCGGTGACGCGGCCGCCCGTTCCTGCCCGTGCCGGCCCGACGATGAGCGCCTTGTGTGCTGGCAGGCCGGCGAAGCGAAGGCCCGAAAAGGCGAAGAGAACGGCGAGGGCGAAGGCGTTTTCTGGCGCACTGATGAGCAGCGCGGGGAAGACGGCGTAGACTGCGAAGCCGATAGCGACGACGGGCTTGAGGCCAACCCGGCGGGAGAGCCGCGAGACGGGCACCATCACGAGCAACGCGACGAGCATCTCGATAGCGAGGAGGACGCCGAAGTACGCATCCGGCGAGAGGCGGCCGACGACGGGCAACGTCACGCCGACGGCGAGGAACTCCGTGACGACGATGACGAAGAAGACGTAGACCATGCCGTTGGCGAAGCGGACGAGCGTATCACCGACGAGCAGCGGCCGCAGTTCCGGCGGCATCGACCGGAGATCGGAGACAACCGTCGAGACGCCCTCGAACGATTTTCCGAGGGTGTCGCCGGAGGCGTCATAGAGGAAATGCTGGGCGAGCGTCGCGGCGAAACCGAACGCGGCCGCGACCGCGAGGATGACGCGAAAGCCCGTCTCGAAGGCGAAGACGGTGAGGACGCCGGCGGCGAACAGCGGGCCGAGCAGGAACGCCGTCCGGCGGAACGTCTCGGTGCTTGCGAACCCGGTCGCCAGCCGCTCCGGTTCGACGGTCTGCTTGACGATGGCGAAGGTGGCCCCGAGGCCGAACGATTTCCAGGCCTGTGCGAACACCAACCCAAGGAAGATGCCGACCGGAATCGTCGCCGGGTCGAGCCAGCCGACGACGAGTTCGCGGCCGGCCACCTCGACGGTCGTGCCGACGGCTGGGACGGCGACGGTGCCGAAGGCGTCGGCGAACAGCCACACGAGAAAGCCGGCCGTCGAGGCGAGGCCGAAAAGCGTCAGCGCAAAGCGTGACCCGATACGGTCGGAAACGGCTCCGCCGGGATACGGATACACGGCGCTAAGGAGATTGCCGAACGTGCCGAACAGCCCGATTGCGACCGCGCCGGCGCCGAGCACCGACATGTAGCGCGGGACGTACCGACTCGTCATCTGGAAGCCGAGGCTGAACGCGAACATTGCGACGGAGAGGACGAAGACGTCGCGTTCGAGCGCCATGACCTCCCGGAGCGTAGCCCGAGCGCTCGCCTCGTCGGCGTCACTCATACGGACGGGGTCGATACGAGGAGCAATAAAATGAGTGTCGAGTCGGTGACTGCGTCAGCGGCGACGACGGAGCAGCAGCGCAGCGGCGAGTGCGGCGGCAGCGATACCGACTCCGGGCCCGGCGCCGACGGCGCTCGTGTCGGTCGGCGTCTGTGTCGAGGGCTCCTCGGTGTCCTTGGCGTCGGGGTCGATACCTTCGATGGTGACGTTCTCGCTTTCGACACCGTCTTTCACCGCGCGGAACTCCTGTGGCCCCGCGGTGTCGATGGTCACCGAGAGTTCGCCGTTGGCGTCGGTTTCGCCGACAGTCTCGCCCTCGTAGCGTATTTCGGCGCCTTCGACCGGTTCTTCGTAGGCGTTGACGACCTGCACACGCGTGTTCTCACCGATGACGACGCGACTGTTCTGCGGTTCGACGACGAGCGTGGGCACCCGCTGGGTCGTGAGGTTTATCGAACGGTCGCTCTCACGGACGTAGAAGTTGTCTTTCGTCTCGACGTACCCCTCCTTCGTGACGGTGGCCGAGTACAACGTGTTCACGCCGACGCTGATGGAGGCGGAGCCGCCGGAGGCGCGGACGCTCGCGACCTCACCCTCGGCGTCGTTGATCCGAATCTGGGCGTTGTCCAGCTTTTTCGGCTCCTCGAAGTGGTCGTCGTATACCTCGACATCGAGGCGGACGGAGCCCCGTTCAAGCGTGAACTGTTTCGTGGTGTCGACGCCGACCCGGACGCGGCTGGAGTTGCGGAAGTAGCCGGGCTTGACCGTCGAGACGCGGTAGCGGCCCTGTTCGATGATACCGGTCGAGAACTCACCGTTCTCGTCCGTTTTACCCTCGGCGACGGTCGAGCCGCCCTGGCTGAACTCGACCGAGGTGTCGGCCAGCGGATCGCCGTTGGTGTCGGTGACGGTGACGGTCGATTGGCCCTTCAGCGAGACGCGGAGCGTCACGTCCTGTTCGGAGGCGTCTTCGACGAGGAGCGGTTCGTTCCGGATGAAATCGGGGTGTTCGACGGTGAGGTTCACGTCGGAACCCTCGGGGACATCGATGAACACACGGCCGTTGCTCGCGGTGGTTTGGGTCGTCTCGCCGCCGTCCCACGTGGCGGTGACCTCGGCGTTGCCGACGGAGACGTCCTCCTGGTCGACGACCGAGACGGTGAGCGTCACCTGGGAATCAGACTGTGCGACTGCGCCGACGGGCGCGACCAGCAGCCAACAAACCATCAGTGTGGCAAACAGTACGCTAAACGAACGGTTCATACATCTCCCTGCGCGCCGTGTCACTTAGTTTCAGCGGCCAGATAAAAATCCGATACGGGGCGTGGGTTATCGACGACGACGCACGAACAGCGCCGAAGCGAGGGCCGAAAGGGCGGCTAACACGCCGAATCCGGCACCGTCACCCGAGGTCGAATCGGTTGCCGTCGCCGTCGACTCGTCCGTCGAGTCAGTGGTCGTCGCCGTCGATTCGTCCATCGAATCGGTGGCGGTCGGCGTCGGCGTCGGCGTTGCGTCCTGCGTACTCGTCATCTGGACGTTCCGGGTCGAGAAGTGGTCGATACCGACTGCAATGTCGACAGCGGCCTCAGCGCTGGACGACTGGGAGACGTAGTAGCGCGGCTGGTCGCCCTGCATCGCCGACTGCTCGACGGCGCTGTAGGAATCCACTTGGACGGCCGCGCTGCCGTCGACGAATACCTGGATGTTCTCGGCGTTCTCGAAGGCCTCCTTGGACACGGTCGTCAACACGACCTTCCCCTGACTCTGGGAGCGTTCGACGGCCATCTCGACGTTGTTCTTGCTCCGGGAGGTGACCTCGACGGTGGTGTCCTGACCGTACTCGATGGTTTCGACGGCGGTTTCGTTGCCCTCGTCGGCGGCATCCTCGCCGTCGTCTTGTGCCTGCTGGACGTACACTTCGGCCGTCGCGGTGCCGTTCTGAATCATCCGTTCAGCTTCCTCCTCCTTCTGGGAGCGCTCGTCGTTGTACTGCCGGTAGACGAGTTGACTACCCTCTTTGACCTCGGCGGTGACGTTCCCCTGTTCGTTGACGACGACTTCGCCGTCACCGACGACGATGAACGCACCCTGGCTGCCGTCCTCTTTCGTCACGACGACGCGTTTGTCGCCTTCGGATTCGGCCTGGGCGTTCGAGGAGAGCTTGGCGTTGACGACCTGGTCGCCTTCGGCGGCGTTGAACTGGACGACGCCACGAGTGGTGTCGTATGCAGTCATGTTACCGCCGCTTTCGAAGCCGAGGCTGACGCTCGCGCTGACCTTCGTTTGACTATCGATACTCGCGCCGTTGATATTGGTCGTTGCCGAGAGGCCAGCGTCGATGCCGACCCCGGCCTGGCCTCGCACCTCACTCGACGATTGCATCGTCACGTTCTCGACGATGACGTTGCCATCGACCGCATAATCGGTGACTGCGTTGCTGCCCCCGTCGAACTGGACGTGGGCTCCACTGTACGCCTCGCCACTCGCCTGCTGACCTGCGGCCGGTGCCGCTGCCGCCCCCACGAGGGAGGTGAACAGAAGCACCGAAAGCAGGGCTGCTCTGTACTGCATATCCGACGAAACCCGCCGGGAAAAAATAAGTCTATTGGCCGTTCGGATTACTGCCTGCGGCGGGTTCCGACGAGGGCGGCGCCGAGGGCGGCGAGCGCAACGAGCGCGCCGAAGCCGGCACCGGAACCGTTGGACGTGTCGCCCTCACCGTCACCGCTCGTCATCTGGACGTTCCGGGTCGAGAAGTGGTCGATACCGATAGCCACGTTGGCCGCGGCGTTGGCACTCGACGACTGGGAGACGTAGTAGCGCGGCTGGTCGCCCTGCATCGCCGACTGCTCGACGGCGCTGTAGGAATCCGCCTGGGCAGCGGCCTCGCCATCGACGAGCACCTGGATGTTCTCAGCGCTGTCGAAGGCCGACTCGGAGACGGTCGTCAACACGACCTTCCCCTGACTCTGCGAACGGTCGACAGCCATCTCGACGTTGTTCTTGCTCTGGGAGGTAACCTCGACGGACGTATCCTGGCCGTATTCGACGACGCTGGCGGCCGCTTCCTGGCTCTCGTCGGAGCTGTCTTCGCCGCTCTGTTGGGCCTGCTGGATGTACACCTCGGCCGTCGCAGTGCCGTTCTGGATCATCCGCTCCCGTTTCTCATCGCCGTCGTCGCGTCCGGTATCGTATTGTCGGTAGACGAGCTGGCTGCCCTCTTTGACCTCGGCGGTGACGTTCCCCTGTTCGTTGACGACGACTTCACCGTCACCGATGACGATGAACGAACCCTCGCTGCCATCCTCTTTCGTCACGACGACGCGTTTGTCGCCCTTGGACTCGGCCTGGGCACGCTCGCTGATGTTGGCCCGTACCATCTGGTCGGACTCCTGTGCGCGAACCTGGAAGACGCCGCGACTGTTGTCGTGGGTCTGCATCTCGGCACCACTCTCGACTGCGATGGTGGCGCTCACGCTGGTCTTGGAGGCGACCTGCAGTCCCGAACCGCGGAAGTTCGTCGCTGTCTCGAGGTCGGCGTCGATGTTGACACCGGTCTGACTGCGCGCCTTACTGGACGACTGTATCGTCACGTTCTCGACGAGGACGTCCCCGTTGACCGCGTAGTTGGCGACGGAGCTGCTGCCTGCGTCGAACTGGACGTGTGCACCACTGTACGCCTCGCCCGACGCGTCCTGGGCGGCGGCGGGCGCTGCGGCCGCCCCCACGAGGGAGACGACCAGAAGCATCGATAGGAGTGCTGCTCTAGCTTTCATTGCAACCGAATATGTCGCTGACCCGAGTGATAAATTTCGTGGCCATTCGTGAGACATATTACCATGGCCGCTAACGAAGGGAGAGCGGCGGCCTCCGGCGCGAAAACCCGAACTATTTAAATCCTAACTGACTAGTCAGTCAATAATGGTAGAGGAGACGCGCGAGCGGATCATGGAGGCGACGTACAGAGCCCTCTGTGCGCACGGCTACGCCTCGCTGACGATGCAGGATATCGCCGACGAGCTGTGAACTACCCCACCCTACCGCTCGCCTGACGGCTCGCGCTTGAGGGTGGGGCTTCCTGTTTCCACGACGCGCTTTGCAGACACAGGTGTATCCACAGGGAGCGCAGTCTCC
>NZ_JBLGBY010000081.1:0-5795 GCF_047616845.1 Natronomonas sp. | reverse complement strand
CGGCCGTCGGCGTCCCGACAGCCATTTTGCGGGCCGTCCCACTAGCGAACGTATGAGCGACAGTGAGGGGTCGGTGTCCGGCGCCGAGGAGGAGCCTGGCGACGACTCCCAGTGGCGGTTCACGCTCGAAGACATCGAGGTTCGGGAAGCCGAGGCGGAAGCCGAACGCGAGGCCGAAATGCGGCGCAACGAGCCGCTCGAACCCGGCAACCCCTCACTCGAGTCTGCGGCGTTCGTCCTCCTCGGCGTCGCCCTTGCGCTGTTCCTCCTCTCGCGACTCGTCATCGGCTGACCCCGCTGGAAGCGAAGCGTTAACCCACGTGGGGACGTACCACGGCTTATGGCGGAACTGTTCGGCTACTCCGTGCCGTTCCTGCTCGTTCTCGTGGGCGCGGCACTGGTGATTCTGGAGGCGTTCGCCCCCGGCGCCCATTTCATCGTCGTTGGCATCGCGCTCCTCGCCGCCGGCCTGGTGGGGCTCTCGCTCGGCGGCGTGTTGCCGAGCGTCGCGCTGCCGCTCGTTTTGGCCGCCGTCGTCCTCATCACCGGCGGCGCCGCCTTCTACGTGTACCGGGAGTTCGACTTCTACGGTGGGAAAGGGGCTGGACAGACCAGCGACTCGAAATCACTCCGGGGGAAGACCGGCCGCGTCACCGAACGCGTCACGAAGCACGGCGGCGAGGTGAAACTCGATAGCGGCGGCTTCAATCCGTATTATCAGGCCCGCCCTCTCGACGGCGAAATCCCCGAAGGAGAAGAGGTGATGGTCGTCGACCCCGGCGGCGGCAACGTCGTCACCGTCGAACCCACCTCGGCGTTCGAAGACGACATCGACCGCGAACTCGCCGCCGACCGCAAGCGCCGCAAGGAAGCGGAACGCGACAGCGATGAGGAGGCCGGGGAAACCGACCCTGCGTGATTACAGTCGCGCTTCCCACTCCTCGGCCGTCATCGATTCGCCCGTGACGCTGCCGGGTTCTTGTGCAAGCAGCGACACCGCGGCGTCGTCCATGACGTCCGGGTCGAGGATCGACTCGCGTTCGTCTTCTGGCAAGTGGTTCCAAAAGCCCGTTTCCGCGCGGCCGCCGGGGTCGAGACAGTTGACGTTGATGTCGGGTTCGACTTCCGCTGCGAGCGTCCGCGAGAAGCCCTCGAGGGCCCACTTCGAGGCGACGTACGGCCCCCAGCCGGCCGCACCACGGCGGCCGAGCCCCGAGGAGATGTTGATGATGTTGCCCTGGGCTATCTCGGGGACGGCGTGTTTCGAACAGAGGAACACGCCCGTGACGTTGACCGCCAAAATGCGCCGCCAGTCCTCGACCGGAATCTCGGTCACGTCCCGGAGTTCGTCGTAGAGGCTCAACATCCCGACGCCGGCGTTGTTCACGAGGCCCGTAAGGTCGCCGTATTCCGCGACAGTCGTCTCGACGAGCGCCTCGACGGACGCCTCGTCGGTAACATCGGCCGGGACGACGAGCGTCTCGCCGTCGGCGTCGGCAGCCACCTCGCGGAGGTCGGCTTCACTTCTAGCAGTGAGAACCGTGTTTGCGCCCTCGCGTGCGAACCGGTTAGCCATCGACGCGCCGAGGCCGCGGCTCGCGCCCGTGACGATGACCGTCTCGTCCGTGAGTCGTTCCATAGTGGATGGACATGTCGAGCGATGAAAAACGCGCCGGACGGCACGCGGTTCGACCCAGAAGCGACTGAACGGTGAGCGCGCGAAAAAGTGGTGGGTGAAACGACGCGTTACTTCGCGGAGATGACGTCGTCGATGCGGGCGATCATCGTCGCCGCCTCGGTGGCGGATTCGACGGCCTCGCGCTTGACGGCGGCGGGGTCGAGGATACCGGCTTCGACGGGGTTGCCGACGTTGCCACCCTCACCTTCGGTGATGAGGCCGGCACGGCCCTCGGCGTCGTGGGTCGAACGGAGTTCCACGAGCGCGTCGATGGGGTCGACACCGGCGTTCTCGGCGAGCGTGCGCGGCAGGACGTCGACGGCGTCGGCGAACGCCTCGATGGCGAGCTGGCGACGGCCTTCGACGCGAGCCGAGCTCGAGCGGATGTGGTCGGCGATGGCGATTTCGGTCGCGCCAGCGCCGGGGACGACGCCACCGGCGTCGAGGGCGGCCGTAACGACGTCGAGGGCGTCACGCAGTGCGCGCTCGAGTTCGTCGGCGACGTGCTCGGTGCCGCCGCGGGCGAAGACGGTGACCGTCTCCGCGGCAGCGCCGCCTTCGATGAAGGCGAGTTCGTTCGAGCCGAACGTCTCGACGCTGACGGAGTCGGCACGCCCGAGGTCGTCCTCCTCGATATCGTTCAGGGTGCCGACGGTGCGGGCGCCGGTCGCTCGCGCGATGGAGCGGGCTTCGTCGTCGTCGACGGAGTCGAACGCGAGGATGCCGTCCTTCGCGAGGTAGGAGGCGACGAGGTCTTCGATGTCGCCGGTAACGAACGCGATGTCGATGCCGGCGTCGGCGACGGACTCGGCGTAGCTCCGGAGTTCGCCTTCCTCGGCCTCGATGGCGGCGTTGAGCTGGTCGACATCGGAAATGTCGTACTCGGCGTCGATTTCGGCCTCGCGAACTTCGAGGTCGAGGTCGAGCACACCGATGGTTGCGTCCTCGACGCTGCGGGGCATGTCCTCGTGGAGCGGCTCTTCCTCGCTGATGACGCCCTGGACGAGCTCGGTCGCGGACGCGCCAGCACCGGTCTGCGTGCGGATGGTGATGGCGTCGCGGTCGATACTGGCGTCGGTTTCGACCTGGCGAATCGCGGCGACGATGGTCTCGGCGAGCGCCGCGGCGTCGATGTCACCGGTTCCTTTGCCGGTCATCGACGATTCGGCGACGGACGCGAGCACGTCGTCGTCGAGTTCGTCGGTCAGCGTGATATCCTCGATGGCCTCGAGCGCGAAGTCGGCGGCGGTGCGGTACCCCTCGACGATGGTCGTCGGGTGGACGTCGTCGTCGAGTAAGTCTTCGGCCTGTGCGAGCAGCTGGCCGGCGAGCACGGACGCAGTCGTCGTGCCGTCGCCGACCTCCTCTTCCTGTGTCTCGGCGACCTCGACGATCATCTGGGCCGCCGGGTGTTCGATGTCCATCTCCTGGAGGATGGTGGCGCCGTCGTTCGTGATGACGACGTCACCGGAGTCGGAGACGAGCATCTTGTCCATCCCTCGGGGGCCGAGCGTCGTCCGTACGGACTCGCTGATGGCCTTCCCGGCGGTGATGTTCGATGATTGGGCGTCCTTGCCACGGGTACGCTCCGTGTCCTCGTTAAGAATGAAAAGCGGCTGTCCGCGCCGCTGGCGCATCTGCTGTGACATGTTCATTGCTAATGTCGTCAGCGGTTCTATATAAGTATTGCGTAACAGCCGGGAGACGGGACGGTTGCTATCGGATTATAGTCGGTGGGTTTTTACCGGCGGTCGTACACCGCGACGGCCCGGTCGGCACGGGACGACCAGCCGTTCGGGTTCCGTCGCGGCGACCGGTCGGCGTAGCGTGCCCGAAGGCCGTCGGCAGTCCCGCGAACGCTGCCGACGACGACGTCACGGCCGTTGCCAAACCACGTGGTTGGTTTCGCCTCGCCGCTGGCAACATCGCGGAGTGCGGTTCCAGCATCGGAGAGGGCGTGTCGAACCGTCCGCACCGGCACCGTCGGATGGATGCCGTAGTTCTTCGCGAGCCGATAGGAGAGTGAGCGATAGCGTTCGCGCCAGTCGCGTTCGGTTCTGCCGCCGTCGGTCGCAGCCTCACGGGAGACGCACATGCCGGCCGCCCACGCGACGCCGTGGCCGAGACCTGCAAGTCGGTGGGCGGCATCACGGGCGCCGCCGACGTCGAGATACTCGTCGAAGCCGTCCAGTTGCTCAAGCACCCCGTGGGTGAACGCGGCGTTGCCGCCGTTGAAATACGTCACCGAGCGGCCGCGAATCGTTCGGTCTTCGACGGTGTCCGTGGCGACGCCGGCTCGAAGTTCCTCGTGGGTCGGGCCGGTGACGGCGACGGCGTCGGCCAGCGCCTCGACGAGCGCGTCGAGCCATCCCGATTCGACGGTCATCGTGGGGTTGACGAAGGCGACGGCGTCCCCGCGGGCGCGGTCGATCCCCGCGTTGCGGGCGACGTTGACGTTTCTGTCGTCGGTTTCGACGAGTACGTCGACGTCGTCGCGGTCACGAACCATCCCGCTCGTGCCGTCGGTGGAGGGGCCGTTGACGACGACGAGCTCTTCGGGTGTTTCGGTGGCCAACGCGTCGAGACAGCCGCAAAGCTCCTCGCAGTCGTTCAGCGTCGGAATCACCACCGAGACGTCCATACCCCGGTTAGCGCGCCGCGTGACTAAAAGTTCCGCGGGTGCGCTCCGTCCCCGTCACTCCGAGACACGGGCGTCCCAGTAGGAAACGGAGGCGAGGCGGTCGCCGAGCGGCGTCCGCCCGACGGCCGAATCGAGCGCGCGGAACGGGCGGGCGACCCACCCCGGAACCGCACGATAAAAGCCGTAGGGGACGACGAAATCGTGGTCGGCGTCGGCCAACTCCAGGTCGGCACCGACGAGGAGTTCACGCACCTCGCGCTCGGAGTAGAGCCGCGACCCCATCGGGAGCGCCCAGTTGTAGATCGACCGCGTCGAGTAGCGGTTGAACGTATCGAAGAACACCTGCTCTTTCGAAACCCGGCGCATCTCCCGGATGAATCCCTCGGGGTCGGGGGCGAGATGGAAGAATCGCATCGCGAAGACGGCGTCGAAGTGGTTGTCGGGGAACGGGAGTCGGCCGGCATCACCCTTCATAAAGAAGAGAGTGTCGTCGACGCCGGCGGCGTGGGCCTTCGCTCGACCCTGCTCGAGCATCGCCTCGGAGATGTCCATTCCGACGATTTCTGCACCCCGCTCTGCGAGCATCACCGTGAAACGGCCGGTGCCGCAGGCGACTTCGAGCACGCGTTTGTCCTCGAGCGGCGCCAGCGCGTCCACGACGGCTTCCTTCTCGCGGCGGTCGATAACACGGCCTCCCTGCGAGAAGCGTTTGTCTTCGTACGCCTCCGCGATATCGTCCGCCTGGTACCACTCCTGTCCCTTCACGCTACTCAAATCGACCCACCCGGGCCATAAAAGAATGCTGGATGCAGGAGACGCGCTCGCGTGCCACTGTGGCAGCGACGCCGAACGAAGCGGTTCACGGCTCGTTCGACGACCAAACCATCGGTTTGCGTATGTGTCGTGGGTTCCGTGGGATAATCCCTCACTTCCCCGACAATATCGGCGCCCGGCAGTAAACGGATGGTTCATCCCTGTCGGTTCAATTCCGGGGCCGTTCGTACTGATTTTTGCCGCGAGAATTGCCAGCGCATATTGTGTAAGGTGCAGGAGTATAAGGGGCCATTATACACATTTGAGTGTACGTATTGTTTTGTCACACATATAGCGAAGTTTTACCAGTAGGTTTCACCCACGGGTTCGTATGAGCACGACCACAGAGGAACGCTCACGCCAGTCAGAATCACCGCTGTCAGACCCGGAGTTCCGCGAGACGCTGCGGGAGCTCCCCCCGAGTGCGAAACTCGTCGCGAAAGTCCTCGAGGACGCCTCCCCCCTCTCGCAGGGCCAACTCGCCGAGGAGTCGCTGCTCCCCGACCGCACGGTTCGCTACGCGCTGAACCGTCTCGAGGAAGAAGACCTCGTCGACTCCCGGTACTCCTTCCACGACGCCCGCAAGCAGGTTTACTTCCTCATCGAATAACGCCCGCGACCCGTTCTGTCTGCTTTCACCGCTTCTCGAGACCCACACCACAA
>NZ_JBLGBY010000080.1:0-5833 GCF_047616845.1 Natronomonas sp. | reverse complement strand
AACGTCGAGTACTCCCGCAACCTCGCCAGCAAACTGGAGAAGGACTTCACGAACCTGCTTGGGGCCGAAACCGAGCAGTTCGTCGTCGAGGACGTCTACGATTACGACGCCGCCTTCGAGCAGGCCTACGACCTCATCAACAGCGAACTCGACGATGGCGGCGAGGTGTGGGTAAACGTCTCCGCGATGCCGCGCACCGTCGCCTTCGCCTTCGCGACCACCGCCCACTCGATCATGGTCGAACGCGAGGGCGACCGCGACCGCATCCACACCTACTACACCGTCCCCGAGAAGTACCTCGAAACCGAGTTGGCCGAGGAACTCCGCGCCCACCGCGACCTGCTCGCCGACCTGCTCGACGGCGACGTCGAGGACGAACGCATCGAGGAGCATCTCCAGGTGGCAAGCGACCTCCTCGAGGAATTCGACGAACGCGGTACCACCATCGGCGCCAAGAAGTTCGGCGACAGCCACATCATCGAGCTCCCGGTCGCCTCCTTCTCGAACGTCAAGCCCTTCGAGGAACTCATCCTCTTCACGCTCGGCGAACACGGCGAGTTCGAATCCGTCTCGGAGTTGGCCCAGACGCTCGCGCGGGAACTCGGCGAGGAGTACACCGACTCCTTCCGCTCGAAAGTCATCTACAACGTCGACCGCCTCGGCCCGGGCGGCAAAGGCTACATCGAGCAGGAAGAGCACGGCAAATCCTATCGGACGCGGCTCTCCCGCATCGGCGAGCTGTGGGTGCGGTCACACGCCGACCAATCAGAGCTGTAGGACTGTTTTTACCCGACGGCCGCGAACGGCGGTCATGGAACGCTTCCAGAACACGCGACAGCCCGACTGGGACTGGTGGGGTTGGCTGTGGCCGACGCCCGGCGCGACGCTTCGCGAACTGGGCGTCGAATCCGGCGAATCGCTCGTGGAAATCGGTAGCGGGAACGGCTACTTCGCGCTCCCGGCCGCCCGAATCACCGACCCCGCGCCGGTGTACGCCGTCGACGTCGACGAATCGCTTCTGGACGAACTCCGGCATCTCGCCGACCAACAAGACGTCGAGAACGTCGTTCCCGTCCACGCCGACGCTCGGAGCCTCGCCGACCATCTCCCGGAACGGGTCGATACCTGCCTGCTGGCGAACACGCTGCACGGCGTCGCTGGCGACGAGCAGCAGACGTTCATCGAGGCAGTGTTCGAGGCGCTCAAGCCTGGGGGCACCTTCGTCGTCATCAACTGGCGGGACGTGCCGAAAGAGTCGACGACCATCGCCGGCGAACAGCGCGGGCCGCCGCCAGCCCTCCGTCTCTCGCCCGAGGAGACCCAACGAATCGTCGAAAACGGCGCCGACTTCACGCGAACGCGGCGCGTCGACCTCCCGCCGTATCACTACGCGCTCATCTTCGAGGCATAGGGCGACGCCGTCGCTTCTCGAGTTGAAAAAAGAACGAGGGTGGGAGCGTTCAGTCGTCTGCGGGTGCGGCGGAGTCGCCGCTGGAGACGCCGGTACCGGGGCCGACCTCGATGCCGAGGGCGTCCAGTTTCTCGTCGGGGACGACGCCATCGACCCAGCCGCGAACCTCGTAATACTCGTCTTTCATCCGGTCGAGTTCGACGAGGCTGCCCTCGACACCACCCTGCCCGGGGATGGCACCGTCTTCGCCTTCGACGAACCGCTCGGGCAGGTCGTCGTCGGCTCCGTCGAAGCCGACGAGGTTGTTGTAGTAGCGTTCGAGGTTGTAGATGCGCTCGCCGGCCTGCATCAGTTCCTCCTCGCCGACATCGAGCCCCGTCATGCCGTTGTACTGCAGGACGTACTCTTCGATGCCCTCTGCGAAGGCGTTGAACTTGCAGATGTCGAAGGAGTCGCTGATGGCGTGCATGTCCTGGAAGGTGGCGGTGAGTTCGCCTTTGCCCTTCCATTCGACGGGGTCGACTTTCTCCGGGATGCCGAGGATTTCGGCTGCGGGCGTATAGGCCCGCAGGTGGCAGGCCCCGCGGTTCGAGGTGGCGTAGGCGATGCCCATCCCCTTCATGCAGCGGGGGTCGTAGGCAGCCATCGACTGGCCTTTGACCGCAAGCGAGTTCTCGTGGGCGTCGAACTCCTCGGCGAAGCGGTCGTGGCCTTCCGCCATGTGGTCTGCGAGTTCGGTTTCGCGGTGGGTGATCTTCGAGAGCATCTCGATGATTTCCTCGGAGTCACCCCACTCGATGCCCTCGCCGAGGCCGTCGAGTTTGCCTTCTTCGGTCATCTCCATGGCCATTGCCATCATGTTCCCGGCATCGATGGTGTCGATGCCGTGGTCGTTACAGCGCTGGAGCATAAGGGCGATTTCGTCGCGGTCGGTGTGACCGGAGTTGGGGCCGAGCGCCCACGCCGATTCGTACTCGTAGGACTCCGTCCGGACGTTCAGCTCCTCACCCTTGTGCATGACGTCGACTTCGACTTCCTTCTTGCAGGCGACGGGACAGGAGTGGCAGGTGGGTTCGTCGACGAGGATGTTCTCACGAACGTTCTCGCCGGAGACGTTTTCCGAATCGAAGTCGTCGCCACCCCAGCCGTCGTTGCGTGCGTCCTCGGTTGAGGTGTATTTGGCGTTGCGGGCGGGCAGGCCGGACATCTCTTCGGTGGCGTTCATCAGGACGTTCGTCCCGTACAGCGACAGCCCGCCCTCGTTCGGTGCCGTGACCTCGGATTCGGTAATGACCTCCATGGCCTGTTTGTGGCCTTTCTTGAAGGTGTCTGGATCAGCGGGTTCCTGCATTTCCGTGCCGGATTTGACGACGACGGCTTTGAGGTTTTTCGAGCCCATGACGCAGCCGGTGCCGCCGCGGCCGGAGGCGCGGTCGTCCTCGTTCATGATGGCGGCGAACCGCACGGCGTTTTCGCCAGCCTCGCCGATGCCCATTACCGAGAGGTTCTTGCCGTACTCCCCGTCGACTTCCTCGCCGAGGATATCGCGGGTCTCGTGGAAGCCCTTGCCCCACAGATGGGAGGCGTCGCGAAGCTCGACCTCGCCGTCTTCGACGACGGCATACACCGGTTTGTCGGCTTTGCCTTCGAAGAGCAACCCATCGAAGCCGGCCCACTTGAGTCGGGCGCCCGACCAGCCACCGTGGTGGCTGTCGGTGACGGTGCCGGTCAGCGGCGATTTCGTGCAGATGGCGATGCGGCCGCTCATGGTGACCTGCGTGCCCGTCAGCGGGCCGTTCATGAACGCCAGCAGATTGTCCGGCCCCATCGGGTCGACATCCGGGCCCTGTTCGAAAACGTATTTGACGCCGAGGCCACGGGCCCCGATGTACTTTTTGGCGTCCTCGTCGTCGACGTTTTCGTACTGTACGTCACCGCTCGAGAGGTCGACTCGAGCAACGTTATCGTGGAATCCGCCTAACTCTGTCATTGTAACGTGTGCCACTAGCTAGTAGGGTGCAAGTCTGGTAAGACTTGCCAGCATTGTGTAACCATAACTGGTTACCTGATTCCAGGCATCGCGACCGTACGCCGGCGAGCGAACCGCGAGGTTCAAATCGGTGGCGCGGCACGCCTCTGCCGTGACCCGTTCGCTGCCCGTTGCGCCGAGCCCGCTCCGGTACGCTGGCGTCCTCGCCTGTCTCGTGGTCATCCTCGCCGCGTCGGTCGCGGAACCCGGCGATGGCGTGCCACCGACGCTGTTCGGCGTCGAGACGTCCGTGTATCTTCACGCCATCGCCTACGCGGGGCTGACCGGAGCCATCGGCTACGCGCGACTCGCTGCTGACCGTCGCGGTCTTCTCGTTGCCGGCAGTCTCGCCGTCTGTTACGGTGTTTTCATCGAGTTGCTCCAGGGTACTCTCTCCTATCGGTCGCTGAGTACACTCGATGTCCTCGTGAACGCCTCCGGCACAGTGGTGGGAGCCTCGCTGTGGTGGGCGGTCGCGCCGCTTTTCGGCGCCGAGCGCGCCGTCGACGCCCAGACGACACCCCTTTAGCCGCGCGTCGGCTACGGCCGGCAATGAGTCAGCCGAGTCCCGATACCTACGAGCAGGGGCGGGGGATGGACGCACACAACGAGGTGATGCGTGAGGTTCGGGCCCGAAACGACAAGAGCTACGACCCGACGGAGCCGACCCGGGTCTGGCTCGACGAGGACAACACGCCCGACGGCGTCTATCAGTCTCTCACCATCATTCTCAACACCGGCGGCTGTCGGTGGGCACGCGCCGGTGGCTGCACGATGTGCGGCTACGTCGCCGAAAGCGTCGACGGCGGCAGCGTCTCCCACGACCACCTGATGACCCAGATCGAACACTGTCTGGAACACGAGGCCGAGAACATCGGCGAGCAGCGCTCGCCGGGCAGTCGGACGGAATCCGACGACGCTGACGAGAAAGCCGGCCTCATCAAAATCTACACCTCAGGGTCGTTCCTCGACGAGCGGGAGATTCCCGCCGAAACCCGAGACGCCATCGCGGAGACGTTCAGCGACCGCGACCGGATGGTCGTCGAGTCGCTCCCGGATTTCGTCGACCGGGAGAAAATCCGCGATTTTACCGACCGAGGTATCAAGACGGACGTGGCCGTCGGCCTCGAAACGGCGACCGACCGCGTCCGCCACGATGCCGTCAACAAGTACTTCGATTTCGAGGAGTTCGAAGCCGCTTGCGTGGAGGCACGGGCGGCGGGAACGGAGCGAGCGCCGCCGGATGGTCGAGCGGCGACGGACGAAAGCCGCGAGACGCGCGCCGCCGACGCGGGCGTGAAGGCGTATCTCCTCATGAAGCCGCCGTTCCTCGCCGAACCCGACGCCGTCGAGGACATGAAACGCTCCATCCGGCGCTGTGCCGGCGTCGACGGCTGCCACACCGTCTCGATGAACCCGTGTAACGTCCAGCGGTACACGATGGTCGAGGAGCTCTACCACGACGGCGGCTACCGGCCGCCGTGGCTGTGGTCGATCTGTGAGGTGCTCGCATCGACGGCCGACGCCGACGCCATCGTCGTCTCCGACCCGGTCGGGCACGGCTCCGACCGCGGCCCGCACAACTGTGGGGAGTGTGACGACCTCGTGCAGCGGGCCATCAAGGACTTCGACCTCCGGCAAGACCCCTCGGTGTTCGAGGAAGTGTCGTGTGCCTGTAAGGACACCTGGAAGTACGTGATGGCCGAGGAGACGACGTACAATCAGCCGCTCGTCCGATAACGGAGTCAGCCCCAACCGCCGTCTGCGTTCGGGACTTCTATCGACGCCTAGCTACTGGAAGCCGCGAAGGACACCCTGCCCATCGGTCGGGCCGATATCGGGGAGCGACGCCCGCTCGGGGTGCGGCATCAACACCGCGACGTGGTCGTCGGCGCCCAGCACGCCAGCCACGTTCTCTTTCGAACCGTTCGGATTCGCCGCGTCGGTGATGCTGCCGTCCGGCTCACAGTAACGGAACAGCACGCGATTCTCGTCGTTCAGCGTTTCGAGGTGGTCGTCCGGCACCTCGAAGCGGCCCTCGCCGTGGGCGATGGGCACTTCGATGACTTCGCCCTCCTCAAAGGCGGCCGTCCACAGTGTGTCGGCGTTCTCCACGCGCAGATGGACGGGTTCACACTGGAAGCGCGCGCTGCGGTTCGTGGTAAACGCGCCGGGCGTGAGGCCGCCCTCCGAGCCGATTTGGGCACCGTTGCAGACGCCGAGAACGGGCGTGCCGGACTCGGCGGCGTCGCGGATTTCGTCCATGATGGGTGCGCGGGCGGCCATCGCGCCGGCACGGAGGTAGTCGCCGTAGGAGAAGCCGCCGGGGATGACGATACCGTCGGTGTCCGTGGGGAGGCCGTCGTCGTGCCAGACGATCTCGGCGTCGATGC
>NZ_JBLGBY010000079.1:0-6068 GCF_047616845.1 Natronomonas sp. | reverse complement strand
ATTATCGGCATCAAGCCTGACGATTACATGTGGGTCTGATCCTGTTCGAACACCAACTGAGTTAATTCCCTCCCTATCCAGGAATTTTTGTTCGATATCTGATTTAACGCGCTTGGTTCTTCTAACGTGATCGTACCAGTCAGCAGGTACCTGCTTTTTCACCTCTCCCGTGACGTCAAAGGCAATCGTGACTTGATCAGAGTCACTCGCTTTGACATCCTCGGGAGTCAGTGACAAGGCAGTGGCTGCGGGGAATCCCGCTGCTGTAGCCATCTTCATCAATCTTCTCCGGGTTAATTTTGATGCCTTTTTAGAATTAATTGAGCTCGGTTCCTTGTCCATAAATCGGATAATATTGCCATACATAAAGAGTTTACCCTAATTTTAAATATGAACGGTGGTTCTACATCTGAAGATCAAAATCAGACTTAAACCGTTGATTTTCTATTCAAGCGACAGAACCAGTCCAAGCCTGCCTCTAATAAATGTATTCTCCTGTCGGAAGCTGGTGTGCAAATCAGCTGATTCCATACGAAGGCGAAGAACCGAAGCCAGTTGTCGGCGGTGTCTGCTTCGGCGTGGCTGAAACAGTTCTCTGACCTGATGTCGGCTGTAGATCTGCTTTGTGAACCCAGTTATGGCCCCTGATCAAGCCCGATTACCACCGAATATCTCAAAATAGAGCCTATATTCGAAAGTGATAATTCAGCAAGATGGAGCTGAACACCGAGCTTCATCAGCAATTTCGGTGTCGCCTCTCGTTCCACAAAACCTAACTCAATCTCGTCCAGAAAGCCCTCGAATCGGTCGTTTTCAGACATAGAACACTCAGAAAACGAACCGCCTCACTCTTCATCCGTATCTGAACACCGCCCTGACGAACCCGGTGTGGATTTATATCCGCGGCGAGCGGAGGGGGAGTATGTTCGATACGGTGGTCGTCGCAACCGATGGCTCCGAAAGCGTCTCGCGTGCAGTCGAGTGCGCACTCGATCTCGCGGCGCGCTTCGAGGCCACCGTCCACGCCCTATACGTCGTCGATGAGGGGCGCGTCGAGTCGCTTCCTGACCGTCTTCACGACGACGTTCGGAACGCCCTCGACGAGCAGGGCGAGTCGGCCATCGACGGTATCGTCGAGCTGAACGAGTCGCGCGACGAGCCCGTCGACCTCAAAACGGCCGTCCGTGCGGGGCGGCCGGCCCAGCAAATCGTCGGCTACGTCCGCGACACCGAGGCCGACGCCGTCGTGATGGGCACGCGGGGGCGCGACGGCGAACACTCGTTTCTGGTCGGCAGCGTCGCCGAAGACGTCGTTCGGACGTGTCCGGCGCCCGTGTTGACGGTTCGGCAACTGGAAGAATAAGGCAGGTGACGACCGCGAGACGGGAGATTATTCCCCTCGGCGCACCTCGCGGCGGTATGGACGATTGGCTCATCGACGACGACAACCTCCCGCTCGCCCGGCGGTCGCTGCTCCCCGGAGAGGGGTTCTTTACGCCGGATTCCTTCGACGAGGCGCAGGCCGAACAGGAAGCGCGCGAAGCGCTCGCCGACGCTGAACGGGTCGTCATCGCCGACCCCGACGCCGACGGCCTCGCGTGTGTCGCCCTGCTCCGAATCGCCTTCGGGTCGGCGGCGCTTCTACCGGCCGGCCCCCACGAGATCGACGATGCCCTGGAATACGTCGCCGACTTCGGCGACCCCGGCCTCGAGGTGTACGTCTGTGACCTCTGTCCCGACTCCGAACACGATATCGAGGTACTGCCGCTCGTCGCCGAGCGCGCCGATTCGGTGCGGTGGTTCGACCACCACCAGTGGGACGACGACCTCGCGGCCATCGTCGCCGACTACGCGGAGTTGGTCGTCGGCGACTCCGACGAGGAGTGTACGACCGACGTGACGCTTCGCACGCTTGAACACGACTTCGACGAGCGCTACGTCGAACTCGCGGCGGTCACTCGCGACCACGACCTCTGGCTCCAGGAAGACCCCCGCAGCGACGACCTCGCGGATTACGCCTACTGGGAAGACCCCGAGCAGTACATCGAGACGGTCGTCGAACACGGTGCCGACCTCCCCGCCGACATCGAGGCGTTCCTCGAAGAGCAGCGCGTCGAGAAGGAGGCCCTCATCGAGAAAGCCATCGGCCGCGCGGAGTACAAGGTCATCGGCGAATGGACGGTCGGCGTCACGTACGGCCGCTGTTCGCAGAACGAGGTCGCCGAAGCGATGCGGGAGGCGGAGGCCGACGCCTCCGTCATCGTCAAACCCGCCGGCAGCGCCTCGATCCGCGGCACCGACGAGTTTGAGCGGTGCCACGAGGTCGCCGGCCAGGTCAACGGCGGCGGCCACCCGAAGGCTGCGGGCTGTAAGCCCGACATCTACGACGACATGCTCGATTACGCCCACCACTGGACGACCCGTGGGGCCATCACCAAACAGGTGATCCTCGACGCGTTCCGGGCACTCGAAGAGCCAGACGAAGCGGCGTAACGGCGAACGGTTCGTTCTGCGAGGAGCGATATCGACGCCGTGATAGCACGGCTATCAGAAAAACACGATTTTCAGACGACCCACTTATCCGAGTAGGTCGTCCCACACGCACACGCCGCGTAGGCGTGAATGACGTCACCTTCGGCGTAGAGACCGCCGACCTCCTCGTTCTGTGCTTCGGCGAACGCGAAGACGAATTTGACGTAGTGGTCGTCACCGTCAGCGTCGGGGCAGGTGCCGCTCGTGCAGTCGTCGGCGATGTCGCCGTCGGTCTGCATCGCTTGCCCGGCGAAATCCATCGCGCCGAGGCCGGTCGCGCTCTCGAAGGCCGATTTCCCGTCTTCGGCCGGCAACACGAGGACGACGCCGTCCTCGACGCGCGTGCCGAGATCGACCAGTTTCTCCATCGAGCCGACGCCCTCCTCGTGGAGGTAGATGAGGATGTCCTCGGTGCGCTCGCCGCGTAGGAAGGCGTCGTACAGCGCCGAACCGTCGTCCGCGTCGGCATCCGTCATCCGTCGACGTCCTCCGCTATCGAGGCGAGGCTGTCGTCCGGGCTGTCGGCGACCTGATACACGGCGCGCGTCCCGGGCGCACGGAGGCCGTACTGTTCGCCCTCGACGACGATGTCGAGAAGCGCCGAACGACCGATTTCGAGGCCACAGGACTCGACCCACTCTTCAAGTTGGTTCTCGCCCTCGCCGGTACGGGCAAGGCGGGCGTTATCGTAGAGACCGCGGAGTTCGAGGTCGCCGCCGAGGCCGGTGTCGACGACCGCGTGGTAGGTGGTCTCGTCGGCGTCAACGCGGACGGTACCCTCCGGCAACACGTCGTCGGGGACGACGAGCTTTGGGCGGTCAAGCGCGCCACTCTGTTCTATCGACGCACGGACGGTGTCGACGCCGTCGGAAGAAACGCTAGGCATGAAGCGAAACGGGGGTGAAAACGAGGGTTACTCGTCCTCGCCGCCGAGGAGTTCGTCGACGGACTGGTCGCCGCGGTCGACGATTTTGGCGTTGATCTGTCGGGTGTCCTCGGACACTTCGGCGCCGCGGACGGTGATACGCTTGCGCTCGCCGTCACGGCTCGGCTCGAAGCCGACGCCACCCTCGGAGAGGATGGCTCGCGTTTCGGTGCCGGAGACGTCCTCTCGCATCGGGCGCCCGGAGGTGTCGGAGCCGCCGGTCAGTTCGAGTTCGTAGCCCGACAGGTCGACAGCCTCGCCATCGACGGTGTCGCCGAGCGAGCGGCCGATGAACCGATTCGCGTCCTGTCCTTCGATGTCGAAGGAGTACGTGGTGCCCTCGTCGGGGTCGCCGACGACGACCTGAAACTCTGCCATACGGGGTGAAACTGGACGCGACGGCAAAAGGGTATTGAAACGGCGTCGGGATGGCGGGGTGTTCTCCGCCCATCGCCGCGGCGGTTTCGGAACTGCGCCCGTCCGGCGCGCGAACCATACGTTTCTTACCCGCAACCGACGTTTTCACACCCAAATGGACGACACCGTGTTGCTCACGGGTGCTAAGGGCGCGGTCGGAACGGCCATCCGCGAAGGCATCGGTGACAAGTACGACTGGCGGTATCTGTTCCACAACCCGCCGCCGTTCGACCCTGACCACCCGTATCTCGTCGGTGACGTCGTCGACGAGGAGCTGATGGCCGAAGCCTGCGAGGGCGTCTCCACCGTCGTCCACCTCGCGGGCGACCCGCGCCGCGACGCGCCGTGGGATTCCGTCCTCGACAACAACATCCACGGAACGAAGGTCATCTACGATGCAGCCATCGACGCCGGCGTCGAGACGTTCGTCTTCGCCTCCTCGAACCACGCCGTCGGCCACTTCGAGACCGAACGCGAACCCGACATCTACCGCGAAGAAAGCGAGTTCATGCTCGACGGGATGGAACTCCCCCGGCCGGGCAACCACTACGGCATCTCGAAGGCGGCCGGCGAACTCATCGGCCGGTACTACCACGACGAACACGACATCTCGGTCTGCAACATCCGTATCGGCAATCTCACGCGTGACCACCCGCCCAAGGAGTACGAACGCGGGCAGGCGATGTGGCTCTCCTATCGAGACTGTGCACACCTCCACGACCGCGCGATTCAGGCCGACTACGATTACGAAATCGTCTACGGCATCTCCGATAACGACCGGAAGTACTACTCGCTGGAGCGGCCGAAGGAAGTCCTCGGCTACGAACCGCGGGACAACTCCGCCGAATACACCTTCGAAGGCGAGCCGAAAGACGAGGTCTGAGCTGCTCCTCCTCGCCGCGTCACCGCTCGCGTAGCCTGCTACGTATCGTTGTCCGTTATCATCCGGAGCCGTTCAACGCCGCCGATCTCGTCGATGCTGTCACAGACCGTCTCGGGAACCGACTCCCGCCAGGGTTCGTCCTCAAGCATCCGGCGGCGGATGACCGTCCCACAACAGCGGTCGCGCTCGTGCAGCGGCGTCCCGCGAACCTCGTAGCCGGCCTCGGCGAACAGCCGCTCGACGAAGGGATTGTTCGTGTACGCCACGTCGAAATCGGGGCACAGCGTTTCGATGTGGCTCACCCAGAGGCTGTTCCGCTCGACGTCGGCGATGGGAATCAGATACGTTTTCGCATCCATCTCATCGAGGACGTTCTGCACCATCAGCACGCGCTCGCCGGAGGTGAACGGGTTGCGAGCGGTGTGTGACTGGCCGGCGCTGCCGATGCCGACCACGACCTCGTCGACCTCCTCGTCGATCTGCTCGATGAGATACCGGTGTCCCTCGTGGAACGGCTGGAACCGTCCGATAACAAGCCCACGCATACTCGGTCTTCGACCGCCCGCGTAAAATCAGCCGGGGGCTACTCGAACAGCCCCTCGACGTCCGACTCGCGCATGCGCCGACGGTCGACGTGGTCGGCGATACGCTGTCGGACGGCTGGGGAGTCGTCCCGGAGGTACGCAAGCGTCAACATCACGAAATCACTGGTCTCGTCGTCCGCCTCGATATCCGCGATGGCGTACTCGACGGCCTGTTCGACTGTCTCGTCACCGCGCGTCTCGGCGAGGGCGTCGGCCGCGATGGCTGCGGTGGGAAACTGCACGTGCTTGACCGTGACGGTCTCGCCGTCGGGTCGCAAGATCGGCGGCCGCTCCCGTTCTGCGAGTTCGGGGTCGGACGCGAGTCGCCGAAGCCAGGTGATGAGTGGGGTAACCTCGAGGGCGCCGTCGCAGGCGGCGAGATACTCGGCCGCGCTCTCGGCGAGGCCGACCGCGCCCGACCAGTTTCCGGTTCGGGCCTTGTGCGTCGCCGCCGTCGCCTGCACCAACCCCTGGATGCAGTCATCGCGCTCGCCGGTCGGGGCGTCGAGCCACAGCTCCTCCCAGGGCTCGTGGGCGGCGAGATAGTGGCCGGCGTTGAACAGCGCGATGCCGGCCCGGAGGTGGTTCACACTTCCTCGACGCCTGGCTCGAAAAAATGCCTGTCGCTCGCGGAGTAGCGTCAGCAGAAACGTCCGGACGGCGGTTCACGCGAGCGCAGCGAGCGTGAGCCTCGTTCGGACCAAACGAAGTAAACGTCCGGACGGCG
>NZ_JBLGBY010000078.1:0-6598 GCF_047616845.1 Natronomonas sp. | reverse complement strand
CAGCTACGTTCTGCACGTTCAGCTTGCTTATCGTTGATTCAACAAGAAGGGACAGTACCCGTAGTGCTTTGTCCGGTTTTGAAATAGCAAAATACTCAACTGCAGGCATAAAAATTTGGTATTCATACCCAATTTTGAGGAATGTATCTGGGTATCCAATCAGAGGTTCGAACACAGGCCAAGAATTATGACTTGTGGTTATGGAAATATGCGATTCTGCTAAGATGTATAGTTGCTTAGAAAAGAGACGAACTCGACTGCCTGCTGCTGCTCGTTTTTTGATGACCATTGCCCGCGCTACGTAGGCGAGATGTACAGGCGCAGTTACCCGATGTACAAGCGTAGATTCTTACTCCTGCAGAGCACATCTCTCGATGGTGGCCATGACGAGCTGTTACCCCCGCTGAGCCCCTTGTGACGAGGCGCTATACATCCGAGCCACCCACTATTCATCGCCGAGTGAGAGCGCATCCGAAGCGCCACGCTCGCGGCTTAGAAGAACTTGAACAGGTCGTCCCGCTTGTGCTCGTGGAGGTGATGCCGGACGGCGTCGTTGAGCGGGCCGATGCTGCCGCGCTTCGCGGAGATGGGCGCGATCATCTCATCGAACTGCTGCCACGGCGGGTACAGGCCCAACCGCTCCGCGAGGTCGTCGAGTCGCTGGTCGCGGTCGTCGACCTTGTCCATCTTGTTGACCGCGACCACGGTCGGGATGTCGAGTTCCTGCAGGAAGCCGAACATCTCCACGTCGTGTGGGATTTCGCCCGGGCCGGAGTGGCGGTCGATGATGTCGACGACGGCTTTGCCGTCGACGACGAGGACGCCGACGAGGATGTTGTCGGCGTTCTCCTCGATATACTGAACGACGTTGGTTTTGATGTCTTCACGAACTTCCTCCGGGACGCCGGACATGAATCCGAAGCCGGGGAGGTCGGTGATGACGAAATCCTCGGCGGCCCAGTCGTAGTGGTTCGGTTTCGTGGTGACGCCGGGGCTGCCGCCGGTGTCGAACTTGGTGTGGCCCGTGATCTCGCGCATCAACGTCGATTTCCCGACGTTTGACCGCCCGATGAGGACGACCTCCGCATCGCGGTTCGGGCGTGTATCGAACATACGCCCAGTAGCGTACTGATGCGGATAAGGCGACCGGTCACGCCGTGTCGATACCATTATCGCCCAGGGGTTCGACGCCCGTTCCGTGCGACTCGTCCAGGTGACAATCCCCGCCGGAAAGCGGGATGCTGTATTGGAGATGCTCGACGAGGAGGGCATCGACTACGTCGTCACCGACGAAACGAGCGGCCGCGAATACACCGCCGTCGCGTACTTCCCGCTGCCGACGAACGCGGTCGAACCTATTCTTGAGGAACTCCGCGAGGCCGGCCTCGAACGGGAGGCCTACACCGTCGTGTTGCGGGCCGAAACGGTCGTCTCCGAGAAGTTCGAGCAGCTCGAAGCGGAATACGCCGAAAAGGAGGACAGCGAAGAGCGCATCGCCCGCCAGGAACTGGTGGCCCGCGCCGAGGAACTGGCCTCCGCGCTGCCAACCTACGTCGTGATGACGGTCGTGTCGGCGGTTATCGCGACCGCGGGCCTCCTCCTTGATTCGCCGGCGACGGTCGTCGGGTCGATGGTCATCGCGCCGCTCATCGGCCCGGCGATGGCGGCAGCGGTCGGCAGCGTCGTTGACGACCCCGACTTGTTCCGACGCGGAGTCTCCTTGCAGATTCTCGGTGTCGTCCTCTCCATCGTGGCTGCGACGGCATTCGCCGTCTTCGTCCAGGTGACGAATCTCGTCCCGCCCGGCATCGACCCCCTCTCACTCGCGGAAGTCGAGGAGCGACTCGCGCCGAACTTCCTCTCGCTCGCGGTCGCACTCGGAGCCGGCGTCGCCGGCGCCGTGAGCCTTATGACCGGTGTTTCGACCGCCCTCGTCGGTGTCATGATCGCCGTTGCGCTCATCCCGCCGGCCGCGACGGTCGGCATCGGTATCGCCTATGGCGAACCCACTCTCGCTATCGGATCGGCCGTCCTCGTGGCTGTCAACATCCTTTCCATCAATCTCGCCGCGCTCGTCGTGCTGTGGTACGGCGGGTATCGCCCGGAGCATTTCTTCCGACAGGGGCAGGCCCGTGCGGCCACGCTCAAGCGGGTCGGCGTCCTCATCGCCGCAATCGCGCTCCTGTCGCTCTTCTTGGGCGGTGTGACCTACGATTCATATCAGACGGCGACGACGGAACAGGATATCCGCGACGCCGTCAACGCCGAACTGGATACCCCGGCGTATGAGGGGTACGAACTGGTCGATCTCGAAGTCCGGACGACGACCGACTACGTCCTCTTCCAGCGGCCAACGGAGGTCATCGTCACCGTCGGCGTCCCGCCCGACGCCGGCCGGTCGGGGCTCGCCCCAGCCATCGAGCAGCGCCTCGAAACGCGACACGGCGTCTCCGTCGACGTGCAGGTGCTGTACCTCGAAGTCGAGCGTGGGTGAGCGTGACTCAAAGACGCGTTTGAGCTTTCGGCGTTTATAGGCACTTGCCCGCCGATGTCCGATTGTAATGTCACGAGACAAGCTCTCCATCCTGGTCGTCGTCACCGCCTTGCTCGCAGTGGCGATGGTCGGTGCTGCCCTGGTCGCCCCCATCGGTGCCGAAGACCCGGACGCGAACTCGAACAGAACGATTACCGTCGATGCGACCGGCGATGCGAGCGCCGCGCCGGACAAAGCCGTCGTCCGCGTCGCCGTGACCGCGACCGGCGATAACGCCAGCGCGGTTCGGAACGACCTCGCAGCCGGCGCCGACTCGTTGCGGGCGAACCTCGCCGACGCGAACGTCAGCGAGGACGCGTACAAGACGAGCAACTACCGGATTCGCGAGCCGCGCCGCCGCTCCGAGCGAGGCGACGCCCCTGCCTATCGCGGCGCGCACGTCTTCGAAATCACGCTCGATGACCCCGAAACGGTCGGTACCGTCATCGACGCAGCGACCAACGCTGGCGCCGAGACACAGCACGTCGAGTTCACGCTCTCGGAGGAGCGCCGCAAGGAACTCCGCCAGCGGGCCATCGAGAACTCGCTGAACGACGCTCGCACGCAGGCTGACAAGATCGCGGCCACGACGAATCTCGAAGTCACCGGCGTCACCACCGTCGACGCGACCGAGCGCAGTTATCGCCCGGTTCGATACGAGGCCGCCGCCGTCGCCACGGACAGCGCGTCGACGAGCGTCGAGGCTGGCGATGTCTCGGTTTCCTACCAGGTTCGCGTGACCTACAACGCCACGCACAAGTAACGACGTTTCCCCCGCTTTATATTCTCGCCGCGCGTACGAAACGTATGGACACGCCGACCGTAGACAGCTGGGACGAGGCCATCACGCTGGCGCGGTCACTCGGAAACGAGGCGGACGTGTGGGTGCCGAAAGCCGAGGAGCCGTTGTTGCCCGCCGAGTTGCACCTCCAGCGGTCGAACTTCCCGTGGTCGATTCACAAAGGCGCCGTCAACGTCTACCGCGAGCGAGAGCGCGGCGACCATCTCCAGATACGCGAATATCCCCGCGCCTGGATCGTCTCCCTCGACCACCACAACCCCCATCGCCGCCCCGTCCAGCACGCGACGGTCGACATCCCGGCGCATATGCTCATCGCGATGGGCGCGCTGACGCCCGTGCGTGGCTATCGGTGGGTGTTCGGCGACCGCATCCCCTCGCCCGTCTCGGTCACCGCCTTCTCGCTGTCGGCGATCGGCGCGGTGCCGCGGCTCGGCAGGGCGCTACTGGAGTAACAACGAGGCGGACTACTGCTCGAACGGCAGTTCGATTTCGTGGCCGACCGCTTCGATGGCGGCCGAAAGAACGTCCTCGACGTTCTCGTCGTTCTTGACGCTCATATAGTGGTCGGCCTCGACGTCCCGCGAGATGTCGGCCTTGTTACAGACGACGATGACCGGCACGTCGAACTGCGATTCGATGTCTGCGAGCAGGTCGAGTTGGCTCTCGAGCGGGTAGCCGCATTCGCCGCTTGCATCGAGCATGACGAGGACGGCGTCGGCGAGATGCGTCAGCGACGAGACGGCCTGTGATTCGATGGCGTTACGCTCATCGGTCGGCCGGTCGAGCAGCCCCGGCGTGTCGACCAGTTGATAGCGGATGCGGTCACGCGTGACGTGGCCGACGTTGATGTTCGTCGTCGTGTACGGATACGCCGCCGTCTCGTTCGTCGCGTTCGTCAGGTGGTTGACGAAGGAGGACTTGCCGACGTTCGGGTAGCCGGCGACGACGATGGCCGGCTCGTCGGCGCGGATGTCGGGCAGCGTCTTCAGCGCGTCGCGGGCCTCGCTGATGGCCAGGAGGTCGTCGGCGACCTGTTCCGTCACGTCCGCGAGTCGGGCGAACGCCTGTTTCCGGAGTTTCCGTGCGGTGTCGGTGTTGGCTTCGCGGATGCGGCTGTGGTACTCCTCTTTGATGTGGGATGCCTGTCGGCCGGCCCACATCACTTCCGAGAGGTGCTGTCGGAGCGCGTCCACGCCACCGACATCGGTGTCCGCAAGCGTCGCATCGGCCAGCTCGTAGTAGAACGGGTCGACGAGGTCGAAATCGGGCCACGTCGTGACGACGTTCTGGAGGTTATCGGAGAGGATGTTCGCGGCCGTCTGGAGCATCGACTCCTGGGCCTCGATCCCCTGCTTCGCCCGCCCCGCACGCGCCGCTCGCGAGAACGCCTTGTCGACCAGCTCCTCCGACCGGGGCGTCGTCGGAAGGTCTTCGAAGTGCATACGATGGGTAGACGTTCAGGCCCTATAAGCGCCGTGTTCGCTCCACAGGCCATCTGGACGCTGCATGCCGCTACGGCGCCGATTAAATGGAATGCGTCCGTACACCGGGTATGGCACACGTCGATGCCGACGACCTGCTCCCGAACGACCACATCAAGAAGGCCGTCCTCGCCGGCGACGTCACCCAGCTCAGCCGCGGGGCGTCGAACCGCTATGCGGAAGCAGGGGATACGTTCACCGTCGAGGAAACGGAGTTCGAGGTGACGAGCGTCGAGGAACGCACGCTCGGTGACCTCACCGACGCCGACGCGAAACGCGAGGGGTCGTCGTCGCTCGAGGCGTACAAAGAGCGCATGCAGCGGGTACACGGCGGCAACTTCGAGTGGGACGACACGAGCAGCATCGTCACCTATCGCTTCGAATCGCAGTAGTCAGTTATCGGCGCTTCTGCAACTCGTCTCGCAGGTCGTCCAGCGTCATCTCCTTCATCGAGAGCAAAACGAGCATGTGGTAGATGATGTCGGCGCTCTCGTGGGCGATCTCCTCGTGGTCGTCATCTTTCGCCGCCAGGAGGAGCTCCGTCGTCTCCTCGCCGAGTTTCTCGAGCACCGCGTTCTCCCCTTTCTCGTGTGTAAAAAGCGAGGCGGTGTAGGAGTCCTCCGGCAGCTCCTCCTTGCGAGATTCGATGATGTCGAACAGGTCGTCGAGCACGTCGGAGTCGTCGCTCATTGTGGCATCATCTCCCGGATGTCGTCGAGGTCTTCGTACTCGGCGAGGGGTTCGCGGCCGTCCTCGAACACCGCGTCGTCGATGTCGATATCGACGTTCGTTCGCGCGGCGAGGGCGAGCGAGTCGCTGGGGCGGGCGTCGACGGTCGTCGATTCCCGTGGCGTCTCGATGTGGAGGTCGGCGACGTAGGTGGCGTCGTCGAAATCCGAGACGACGACACGCTCGACGCGACCGCCGAGTTCCTCCATCACGTCGAGCAGGAGGTCGTGGGTCAGCGGGCGGCCGATATCGGCGGCGTCGAGTCCGCGGGCGATGCTCGCGGCCTCGTCGAAGCCGATGAAGATGGGGAGGATGTCGTCTTCGTCCTCGACCCCGAGCGTCACGACCGCGGCGAGCCCCGATGGGGTCTCCGCGACGCGGACGCCCTCTATGTGTGCGTCCATACCCGCACGACGTGACCACGCGGTAAAATCTCTCCGAACACGGCTCCGATGGCGTCAGCGCTCAGCGCTCAGCCACCGCAAGAGCGCCCCACCGCCGAACGGCACAGAGCGGCGCGCCCACGAGAAAACAGCTCGCGGCTTACTCGAAGAACGCCACTCCGTGAATCCGGGAGTCCTCGGTCAACTCGGGATGGAAGGAGGTGCCGATGACGTTGTCCTGACGGACGGCGACCGGTCGACCATCGATTTCACACAGCACGTCGACGCCATCGTCGACCTCGTCGATTGCGGGCGCACGGATGAAGACCGCCGGGAACGGTTCGGCGAGGCCATCAACGTCGAGCATGGCTTCGAAGCTGTCCTTCTGTCGGCCGAAGGCGTTGCGGTCGACGGTCACGTCCAGGATATCGAGCGTCTCGACGCGCTCGTCCTTGGCGTCGCGGGCGGCGACGATGAGGCCGGCGCAGGTGACGAGCATGGGCTTGCCGCCGGCGGCGAACGCCCGAATCTCCTCGGCGATGCCCTCGTCGCGGAGGAGCCGTGAGATGGTCGTCGACTCTCCGCCCGGCATGAGGAGGAGGTCACAGTCGGGAACGACGCCGGCCGTCCGAACCTCCTCGACCTCGACGCTCTCGCCGTGGCGTTCGGC
>NZ_JBLGBY010000077.1:0-6601 GCF_047616845.1 Natronomonas sp. | reverse complement strand
CCGACGATTTCCTCGTAGCGCGCACCCGTCTGCTTCCGACCTTTTTCTGCGTCGGGTACGCTCGCTTCGCTCGCGTACCACTCCTTGAAAAACGTCGATGAAAAAGGCCGACCGCTCGGGGCTTCGACCCTCCCAGTCGGTGAAACGCCGCGCTCCGCGCGGCGTATGCTATTCTCCGACGATTTCCTCGTAGCGCGCACCCGTCTGTTTCAACGTCTCAGTCGAGTAGAGCCGTTCGTGCTCGAATGGTAGATGCTCGGCTGCGAGTTCGTCGATTTTCTCGTCGACCGCCGCCGGGTCACGGCCGTGAATCATCGTGAAGAGATTGTACGGCCATCCCTGCTCCGGGCGGCGCGGGCGATGATAACAGAGCGTCACGTACGGCAAGCCGCCGACATCGATGCCGCGCTCGTCGAGTTCCTCGTCCGGCACGTCCCAGACGACCATGCAGTTGGCGTCGAAGCCCGTGATGACGTGGTTGACCACACAGCCGATGCGCTTGATACAGCCCTCGTCTTGGAGGCGGGCGATGGCGTCGAGCACCTCATCGACCGGGGCGTCGACCGCCTCTGCGACATCCTGATACGGCGTCTTCGATAGCGGAAACCCCTCCTGGATTTCGAGCAGGAGCGCGCGGTCGAGCGCCGAGAGGTTCGCCGCGGCGGTTTCGGCGATGCGAGTCGCGCCGACGCCGGCGTCGCGTGTATCGTCCGGTTCCTCCCCCGATTCGGAGACGCTGTGGGTCTCGCGGGCGAAACTGTCGCTGTTGACGACGGGGAACTCGAGGTCGATATAGAAATCCGTCATCATCGGGAGGTTCAACACCGTACAGCCGGTGCGCTTCTCGATTTCGGCCAGGATGTCGTCGCGGGTTTCGAGCGACCCGGCCGTGACGACGAACCACATGTTCCACTCGTGGTCGCGCCGGTAGTTGTGGTTCACCTGCTCGTAGGAGTTGATGATCTCGGCGACCTCCTCGAAGCGGTCGTCGGGGGCCTGGACGGCGGCCAGCGTCGACGCGCCGATGACGGGAGGATTGAGGACGGGGCCAAAGCGCCGGAAGATGCCACGGTCGTGGAGGCGCTGGACGCGGTCGAGAGCCGCATCCTCGGTGATTCCGAGGGCGTCAGCGACGCGGGCGAAGGGCCGTTCCGCGATGGGAAAGCCGGACTGGTAGCCGTCGATGAGTGCGGCATCGATGTCATCGATATCGGCGCGCCAGTCCTCGTCGCCGGCCGCTGGGGTACTCATTGCCCGCTCTACGACCTGCAGGGATTATGCTCTGTCGGTTCCGAACACCCCTGCCGGAACGCCGCTGTTCGCCGAATGATGGGTGTTTTTGACGCACCGGAACCAATTCCGCGTATGGCGAAAACGACCGAGAAATACGGCGAGTGGCCGCTTAAGCGGCTGATGACGGATGTCGTCGGCTCCGGGCATAAATCCGCGGACGACATGACGCGCGAGCAGGCCGAAGAGGCGTTCCGGCGCATCCTCGACCTCGAACCCGACCCGACGACGCTGGGCGCCTTCTGGCTCGCCAACCGCTGGAAGCGCAACACGCCCGAAGAGCTGGCCGCCTACATCGACGTGATGGCCGAGGGCACCGAACCCTACGCCCCCGACTGTGACCCCGTCGACTGTGGCGCAAACTACGACGGAAAGGGCCGGACGGCGATCTTCGGCGTCGCCGCAGGGCTCATCGCCGCCGCCGCTGGCACGCCGGTCGTCGCCCACTCCGGCGACCGCGTTCCCACGCAGAAACAGGATGCCTACAAACACGTTCTCGACGAGCTCGGCGTTCGAACCGACCTCGCGCCCGAGGAATCCGCGGCGATGACCGACGAGGTCGGTTTCGGTTTCTACTACCAGCCGAACTTCGCCTCCGAGGTCGATGCCTTGAGCGAGCGCCGCGACGAGATGGGCGTCCGCACCTTCGTCAACACCATCGAGACGCTCGCGAACCCGGCAAACGCCTCGACGCATCTCGGCTCGTTCTATCATCTCCCGTACGCAAAGCGCATCATCGACACCTTCCAGGAAGCCGAAACCGAGGCCGTCGACCGCGTCGTCATGTTCCAGGGCATGGAAGGCTACGACGACGTCCGCCCCGGCTCGACGAAGGTCGCCGTCTGGGACGAGGGCGAGGAGATGCGCGATTTCGATATCGAGACGCCGGAGTACGGCATGGATTTCGAGGAGGACGACCTCGCAGTCGACGATGTCGCTGCCGAATCCGCGACGATTACCGAGGAAGTGCTAACCGGCGAGCGTGACGACCAGTTCGCCGACGCCGTCGCCGTCAACGCCGCCCTCCGAATCTACGCGGGCGAGGGCGCGGACAACATCGAGGACGGCCTTGAACAGGCACTGACCGCTATCGAATCGGGCGCTGCCGCCGAACGGCTCGAAGCACTGCGGGCGTTCTGAAGCGACGGGCGACAGGTCTTCCGCACTTCGCTACTGCTCTGCCACCGGCGCGTCGCTCGCGCGTCGCAGTTCGAACCCGTCGTAGTCGTCTTCCGCGACGCGGTCACAGATATCCCGGTACATATCCAGGCCGCCAGGGAACGGCGTGAACACCTGCTCTTTTCCGGGGACGTTCGCGCCGCGATACCAGGATTCGGCCTCGGAGAACAGCATGTTGTCGGCGAGCATGTTGGTCTGGGAGACCCACTGACTCTCGGATTCCTCCGTCGGCTCGATAGTCTGGTAGCCCTCGCGCTGCATGTGCTCGATGCAGTCGGTGATCCACTCGACGTGCTGTTCGATGGCCATCGGCATGTTGGTGAGCACGGAGGGGCTCTGTGGCCCGGTGATGGTGAACAGGTTCGGGAAGCCGGAAATTCCGAGGCCGAGATAGGTTCGCGGCCCGGCGTTCCACTTCTCGGAGATAGACAGGCCGTCGCGACCTTGGATGTCCAGTTCCAAGAGCGCGCCCGTCATGGCATCGAAGCCCGTCGCGAAGATGACGACGTCGAGGTCGTAGTGGTCGGTCTCGGTTTGGATGCCGTCGGCCGTAAACGTCGTTATCGGCGCGTCGTCGACATCGACGAGGCGCACGTCGTCGCGGTTGTACGTCTCGTAGTAGCCGTTGTAATCCATCGGCGGGCGCTTTGCGCCGTACGGATGGGAGGTCGGCACGAGCGACTCGGCGTCGTCCGGATCGTCGACTTTCTCGCGAATCTTGTCGCGGATGAACTCCGAGACGATCTCGTTCGTCTCGGCGTTCGAGAGCGTGTGGCCGGGCTCGAAGGCATGCAGGAACCGGAAGCCGCCCTGCTGCCAGCGTTTCTCTAGGGCTTCGTGAATTTCTTCCTCGGAGAGCTGTCGTGCGGAGTTGTGCTCGGTGTCGAACGGCATTCCCAATCTGGAGTCGCGCGCCTCCGACCAGATCTCGTCGTAGTTTTCGCGGATTTCCTCGTACTCCTCGTCGTTGAGCGGGCGATTCCGCGCGGGCACGGCGTAGTTCGGCGTCCGCTGGAGCACCGACAGGTGGCCGGCGCGCTCCGCAACTTCGGGGATGAGCTGGATGCCCGTCGATCCCGTGCCGATGACGCCGACGCGTTTGCCCTCGAGGTCGACCGACTCAGGCCATCTGGCCGTGTGGTACCACTCGCCCTCGAAGTCATCGAGGCCGTCGAAATCCGGCAGGAACGGCTCGGAGAGACAGCCCACGGCGCTGATGAAGAACTGCGATGAGACGCGCTCGCCGTCGTCGGTGGCGACCGTCCACGTCTCGGACGCCTCATCGAACTCGGCGCCGGTGATCTCCGTGTTGAACTCGATATCGCGGCGAAGCTCCAGGTGGTCGGCGGCGAACTGGAGGTATTCGAGGATTTCGGGCTGTTCGGGGTAGCGCTCGCTCCACTCCCACTCATCGAGGATGTCGTCCGAAAAGGAGTAACAGTAGATGTGGCTCTCGCTGTCACAGCGGGCCCCGGGATAGCGGTTCCAGTACCACGTTCCGCCGACACCGTTGCCTTTCTCGTAGACGCGAACCGACAGTCCGAGTTCGCGCAACCGATGCAGCATATACAACCCCGAGAACCCGGCGCCGACGATGACGGCATCGATGTCAGTGGCTTCGGTGGCTTCGACCGCAGGTGACTCATCATGGGACATGGGATATCACTGTCCGTGAGTCGGTAGCAAGCAACATTAAAACTACGACCAGTCAAGCAAGGGGGAACGACCCCCATGTCGTCGCGGGCGGCCGAGACGGCCTACCCTTCGTAGCCGGCGTAGTCCATCAGCTGGGCGAAGATGTCCGAGTCCATCGCCGCCTCGTAGACGATGCCGCCGACCATACCGCCGGGGTAGCTGGTGCCGTTCATGGCGTGGCTGACCTTGTGACAGTGCATGAGGTAGATGCCGGGGTCGGCGTCGGCCTCGAACTCGATGGTTTTCCGCTCGGCCGGCGCGATGTCGACGATGTCCTGTTCGTACTGGGCAGCCTCCGGCACCTGCGAGCCGTCCTTCTCGACGATACGGAAGCGGTGGTTGTGCGTGTGCATCGGGTGGTTCATGTAGCCGTTGTTGGCCAGGTGGATGCGGACGATGTCACCCTGCGAGACGATGACCGGCGAGCCGTCTTCGGGGTGCAGCGTGCGCGGGGCCGAGCGGCCGTTGATGGTGAACACGTCGGGGTTGCGATTGCGGGGGCTGTAGGAGACGTCCTCGCCGGCCATCTGACGATTGAGCCGGGAGTCCCAGTCTTTGAGGGTCATGAACAGCTCCTTGTCGGCCGGCTCGTAGCCCTTCGGGTCGACCCGGAAGATGCCGTACATCCCCATGTCGATGTGGCGGTGGGTCTGGTAGTGGCAGTGGTACAGATGCGTGCCGGGCACGTTCGCGGGAATCTGGTAGGTGTGCTTCTCACCGGGGGCGACCGTGATGCCGGTCGTCGTCGGGACGCCGTCGTTCTCCCACGTCTTCCGGACGCCGTGGAAGTGCAGCGTGTGCGGCATCGAGGCGTCGGTGTTGTCGAGCGTCACCTCGATATCCTCGCCTTCGGTCGTCCGGATGACGGGGCCGGGAACGCTCGGCGTGCGGTCATCAGCCTGGAACGCCCACACGCGGGGCAGCTCGACGGGGCCACCCATCGAATCACCGGGGTGGACGGGCAGCTTCGAGGTGACCGACCGCAGCGTCACCTGGTTGTTCTGTTCGGGGACGTCGACGACCTGTGGTGGGCCGGCCAGCGGCAGCGTTCCCTGCTGTTCGGGCTTGCCGACGGGCTCTTTGGAGGGCTGGTAGCCGCTCGCACAGCCAGCAAGGCTCGCCATGCCGACGGTTCCGGTCGCTTTCACGAATTCCCGACGTGAGATGTCGATGCCGGGTGCGCCGATAGTGTTCGTCATGACTCAGTTGAGCCTACGGAGAACTGGCATAAACCCGAACGGCAGATTCCCAGCAGTTGAGACACGGGGCGGCGGCGCCTACTGGATGTGCAGCGAGTAGGCGATGGTGGTGAGGCCAGCGAGGACGAACAGGCTCTCGATGAGAACGCCGACGCCGAGGCCGACGTTGAGTAATTCGAAGGTAAAGCCGGCGAGCAGGACGCCGACGACGATGAGGCCGAACCCGGCCGACAGCAATCGAAGCGATCTGTCGCCGGTGCGGCGGTAGGCGGTAGCGGCCAGATACGTCACCGTCCCGCCGACGATGAGAATCAGCGTCTTGATGATGGCGATTGCGAACTGCACTTCCGAGCCGACTGTTGTATGTACCATGTTACAGTTCCTCCCTGACTTCCGACCACAGTTCGGCGAGCCGTTCGTCGGCGCGCCGGGCTGGACGCTCGATTTCGATGTCGAACTCCCGCTCGTCGTCACAGGCGACGATTACCTCGCGGAAATCGATCTCGTACCGGCCGGCGTGGCTGCCGTCGTCACGGATTTCGGTGCCCTCTGCGAGCAGCGACGCCTCCGTGAGCGTGTCGAGCTTCCGGTAGAGCGTCGACCGGGGAATGTCACATCGCTCTGTGAGTTCACTCGCCGTCCGCGGCTCGTCGAGTTCGCGGATGATGGCTCGACAGTCCTCGTCGTACAACGCCCCCAGGACGGCATCGAGGTCGGGAGCGTCGTCACCGGCCAGCGGATCCCGAACCATGGGGGAAGGTTCTGGAGCGGGCTTATAAACGGTATCGTTCGCGGAAGCGGAACGCGATTTTCGTTCAGACCACCCAATAATTTAAAACACGATGGTGTCGAGATTAGTATGAACGGCGAAGCATCGTATCGAACTTATATTTCTCCAAACGAGCAGGCATATCTCAGCGACAGGCGTATATTGGAGCGTGCTGCCGGTCGTGATTACGTGTCTCCACCCCAGCTCGCGGGTACACGACGACGTGAGAACGTTATCCGTCTACAATGTCGCGATCTGGCAAATGCCGGGCTTCTCCAAGAACGAGCTCACGAAGTATACAGCATTACTAAAAATGGCATGGACATACTGCCTGGCCCCCCGGAGCAGATGGCGCATGAGGGGCTGTTTGACATGCAAACATTTTCCGGGTTTTCTCCTCCAAGCACTAACTGGCGGATTTCGGACTTCAGTATCCTTGACCCACCGACAATCAAACAGATCAATTTTG
>NZ_JBLGBY010000076.1:0-6652 GCF_047616845.1 Natronomonas sp. | reverse complement strand
GCCGTCTCCCACGGCACTGGGCTCGGGCTGTGGCTCGTCTACTGGGTCGTCGACCTTTCGGAGGGGATGCTCACGTTCGATCACGCCGAAAACACTGGGAACGTCGTGACGGTCATGCTGCCGCGTACGGACGACTGAGCGCCGTTACTCGCCGTCGACTTCCGTCTTGAGCTGGCCGAACTCGGCGGCGCGTTCGGCGTGAGCGTTGTGCTGGTGGATGGATTCGTCGTTCGACTGCTCCATGTAGATGACGGCATCGTCGGCGAGGTTCGGATACCGCTCGACGAGCCCATCGGCCATCGCCCGGACGCAGTCCTCGACGAACTTCGCGTCGCTGTGGCTCTCGAAGGTCATGTGGTCTTCGTCGGGCCGCTTTGCGAGGTTGTAGATGCGAGCGCTCATCGAATCCCGCGCGATGTCGATGAGTTCGTTGAGATCGACTGCGGGTTCACCGGAGGTTTCGACGGTCAGCGTCGCGTGACCCCGCTGGGAGTGGCCCGGCTGGGGCACCTCCTCGAGGAACTGGTCGACCGTCTCGCGGTCGACATCCAGCCCATCCAGTACGTCGCGGGCGCGGGACTCGCTCATCCCCTGTGAGCAGGGACAGACGGTCATGCCGACGACGTGACAGCCAATCTCCTCGCGGGTGCCATCGTCGTTTGCGGTGGCGGAAGCGATGATGTCAGCGGTGGCCTGCGTCGGCCGGTCGCTCGCCGGCGTCTGTTCGCGAATCATGTACTCGGCTTCCATCCGCACTTCAGCCTGCGTCGTGTACTCGTGTTTCTCGAGGAGTCGTTCGGCGACGTCACCGCAGACGTCCTCGACGCGCATCGCGGGCTCTGAGACGGCTTCCTCCAGCATCTCGTCGACAACCTCCATGTTCCGGCTCATGTCGGCTCCCTTCCGCCAGCTCGGGAGGTCGACGAACACCTCGAACTCGGCCATCAATACGATGGGGCGGTCGTCCTCGCGGTGGAGTTTGACGAGCTTCTCGACGCCGGTCACGCCGACTCGGTTGAGCCCGACACTGACGTCTGGACTGGACGCCTGTACGTCCGGCAGCTGCTGACTCATTGGTATTTAAAACGTGGTGATTGCCGTTAGGGCTTTCGAAAGGGGAACTCCGGGTTCCGAAACCCGCATATGCGGGACGAGGCTACTGGAGCTTTCCGAGCGCGGTGAAGAACTCGAGTGGTGGCCCGGCGATGCGGACTGGCTGGTCGGCTTGGTAGAGTTCGACGTTCGTCGGCGGGTCGATGCGCTCCCGGGTGCGGCCGTCGGCGACGACGAACGCGTGGTCGGCCTCTTCGACGCGGACGGTGATATCCGCTGTTGTCGGTACCGCGAGTGAGGGCATCGGCCCTTCCGCACACATCTCGGTGATGACGAACGCCGGCACGTCGGGATGGACGAGCGGGCCGCCTTCACTGAGATTGTACGCCGTCGAGCCCGTCGGCGTCGAGACGAGGACGCCGTCGGCGCGGCTCCCGGAGTACAGCTCCCCGTCGACGCGCACCTCGATGCCGACGCCGTTGTTCCGGCCGCGTTGCGGGCCGAGAATCGCCACCTCGTTGACGGCCGCCGGAAGCGTCCAGCCGTCGCCGTCCGCCTGTACCTGCGGCAGTTCCTGACAGTCGTCGTTGCCGGCTCTGAAGCGGTCGATTTCCCGTTGGACGGCTTCCGGCGAGTCCTCCGGCGACACGGCGTTGAGAAAGCCGACTTCACCGAGGTTGACACCCATCACCGGCGTCGGCGTCACCTCGCGGGCGGCAAAGAGGAAGGTACCGTCGCCACCGATTGACACGACGAGGTCACAGTCGGCGAACTCGCTTACGGGGCTGCCCTGCTGTTCGAGGCTCTCGGCGGTGGATTCGTCGAGCCGAACCGTCGCGTCGACGTGCCGGCGGATACGGTCGGCAAGCTCCGCGGCGCGAGGGTTGTCCTGTTGGGCGACGATACCGACTTCCATCGGGCCGTAGTTCGCCATCCGCCGACAAAAGCCCCCCGAAGTCAGTTCTGACGGGTAACATTAACGTTCATTCGTCCGAAGAGGTAGGTATGCGAGAGTCGTGTGGGGGGCGACCATGAGCGGTGACGAGGACGACTGGTTCGAGAGTGCCAGCGACGAACCGTTCGACGAAGAGGACGATGAGCTATTCGAGGAGGATTTCGCCGGCGCCTTCGAGGGCGGCGGTGGCGGCGAAGGGTTCGAAGAGGAGTTCGAATCCGAAATCCCCCGAATCGACCTCGGTATCCAGGGTCTCGACGAGATGATCCAGGGCGGCGTCCCACAGCGGTCGCTACTCGTCGTTATGGGTGCCGCCGGTACCGGTAAAACCACCTTCGGCCTCCAGTTCCTCCACCGTGGCATCGAGGAAGGCGAGAAGGCCGTCTACATCACCCTCGAGGAAAGCAAGGACGCAGTGGTGCAGGCTGCCACCGAGAAAGGGTGGCCCTTCGACGAGTACATCGAGAACGATATGCTCTCCGTCGTCGACCTTGACCCCATCGAGATGGCGAACAGCCTCACCTCGATTCGCGGTGACCTGCCCCGACTCGTCGACTCCTTTGGCGCCGACCGTCTCGTCCTCGACTCCGTGTCGCTGCTCGAGATGATGTACGACAACCAGGCCGAACGCCGCACCGAGATCTTCGATTTCACCAAGGCGCTGAAAGAGGCCGGCGTCACGACGATGTTGACGAGCGAGGCCAGCGAGGGCAACCCCTACGCATCCCGCCACGGCATCATCGAGTATCTCACCGATGGCGTCTTCGTCCTCCAGTACGTCCGCTCTGAGTTTCGCGAAACCCGACTGGCCGTCGAGATACAGAAAGTCCGGAACGCCAACCACTCCCGTGAGACCAAACCCTACGAGATCACGAGCGACGGGATTTCGGTGTATCAACAGGCGAATATCTTCTAACCCACTTTTTGCACGCTCCGGCGGTCCGCCGGAGGCGGACACGCCTCCGCGGCAAAAACTTGGGGAAAATATGCGCGAGCGCCTCCAGCCGCGCCCGAGGGGCGCGTTAGTCGGCGCTCGCTACGGCGGCTCACTTCGTTCGCCGCCGGGAACCGCCTCGGGGGCGACCTTTGGACGCCCCCTCGGCGGATGCTGCGAGAGTGACTGTACCTTCCGTCCTCTACTGCGTCACCGAACCACAGTCACCGGCACCGGAGCCCGGCGGACGACGGTCTCGGCGACGCTCCCGAGCAGGATTCGGGAGACACCCTCCCGACCGTGGCTGCCGATGACGACGTGGTCACAGTCCTCGGCGAACTCCGAGATGGTGCGGGCGGGCCGGCCGACCTCAGTGTGGGTTTCGACCTCGACGTCGGCCTCCTCTGCGCGCTCGCGAACCGAATCGAACATCTCCTCAGCGGCGTCTTGTTCGGCCTGAATCCACTCGTTTGCGGCCGCTGTCGCCCCGATACCGACGCCGTAGCCAGCCTTCACCGGATCGATGACGCGGAGGCAGACGAATGTCGCGTCGCCGAACTGCTCGACAGCGTAATCGAAGGCGCTCCAGGACTGCTCGGAACCGTCCATCGGCACGAGTATTCGCATAGCCCGGTTGACACTCGGCCCACGGATAAAAGTCAGTCTTGGCCGTGGCGAATGAGGCAGTTCGGAAGGCCGATGAGCTCCACCGGCTCGGAGTTGTCCGGCGAGTACACCACCATCTGTCCTTTCTCCATGTAGGGCACCTTCCCTTCGAGGTTCGACGGGATGTTGACGGCCTTGATGGCGGCTTCGTCACCGAGATTGAGGACGATGGTCGTGTTGATCTGCTTGAAGATCGGATCGGCGATGTCCTGTGGATCTTGGGTGATGAGGAAGAGTCCGAGTCGCTCTTTACGGCCCTGTTTTGCGGCCTCGGCGAACTTCCCGATGACCTTCGTCGCCTGCACGCTGTCGGCGTCGGTGAGGAAGTTGTGTGCCTCGTCCATCCCGAGCAAAAGCGGCGTCTCCTTGATGCGGTCGAACGTCGGGTCGTTCGAGAGCTTCTGGTCGACGAGCAGCGAGGCAACCGCGAGGACAATCGTCGTCGTCGCCCGCGAGTCGTTGATGTGGTACGTCGGCACCGTCGTCAGACCCCCTGGACGGACGAACTCCGAGACGAGGTCGGTAATCGGTCGGGCGTCCTGGTCGAATACGTCGCCGAAGCCGAACGCGCGCCGACGGACGGCGTCGAAGGTCGCCTCGTGTACTCGCCCGGACTCGTCGAGTTCCTCTTTCAATCCTGGGTCATCGAGGAACGACATGAACTGGCTGTACGTGCCCCCGTTTCCGTGCTGGTCGAAAAAGCGGTTCAGGAGGTAGGTGAGCGCGCCGTATTGGTTGTCATTGAGCTTCGAGCCCGCGATGAGCCAGGGGTTGTTCTCGACCATCGAAAACGGGATGGTGAACTCGACCTGTTCGGCGCGGTGATGTGAGGCCGCATAGCTCGCGTCGCCGATTTTTGGGACAAACGCCTTGGTGTCGTCGACGCCGCCGTGGGCGATGCCCTCCCGTTCGAGACGGCGTGCGTAATCGGCGTCGATGCCGGGGTTGTCGTCGTGCATCTGGGCGTACTCGTCTTGGGGGTCGAACTGGACGATAGCAGGTGCGACGTCACGCCCGTCCTCGATTGGATACCGCTGATCGGCGGCCAGATACTGCCGGAGGACGTTCTTCGCGGCGTGGGTTTTCCCCGACCCCGTGCCGCCGGCGACGAGGGTGTGCCGGAAGACGAGCGGGTCACCGGCCTCGTAGTCGTCTTTCAGCCGATAGTCGATGGTCGGTGGGTCGGCGGCGGTTCGCACCTTCTCGCCGCCGACGGAGAGATGCCCGAGAAAGATACCGTCACCCGGGATTTTCAGCCCCGTCTTGATCTCCTCGCTATCCTCGGCCTGCCGGACGACGGTTTCGGGTTTCGGTACCCGGTCTGTCATCCGCCGTTTGAGTTCGCCGCCCTGCGAATAGAGCACGGCGACGGGCTCGAGTGAGGCCATGAACTTGTAATCCTGCTCGTCGATGTTGTCGCGCCGCATTGCACGACGGGAGTGAATCTCCGTCGCGTCGTCGGAGCGAAACTCTTGGGCGTATTCGAGGGCGACGATACGGCAGAACAGCCGTTCGCCGTCGGGGTAGGAGGCGATGAGATAGCTGCCGATGCGCACCGACGAGCGGTTCTCGACCGTGACGTACGCGCGCAGTCGGGTGTCGTCTTCGTCCTCGCTGATAATGAGCCCTTCCGAGGCCGAGAGCGTCCCGATGCCCCTGTCGGTGCCGGCTGGCGTCACGTCGACCGCTTCGAAATCGTCATCCGCCTCCGTGCCGGCATCGTCGCCGACACCTCCCTCGCCGGACGACGCATCGTCGTCGGGGTCGTAGTTCTCGAAATCGCCCAGGTCGGACATACTCGACCTGTGTTCGTCATCGGATAAAAGACTGCCCGTGGCGCGGTGAAACTGATACTGTCGGGCGTTCGGGTACGAACCGACACTACAGCGGCATCGGGCCGTGGCCGCCGTCGCCGTCGGCGTGTCGCGCCTTCGACAGCATCTCCGAGACCGGCGGGCCGTACTCGTAGCCGGGCACGACGCCCTCCATGTACGTCCCCTCGACGTACTCGGTCATCGCCTTCGCCATGTCGGGGACGTGGTCTGCGTTGCCCCACTCGAAGCCGAAGACGGCCACGGCATCGCCGGCCTCCTCGAAGATGCGCTGTTCGTCGAACTCGATGTCCTGCCGAACGGCCATGGTGGTATCCTCGAGTCGGAGTTCGTAGGTGTCGAACCAGCCGTCCTCGACGGCGGAGCCAACGGGCTCCTCGGCGGCTGTCGAGAGCATCGGCGCCCGAACCTCCAGGGTGTACGAAAGCGCCCACTCGTCCGTCTCCTCGGCGGTCACCCGGCCCTCGAACTTCGTGGTCGTGACCTCGAACCACTCGCCGTCGCGCTCGAAGGCCTCGTGGGCCTCGAACGCCCGAACCGCTCGCTCCGGAACAGTCTCACTCATTGCACATCGATAGGACGTTGTGCGTCAAAAGGGCGTCGTGAGAGGCGTTGGCAGGTCGGGAAACGGAACGCTGTGGTGAGCACCCGTGAGCGAACGAAGTGAGCGAGCGGTTCCCCGGACGCGACCGGAGGGAGCGTCCGGTAGCGCGCACGGACTGAGGCGGCCGGAGGCCGCCGAAGGAGTACGCGCGCATATTTTCCCCACGTTTTTGCCGTGGGCGGCGGCCGCAGGCCGCCGCCGGATGCCGTGGGGGGGGGGCCCCCCCCCCGGCGGCGGGGTGGGCGGGGGCAGCCCCCCCCCACCCCCCCCCCACCGCCGGAGCGTGCAAAAAGTGGGAGTATGCGAGGGGAGGGATTCGAACCGTAGGAAGACGGTCGCCCTCACTTCGTTCGGGCGCTGCGTCTTCCAGGATTCGAATCCTCCGACGATTTTCGTGACTCACGAGAGGGCTCGCGACGCTCCGCTGTCGCTTCGCGTCGCTCGCCGTCTATTCGTCACGAAAACGCCTCACGGCTCGCTCCGCTCGCCGTTCGGTTCCGAGACCTCTCACTCCGTTCGAGGTCTCGCTATGCGAGGGGAGGGATTCGAACCCACGGACCCCTACGGGAGCGGATCTTAAGTCCGCCGCCTTTGTCCTGACTCGGCCA
>NZ_JBLGBY010000075.1:0-6703 GCF_047616845.1 Natronomonas sp. | reverse complement strand
CCACACGTCCTGGTAGAGGTCGTCGGGCCCGTAGCCGAGCGTCTCGAAGAGGCCACGAACCCGGCGGCCGCTGTGGCGTGAGGTGTAGGCCATGCCCGTGTGGTTGCCGCCCTGCCAGCGGTCGGCCTCAGGGGTTCCGGCACCGGGGGCCTCACCGACGACCACGAGCGTCGCATCGCGTGCCCCGACGCCCCACGAGATGCAGGTGCGGCCCTCGACCAGTTCGGGACACTGTTGGCAGTCCGCAGCCAGGGCGTTCCGTCCGTCGGGGTCGGGAAACCGCGCCATCAACGGTGGGTCGGGCGCCACACGCCTGAGTGTTCGCGTTCGAACTGTATTACCGTCATAATACACCATATAGATCTATTGGCAAAATTAGCCGAACCCTTATAGCCACCAATCGACTCTCTCGACACGAATGAGCGAAGCACCCTCCGAGACGGACGAGCTGCCCGAGAACCCGACCGACGCGCCGAAACCGCCCGAATCTGCCATCGATTCCGACCGCTACGGCCATCTGACGCTCGACAGCAGTGCCGTCGTCATCTACGACCGCGAGGAGCCGGATACGTGGCTCCAGTCTGATTTCGTCGTCGACGTCGGCGCCTGATTACTCCGTCAGCGGCAGAATCGCCCCGAACGTAATGGGGGTGAAAAAGCCGACGAGGACGCCGAGTATCTCCATACTGAACAACAGTCCGTACACCGACTCCGGCAGCGACGGGAGGAGGGCGTGACCGGCGATCTCGCCGACCATGCCGACGACGAACAGCGCGACGCCGAACAGAAAGCCCAGTTTCGCGGCACGGGCGTAGTCGATGTTGCGTGAGCGGTTCCGATGGCTCATGTTCGTTGCTCTCCGGTCGAGCGTTGAATCCCTTTCCCTTCGGATCGCGGTCGAAAAGCATATCTCCTCCAACAGCGGAACACACCTATGCGAGAACTACTCATCGCGTCGCTCGAACTCCTCGTCTACGGTCTCGGCACCGGCGTCCTCGCCATCGCCGGGCTGTTCGCCGAGTGGTCGAGCATGTCGTATTTCACCGCCGGCAACCTCAAATTCACCATCTGGCTCGTCGTCATCGGCGCTATCGCACTGTATGCGTCCTTCTCGCTCGGCACCGAGAAGCTCCTCCCACTGCTTCGGAAGGCCTGACGGTCGCACGGTACCGATTCTCATTTAACAGCGGGGCCGGATGTAGAAGATATGAGCAGGTTCGCCGAGGTCGACGACCAGTACGACCCCCACGAGGTCGAAGACCAGGTGTTCGACTACTGGGACGACGTCGACGCCTACGAGCAGACGACGCAGCACCGCGAAGACGGCGAGGATTTCTTTTTCGTCGACGGCCCGCCGTACACCTCCGGGGCCGCCCACATGGGGACGACCTGGAACAAGACCCTGAAAGACGCCTACATCCGCTATCTGCGAATGCGCGGCCACAACGTCACCGACCGCCCGGGCTACGACATGCACGGGCTGCCCATCGAGACCAAAGTCGAGGAGAAACTCGGCTTCGACAACAAGAAGGACATCGAGGAGTTCGGGATGGAGAACTTCATCGAGGAGTGTAAGACGTTCGCCGACTCCCAACTCGACGGCCTCCAGAACGACTTCAAATCCTTCGGCGTCTGGATGGACTGGGAGAACCCCTACAAGACGGTTACACCCGAATACATGGAAGCGGCGTGGTGGGGCTTCGAGAAGGCCCACGAGCGCGGCCTCGTCACGCAGGGGCAACGCTCGATCACGCAGTGTCCGCGGTGTGAAACCGCCATCGCAAAAAACGAAGTCGAGTACGAAACCGCACACGCCCCCTCCATCTACGTGACGTTCCCCCTCCGGAACCGCGAGGGGAACCTCGTCATCTGGACGACGACGCCGTGGACGATTCCCGCCAACACCTTCGTCGCCGTCGACGAATCCGTCACCTACGCCGAAGTCGAATACCTCGGCGAAACGCTGTATCTCGCCCGCGACACCGTCGAGGACGTGATGGAGCGGCTCGGCGCCGACGAAGGCGATTACGACATCATCGAGGAGCTGCCCGGCGAGGAACTCATCGGCTGGGAGTACGACCACCCACTCGCCGAGGAGGTTCCCGACCACGCACAGGCCGAGGGTTCCCAGCAGGTGTATCACGCCGACTACGTCGAAGTCGACCGCACGGGCATGGTGCACTCCGCACCCGGCCACGGTGAGGAGGACTTCGATCGCGGCCAGGAACTCGGCCTCGAAATCTTCTGTCCGGTCGGCTCCGACGGCGTCTACACCGAGGCCGCCGGCGACTACGAAGGCCAGTTCGTCCGCGACGCCAACGACGACATCGTCGACGACCTCCGCTCGGAGGGGCGGCTGCTGCTCTCGGAGGAAGGCCACACCATCGACGAGGGGCAGTGCTGGCGCTGTGACACCGACATCGTCCGCATCGTCACCGACCAGTGGTTCATCACAGTCACCGGCATCAAAGACGAACTCCTCGACAACATCGAGGACAGCGAATGGTACCCACCGGAGGCTCGTGAGGGTCGCTTCCGGAAGTTCGTCGAGAACTCGCCTGACTGGAACGTCTCCCGGCAACGCTACTGGGGCATCCCGATTCCCATCTGGACGCCAGATAGCGAGGCTACCGCCTCGGGCTCGAACGGCGAGGACGCCGACGACGGCTGGAGCGGTGAGATGGAGGACGCCGTCGTCATCGGGACGCGCGAGGAACTCGCAGAACGGGTCGACCAGGATGTCGACCCCGAGGACATCGACCTCCACCGCCCGACGGTCGACGATCTCACCATCACCGAAGACGGGACGACCTACACCCGCGTCCCGGACGTCTTCGACGTCTGGCTCGATTCCTCCGTCGCCTCGTGGGGGACGCTCGATTTCCCATCGAACGAGGAATGCTTCGGGGAGCTGTGGCCTGCCGACCTCATCATGGAGGCCCACGACCAGACCCGCGGATGGTTCTGGTCGCAACTCGGCATGGGTTCCGCCGCACTCGGCGAGGTGCCGTATCAGGACGTGTTGATGCACGGCTGGGCGCTCGCCGAGGACGGCCGCAAGATGTCGAAATCCATCGGGAACATCGTCTCGCCGCAGGAGGCCATCGACCGTCACGGCGCCGACCCGATGCGCGTGTTCCTCTTGAACCAGACGCCGCAGGGCGACGACATGCGCTTCTCGTGGGACGAGATGCAGAACCGCCAGCGCGACCTCAACATCCTCTGGAACGTCTTCCGGTTCCCGCTGCCGTATATGCGGCTGGACGACTTCGAACCCGGGGCGGTGACCGTCGCCGACGCCGCTCTCGAAACCGTCGATGAGTGGGTGCTCTCGCGGCTCCAGTCAGTCACCGAGGAGATGACCGAACAGTGGGACGCCTACCGCCAGGACAAGGCGCTCGATGCACTCCTCGGGTTCATCGTCGAGGATGTCTCCCGGTTCTACATCCAGGTCGTCCGCGAGCGGATGTGGGAGGAAGCCGACTCCGAGAGCAAGCAGGCTGCCTACGCGACGCTGTATCACGTCCTTGTCGAGACGACGAAGCTTTTGGCGCCGTACGCGCCGTTCATCTCAGAGGAGATCTACGGCACGCTCACCGGCGATGCGGGCCACGACACCGTTCACATGTGCGATTGGCCCACCGTCGACGAGGGGTTCCACGATCCGCAACTCGAAACCGACATCGAGGTCGTCGAAGCCGTCGAGGAAGCCGGCTCAAACGCCCGCCAGCAGGCCGAGCGGAAGCTCCGCTGGCCCGTCCGGCGTGTCGTCGTCGCCGCCGACGACGAGGCGGCCGCGGAGGCCGTCGACCGACACCGCGACCTGCTGCGTGACCGGCTCAACGCTCGCGAAATCGAACTCGTCGAACCCGGCGCCGAGTGGGAGGAGCTGGCGTACAGCGCCCGCGCCGATATGTCGGTGCTCGGCCCCGCCTTCGGCGAGGAGGCAAGCGACGTGATGAACGCACTCAACGAGGTATCGGTCACGGAACAGACGCTGGATACACTCGAATCCGCCGTCGAAGAGCGGCTCGGACGCGACGTGGAGTTGACCGAGGAGATGGTCTCGTTCAACACTGAGACGCCTTCCGGCATCGAGGGTACCACCTTCACCGTCGACGGCGACGACCGCGGGGTCGTCTACGTCGACACGACGCTCACCGAGGATATCGAAAGCGAGGGATACGCCCGCGAGGTCATCCGCCGGGTTCAGGAGATGCGGAAGGAGCTCGACCTCGACATCGAGGCCGAGATTCGCGTCGACCTCGACGTCGCCGACGACCGGGTCGCAGGCCTCGTTCGCGAACACGAAGACCTCATCGCGGACGAAGTGCGGGCCGCCGAGTTCGGCTCAATCGAGGATGGTCACGAGCGCGAATGGGTCGTCGAGGGCATCGAAATGCAAATCGGCATCGAGCCCGTAACGGACACGTAGATGCGCGCCGACGTTCGAGCCGCCGTCCTGTCGGCGCTCCTGGTCTGTTGGCTGCTCGCGGGCAGTGTCGTCTTCGCTGCCCCCGCAGCGGCCGCCACCATCGACGTCGACCACACCATCGCACAGAACGACACCCAGGGACAGGTGGACGTCAAAACACGACTCCGGATTCCAAGCGGCACGGCGTCGCTCGAAATCACGATTCCGGAGAACTCGAACGTTTACGAGATGAACGGCTTCACGCGGGAAAGCGAGAACACCTACACGTGGACGGGGACGACGAACGAGCCGTCGTTGCGCTACACTCTCGACGCCAACGTGACGGTGACCCGCAACGGCGAGGAACAGTACACCTACGCAGTCACCGACGAGTGGGCGATCATTCGGACGCCGAAGGTCGGCCTGCAATGGACGGGTATCCAGGCCGACGTGAATCGCACCCAGAGTGCGGGCAGTGAGGGCGTTGCTGGCCGCCACATCACGTATCTCGGTTCCTACGCCGAGCGGAGCCAAAGCGGCAGCGGCCAGCAGTTCCGGCTCGTCGTTCCGGCGAAGGCGGAGCTTCGCGAGTCGCCGGACGACGTGCTCGACTCGCTGACAATGGCCGCAAAGCGGCTCGAAATCGGCACCCGAGACGATCAGGTGCTCGTCATCGTCGCACCCACCAACAGCGTCGAATGGGCCGCGACGGGGATTCAACGCGGTGATGCGGACATGTGGGTTCGGGATGTCGAGCAGCTCGATACCGCACGGAGCGCCTGGGTGCACGAGTACGTCCACTCCCGCCAGGATTACGACCGGGCGGAAGCGACGCAGTGGACGATAGAGGGGATGGCCGTCTACTACGCCGCGCTCATCCCTTATGAGGAGGGCCGCATCGACTACGAGACATTCCGACGGAAGATGGAGCAGGGGACGAAAGACAGATACAGCGACGTCCAGCTCACGAAGCCATCGACGTGGCGGTCGAACGGAGGCAACTACGAGAAGGGCGCGCTCGTGTTCGGCTACCTCGACCGCCGGCTCCGAGCGGAATCCGACACGTCCATCGACGCCGTCATCGCCGAACTCAACGAGCCCGACCAGGAGCTGACACAGGAGGAGTTCCTCGATGCCATCGAGGCGGCCGGCAACAGCGACATCCGGACGGACGCAAAACGATACACCGAAACGACGGACACGCCGCCGCTGTGGAGCAAAGAGGAACACGTCGAGGCCTTCGGCGGCCCCGACATCCGCTACTCGTTCGACTCGTTTGCGGTTTCCGGGCCGTACCGGCAGACGACGCTCGATGAGCCACGCTTCGTCGCCGGCGAGACGCTTGAAACGACCGTCCAAGTGAGCAACGCCGGCACACAGGCCGGCGATTTCAGCGCCGAGTTCCGCGTCGATGGCACGGCGGTCGAGACGGTCTCCGGAACGCTCGAACCGGGCGAATCGACGATGGTCACCGTTCCGCATACGTTCGATTCGACGGGCGAATACACGCTGGCCGTCGGGACGGCTCGAACGACCGCCGTCATCGAAGAACCGGCCGATATCGAGGTGACCGACCTCACGGTCGACCCGACGAACGCCGCGCTCGGTGAGACGGTTCGGCTCCGTTCGACCGTCGAATCGAGCGCCGACCGGCCCGCCGACGGCGAGGTCACGTTCGCCGTCGATGGTGAGACAGTCGCGACCCGACAGGTACAGCTCGGCACGGGCCAGCAGGTCGTCGAGGTGACGATGAGCTTCGAGACACCTGGTGAACACACCGTCTCAGCCGGCGACCGCACGGCGACGGTAACGGTTCGTGACGAGACCGCAACGCCCACTCAATCGACCGAGCCGAACGCCACCCCCAGCGACAGTAGCGCCAGCGCGACACCGACTGGCGGTTCCGGAGCGGGTCTCGGCGCCGCACCCGCCACCGTGGCGCTGCTGGCAACACTGGTACTGTTCGGCTTCCGGAAGAGACCATGAGCGAGCAGTTCCTCGTCTGTCCGCGCTGTGAACATTACGAAGCGGCCGAGGAGCGCCGGGCGTGTCCGAACTGTGAAAGCACGCGCGCGTATCTGAACCACGCCCCTGCACTCCCGGACGCCGAAAGCGAGGCGTACGTCAAACTCGACGCGGACGCTGCCGCAGAAACACGCTGATTACCTGAACTAGGCGCTAAGGCCCCTTCCTCAAGGAGCGACCGAAGGGAGCGAGTAGGGAGGGGATACAGCGCCGCACGGTTCTCAAACACGTTCGGCGCTCGGCCCACAGGCCCACGCAATCGCA
>NZ_JBLGBY010000074.1:0-7399 GCF_047616845.1 Natronomonas sp. | reverse complement strand
CCCCGGAGTTGCCAGCCCGTTCGCACCTCGTCTTTGAGTGCGTACGCGCGAGTCAGCGCCTCGATGGCGTCGTCGTCAGCCATCGCTCAGGCGAGCTGCCAGCGCCCATCGCCGGCGGGCTCAGTGACGCCGCGACGCTCCATCTCCGTGAGCACCTCGTCGAGCCGGTTCGGCTGGGCGATCTCCATCTCGATGCGCTCGATGCGGTGGTATTCAGCGAGGAAGTGCCGGACGTCGGCGGGGGTGAAGCTCTCCTGGTCGGCCTTCTCCATGACGCCGCTTATGAGGTCGATCATGTCCTCGATGAAGTTCCAGGGATAGACGACCCACGTCCACTCTTCGAGGCGTTCACCGACGAATTCGGGTTCGAACTCGCTGGTCTGGAGAAGCTGGAGCGTTGCGGTGCGCACCGTCGCGCAGTCGCGCTCGTTGACGTACTCGTGGGCGCGCTTGATGGAGCCGCCGGTGTCGGCGATGTCGTCGATGACGAGAACGTCTTTGCCCTCGACACTGCCCTCCGGCATGGGGTAGCGCACCTGCGGTTCGTCGGCTTTCTGGCCGGTGCCGACGTAATGTTCCATCTTCAGGCTCGTCAGATCGTCGAGCCCGAGGAAATCACAGAGACAGCGGCCGGCGAACCAGCCGCCACGGGCCAGCGCCACGACGACATCGGGCTCAAAATCAGCCGCCTTCACTTGATTGGCGACGTCACGACAGAGCCCGTAGATGTACTCCCAGTCCGTGACGGTGCATTTGAATTCGTCGGGGAGGTCTGACATGGCTGGTGCAAAGCGGTGGGCTGCCGTATATCTGTCCGTCCGGCGGGAGGCTCTACGGCGTGTGGGACACTGTCGGCGGCACGACCGACTCGAATTTCAGCACCGGCCTTAGCGAGGAGGCGCAGCCGGTCGACGCCCGACTTAAGAGCACCCGGCCACATGGCGGGTGTATGGACACCCGACGCGCGCTACTCGTCGACGCGTTCACGAGCGACCCCCTCACCGGCAACGCAGCGGGCGTGATTCCCGACGCCGAGGGACTCAGCGAGGAGGCGATGCAGGCCATCGCCCGCGAACTGCACGCCTCCGAGACGGCCTTTCTGTTGCCGAGCGACGAAGCCGATCGCCGGGTTCGCTACTTCACACCCACCCAGGAGGTCGAGCTGTGTGGCCACGCGACCATCGCGAGCCACGCGTTCCTCGCCGAAGAGGGCGTCATCGACGACGGCACGCACACCCTGGAGACGAACGTCGGTGTTCTCGATATCGACATCGATGACGGAACCGTGTGGATGTCCCAGGACACCGCCGACGTGAACCGCGTGGACGCCGACTACGACCGGGTTGCCGACGCGCTCGGTGCCGACCCCGCGACGCTTCGGGACATCGGCGCAGACCTACCGCTTGCGACCGCCTCGACCGGGCTGGGCTTCCTCGTCGTTCCCGTGAATTTCCTGAAGGGCGTGTCGGCGCTCGACCCCGACATGGGCGCCGTCGCGGCGCTGACGGACGAACTCGACGTGACGGGCATCTACGCGCTCACGTTCGACGCGCTGGATGCGGAGTCGACGCTCCACGGCCGGATGTTCGCGCCCGCGGCGGGCGTCGATGAAGACCCCGTCACTGGCACCGCCTCGGGCGCCGTGGGCGCGTACCTGCGGGAGGTCGAGGCCTTCGACGGCGAACTGCCCGAGGAGATAGTGTTCGAACAGGGCCACTTCATCGACCGGCCGGGCCGCGTCCGAGTGCGGGCGCGTGCCGACCCCGTCTCCGTCGGCGGGCGGGCGGTGACGGCCATGGACGGGTCAATAGTCGTCCCGGAGTTCGAAGACGACGATATCATCGAGGCGTGAGGCGGGATGAGAGCCACCGACGACGAGTCGAAAACGGAGCGAACGCCTTCCAGGTGGCGCCAGGCGGTCGATTCGCTCCGATCGGTTCTGACAACCCTTGACGCCGGACGCACGCTTCGGAACCTTCTTTATCGGCCTGCCGGTTCGTTCACACACAAGATGGCTGTACTCTGGCTGGACGAAATCGGCGCCGACGACCTGGGGTTGGTCGGCGGGAAAGGGGCCTCCCTCGGCGAGATGACCGCCGCAGGGCTGCCCGTTCCACCCGGTTTCGTAGTCACCGCACAAACTTATCGAACGTTCATCGAGGAGACCGGCATCGACGAAGCGCTGTTCGAGGCCGTCGACGTCGACTCGGAGGACTCCGCCGCGCTGGCGGAGGCGGAAGCCACCGCGAAGGAACTCATCCTCGGCACCGAACTCCCCGAGGAGGTTCGTGAGGAGGTTCTGGCTGCCTACGACGACCTCGACGACGGGGAAGCCTTCGTTGCCGTCCGGTCGTCGGCGACCGCCGAAGACCTCCCCGACGCCTCCTTTGCGGGCCAGCAGGAGACGTATCTCAATATCACCCGCGAAGACCTCATCGACCGCGTCAAGCGCTGCTGGGCGTCGCTTTTCACCCAGCGTGCGATCTACTACCGCAACGAGCAGGGCTTCGAACACGATATCGTCGACATCGCCGTCGTCGTCCAGACGATGGTCGCCGCCGATAAATCCGGCGTCATGTTCACCTCCCACCCCTCGACCGGCGAGCCGAAGATCATCATCGAGGCCGCATGGGGGCTCGGCGAGGCCGTCGTGAGCGGCTCCGTCTCGCCCGACAACTACGTTGTCGACCGCGAGACCGGCGAGGTGCTTGAAGCGACCATCGCCGACAAGAAGACGAAGATGGTCAAAGACGAGGCGACCGGCGAAACCGTCGAGCGCGACGTCGAAGAAGCGAAACGAGAGGCCCAGGTACTCGACGAAGACGAAATCGCCCAACTCATCGACCTCGGCGAGCGCGCGGAAGACCACTACGACGAACCGCAGGACATCGAGTGGGCAATCGCCGATAGTGAGAGTCCCTCTAGCAGCCGGACGCAGTCCGGCGACGGCGACGTCTACATGCTGCAGTCCCGCCCCATCACCACCATCTCCGAGGAGGCGGTCGAGGAGGCCGCCACCGACGGCAACGGCGACGTGCTGGTGCAGGGGCTCGGCGCCTCACCCGGCATTGCCTCCGGCCCTGTTCGTATCGTCCGCAAACTCGACCAACTCGACAAGGTCAGCGAAGGTGACATCATCATCACCGAAATGACCACGCCGGATATGGTGCCGGCGATGAAACGTGCAAGCGGCATTGTCACCGACGAGGGCGGCATGACCAGCCACGCCGCCATCGTCGCTCGCGAACTCGGCGCACCCGCAGTCGTCGGCGCCGGCAACGGCACCGAGGTACTCGGCGACGGCCAGGTCGTCACCATCGACGGCGACAAAGGCACCGTCACCGAGGGCGCCACGGAACCCGAAGAGGAGACCGACGCCGTCGAGGACGTTCGACCCCAGAGTCCCGTCAAACCGATGACGGCGACGGAAGTGAAGGTGAACGTCTCCATCCCCGAAGCGGCCGAGCGCGCCGCCGCGACCGGCGCCGACGGCGTCGGCCTGCTCCGGATGGAGCACATGATTCTCTCGACGAACAAGACCCCCGAACGCTACATCGAAGACCACGGCGAGGAGGCCTACATCGACGAGATCGTCAGCGGCGTCCGCGGCGTCGCCGACGAGTTCTACCCCCGCCCTGTCCGCGTCCGCACGCTCGATGCGCCGACAGACGAGTTCCGGCAACTGGAAGGTGGCGAGGACGAACCCCACGAGCACAATCCGATGCTCGGCTACCGGGGCATCCGCCGCTCGCTCGACCGACCGGAGCTTTTCAAACACGAACTGGAGGCGTTCTGCCGCCTGTTCGACATGGGCTACGACAACGTCGAGATCATGTTCCCCCTGGTCAACGACGCCGAAGACGTCGTCCAGGCGCGGAACCTGATGGAGGAGGCCGGCATCGACCCCACGAAGCGGACGTGGGGCGTCATGATCGAGACGCCAGCATCGGCGCTCACCATCGAGGATATGGCCGAGGTCGGCATCGACTTCGCCTCCTTCGGCACGAACGACCTCACCCAGTACACGCTCGCGGTCGACCGCAACAACGAGAACGTCGCCGACCGCTTCGACGAACTCCACCCGGCCGTGTTGTCGCTCATCTCGACGACCATCGAGACCTGCCGGGAGCACGACATCGACACGAGCATCTGTGGCCAGGCCGGCTCGAAGCCGAAGATGGTGCGCTTCCTCGTCAACGAGGGCGTCTCCTCCATCTCGGCCAACATCGACGCAGTGCGTGACGTCCAACACGAGGTCAAACGTGTCGAGCAGAAGCTGCTCCTCGATTCGGTTCGATAATCGACCCGCGCATCACGCACTTTTTATTCGTTGCACGCTGAGACGGGGACATGCAACGAGGCGTCGCGACGGTCGCACTTTGTTTCCTGCTGATACTGTCGGGCTGTTCTGCGCTGCCGGGCGGCACTTCCGGTGACTCCCCGCCTGGCGTCGAGGACGGCGCACTCAACAACTCGTCAGCGCTCGTCGACGCACATTCGAGCGCGCTCACGGAGTCGGGCTACACGCACGAGGTCAGGCTGAACCAGTCACAGCTCATCAACGGCAATCTCGCCAACATCACTCGCAAGCAACGCACCAACGTTACCGCTGGCGCCGGCGAGTACCGCTTCCAGCTCATCAACGGCGGTGACGCGAACTCCCGGTTCGTCATCTGGGGCAACGAGACGGTCGAATACCAGCGCATCGAGATCAGCGGCGGTGACCCGCAGTACCGCCAGTCCGAGCCGACGCCGCCGCGTGCGCTTTCGGGCGTAGCCATCTTCGAACCGCAGCTGACGGCGCCGTTCGAGGTCGTCGACCGGTCGGAAGTCGACGGGACGACGCTCGTGACGCTCGAGGCGACTGGCCAGCCGACGAGCGAGAAGGCCTTCCCCAGCGACGCGGAGTCGATTCGGAACTACGAGGCCCGGCTCGTGGTCGACACGCAGGGCCGAATCCACGAGTTCACCGCGAGCGCGGACTACGACCTCAACGGTGAGTCGACGTCGTACGACCTCAGTTACGCGGTGACGAGCTTCGAAAGCCCCGACGTCCAGCGACCCTCGTGGGTCGATGAACTCGAAGGCTAGACGACGAAAGCCGCGGGAACACAACGGCTAAAGGGCCGGACACGAATGACAGCACGTATGCAGCGGGCCGAACCGCAGGATTTCAGTCGCGTCCTTTCGTCGATGTGTACGGAACCGCATCCGGCGGCCCGCGACGCGGCGGAGCGATTCCTCGCTACGAACCCGGGCGACCCCGGCACCTACGAGACGGTCGCGAAGATGGAACGCCGGGCTGTCGACCTGCTGGGTCAGGTCGCTGGCCTGCAGGATGCGGCAGGCTACGTCGCCTCGGGTGGTACCGAAGCCAACATTCAGGCGGTTCGCATCGCCCGCAACCGCGCCGACACCCGAACGCCGAACTTCGTCGCGCCGGCCTCCGCACATTTCTCCTTCCGCAAGGCCGCGGACATCCTCGGCGTCGAACTCCGAACCGCGCCGCTCGAGGACTTCCGGGCGAACCTCGATGGTGTCGCCGAACTCATCGACGAGGACACCGTGCTCGTCGTCGGCATCGCGGGAACGACGGAGTACGGTCGCGTCGACCCGATTCCGGCGCTCGCCGACCTCGCGAATGACGCCGGCGCGCTCTGTCACGTCGACGCCGCGTGGGGTGGGTTCGTCCTGCCGTTCACCGAGCACGCCTGGGGGTTCGACGATGCCGACATCGACACGATGACCATCGACCCCCACAAGATGGGCCAGGCGGCAGTTCCCGCGGGCGGCCTGCTGGCCCGCGGTCCGGAGCTACTCGACGAACTCGCCATCGACACGCCGTATCTCGAATCGACCTCGCAGGTGACGCTGACGGGCACTCGGAGCGGTGCGGGCGTCGCGAGCGCCGTCGCCGCGATGGAGGAGCTGTGGCCCGACGGCTACGAGGCTCAGTATCGCCGGTCGCAGTCGAACGCCGACTGGCTGGCCGCCGAGGTCGAATCGCGGGGCTTCGACGTCGTTTCGCCCGCCCTCCCCATCGTCGCGATGGATCTCTCCTACGACCTCGTCACCGACCTCCGGGAACAAGGGTGGCGGCTCTCCCGAACCGAGGCCGACGAGGCGCGCGCCGTCTGTATGCCCCACGTCACTCGGCCGATGCTACAGGAGTTCCTCACCGACCTCGACCGGCTCGCGTAGGCACCAGCGTTTACTTCGCGGGCGACGCCACGGACAGCCATGCACGTACTCTGTGGGACGCGACAGGGCGTCTATCGTGGCCGCCCGGGGGAGTTCGACGATGCAACACGGGTGCTCGACTCGGACAGAGTCATGCGCATCCGGCAGTTCGGGCCACGCGTCTACGCTGCGACCCGGAGCGGACTGTATCGGTCGCTCGATGGCGGCGACTCCTGGACACGGCTCGAAACGCCACAGTCGGAGGTGTATTCCGTCCTCGAAGCCCCGGTCGGCGAGCAGCTCTTCGCCGGCACGCATCCCGCGCATCTGTACGTCTCGACGGATGGAGGCGACTCCTGGACGGAGCGTGCGGGCCTTCAGCGGCTTCCATCACGGGAAACGTGGCACACGCCGCGACACCGCAACGAAGCCCACGTTCGGAGTCTCGGCGCTGTCGGGGCGGATCGGCTCGTCGCCGGCATCGAAGTCGGCGGCGTCCACCGCAGCGAGGACGACGGCGCGACGTGGACGGAGCGAAACGACGGCGTGCACGACGACATCCACCACGTCCTCGTGCGGGACACCGACCACTGGGTCGCCTCGACGGGCAATGGCCTCTATCGCACCCGCGACGCCGGGCAGACGTGGACGCGGCTCGACGAGGCGCTCAGCAACCGCTACTTCCGGGAGGCGTTCGCCCACGAGGGTCGTCTGTACGCCGCGGCGACGGCCGGCTCACCACCGACGTGGGGCAGCCCGAGCGACACCGACGCCGCGCTGTATGAGTCCGACGATGACGGCGACTCGCTTCGGCCCGTCGAGTACGCGGGCGGACCGGGTGCGTTCGTTCTCTCGTGGGCTGCTGACGACGGCAACGTGTACGCCGGCACGACCTCCGGGCTGGTGTTGCGCCGGGATGACGACGGCTGGTTCGGCGTCGGAAGCGTGCCGTCGGCGGTGGCCTCGCTGGCCGCAGTGGCGGCTTCGGAATCCCGATAGCGGGAGTGTTTTACCCTCGACGGCCCGCATGGTCGTGTATGCACGAAGAGTTCCCGACGGAGACCCCCGCAGTGGTCACCTGCGGGTTGCCGTACGCCAACGGCGACCTCCACGTCGGCCACCTGCGGACGTACGTCAGCGGCGACGCCTACTCGCGGGCGCTTGAGCGTGTCGGCCAGAACGTCGCGTTCGTCTGCGGGTCGGATATGCACGGCACGCC
>NZ_JBLGBY010000073.1:0-8092 GCF_047616845.1 Natronomonas sp. | reverse complement strand
GACGCCCGCCTCGTCGTAGAGTTCTCCGAGGAACTGGCCTGCACCCACTGCGGCATCGACCTGCCGGAAATCGAGACGCGCTCGTTCTCGTTCAACTCCCCGCACGGCGCCTGCCCGGAGTGTGAGGGCATCGGCGAGACGAAGGAGGTCGACGAATCGCTCGTCGTCACCGACCCCTCGAAGCCGATTAAAAACGTCTTCGAGCCGTGGAGTTACAATCGGTCGTACTACCGGACGCGACTCGACAGCGTGGCCGAGCATTTCGGTGTCAGCGTCGACACGCCGTTCGAGGAACTCGACGAGTCGGTGCAACAGCAGTTCCTCTACGGCACCGACCGCGAGGTCGTGTTCAAGCGACAGACGAAGAACGGCACCCGGCGGAAGGAAAAGCGGTTTGAGGGCGTCATCCCGAACCTCGACCGCCGGTACATCGAGACGGATTCGGACAGTACCCGCGAACACATCGAGGACTACATGGCGACGACGACGTGTCCCGCCTGTGAGGGGACGCGCCTGAAGCCCGAATCGCGGGCGGTGCTCGTCGCCGGCACCTCGATTACGGATGTCAATTGCCGCTCCATCGGCGATGCCCTCGAGCATTTCGAGAACCTCGATGCCGACCTTGACGCCCGAGAGCGGAAAATCGCCGAGGAGATTCTCAAAGAGATTCGCGCCCGCCTCGGCTTCATGGAGGAGGTCGGCCTCGAATACCTCACGCTCGACCGCGAGGCCTCGACGCTGTCAGGCGGCGAGAGCCAGCGCATCCGCCTCGCAACGCAGGTCGGCAGCGGCCTCGTCGGCGTGCTGTACGTCCTCGACGAACCGTCCATCGGCCTCCATCAGCGGGACAACGACAAACTGCTGGACACGCTCGAAGGCCTGCGCGATTTGGGCAACACGCTCGTCGTCGTCGAGCACGACGAGGAGACGATGTGGCGCGCCGACAACGTCATCGACATGGGCCCCGGCCCCGGCAAGCGCGGCGGCGAAGTCGTCGCCAACGGCGACGTCGAGGACGTGATGGACACCGACCGCTCGATTACGGGCGATTACCTCGCCGGCCGGCGGTCGATTCCGGTGCCCGACGAGCGCCGCGAGCCCGACCGGCGGGAGGGCTCGAAACGAGCGAGCGGCGACGGCGGAGCCGCGAGCCGCGACGCGGACGGCTATCTCACCGTCCGCGGCGCCCGCCAGCACAACCTCCGTGACCTCGACGTCGAGTTCCCGCTGGGCTGCTTTACCGCCATCACGGGCGTCTCCGGCTCCGGGAAATCGACGCTGCTGCACGAAATTCTCTACAAGGGGCTCGTGCGGCGGATGAACGACACCGACGTCTTCCCGGGCGACCACGACGACATCGAGGGCATCGACGAGGTCGAGACGGTGCGGCTCATCGACCAATCGCCCATCGGCCGGACGCCGCGCTCGAACCCCGCGACGTACACCAACGTCTTCGACCACATCCGGGAACTGTTCGCGGAGACGAAGCTCTCGAAACAGCGCGGCTACAAGAAGGGTCGCTTCTCGTTCAACGTCAAGGGCGGCCGCTGTGAGTCCTGTGGCGGCCAGGGCACCGTCAAAATCGACATGAACTTCCTGTCGGACGTGTACGTCCCCTGCGAGGAGTGCGAGGGGTTGCGCTACAACGACGAGACGCTCGAAGTCACCTACAAGGACGCGACCATCTCGGACGTCCTCGACATGGAGGTCGACGAGGCCTACGACTTCTTCGAGGGCCACTCGGGTATCCGCCGGCGTCTCGAGCTTCTGAAGGACGTGGGCCTCGGTTACATGCGGCTCGGCCAGCCGTCGACGACGCTGTCGGGCGGCGAGGCCCAGCGCGTCAAACTCGCCGAGGAACTCGGCAAGAAGGACAGCGGCGAGACGCTGTACCTGCTCGATGAGCCGACCACGGGCCTCCACAGCGCCGACGAGCGCAAACTCATCGAGGTGCTCCACCGCCTCGCCGACGACGGCAACACGGTCGTCGTCGTCGAACACGAACTCGATCTCGTGAAGAACGCCGACCACATCGTCGACCTCGGCCCCGAGGGCGGCGAAAAGGGCGGCGACCTCGTCGCCGCAGGCACGCCCGAAGCTGTCGCCGAGAACGAAGCTTCCCACACGGGTCGCTATCTCCGTGACCACCTGCCCGCCGTCGACCTCGAAGGGCCCCGGGGCGGCCGGACGCCGGCTGCAGGCGACGACTGACGGCGCGGTTCCGTTTTGTATTTTCGACCCCGCGTGCGGAGCGTCAGCACGATTCGGAGACACCGGTGTCACCGAGTTACCCTTATGTTACGGATATTACATAAGTCGCAATCCCGTACCGTTCGTGATGGCACAAACGACCCCCCATACGGAATCCGACCTTCGAGAGGACGTCGCGGAGCACCGCGACCCTGACCACGAGGTTGACCCGCTTTTCGTCAATCGCTGGTCGCCGCGCGCGATGACCGGCGACCCGCTTCCGGAAGCCGAGTACCGGCCCCTGTTCGAGGCCGCCCGCTGGGCGCCCTCGGCGTTCAACAACCAACACTGGCGGTTCGTCTACGCCGCCCGCGAGGACGACGAGTGGGAGACGTTCACTGACCTCCTCGCCGAGGGCAACGCGTGGGCCGAGGACGCCGCCGTCCTCGCCGTCATCGTCTCGAAGACGACGCTCGACCACAACGGCGAGCCGGCCGGAACGCACTCCTTCGACACCGGCGCGGCGTGGGAGAACCTCGCCCTCGAAGGCACCCGCCGCGGTCTCGCGGTGCACGCGATGGCCGGCATCGATTACGAGGGCGCCCGCGAAGCGCTCGACATCCCCGAGGCGTTCGATGTCGAGGCGATGGTCGCCATCGGCGAGCGCGCGCCGCCCGAGAGCCTGCCCGAGGAACTGCAGGAGCGTGAGGCGCCGAGCGACCGCAAACCGCTCGACGAACTCGTCCGCCGCGGCAGTTTCGAGTAACGCACCTCGATCCGTCGTCCGCCCCCTTGTTTTTATATCGTTCGTCGGTGAGTACCGTCCATGGCTCTGGTAGACATCGGATTGGTGCTGGCCGGACTCGTGTTGGTGTTCTTCGGCGCTGCGCTGTCGATCTACGCCGTGGCGCTGCTCGGCTTCCTCATCGGCGCCGGCGGCGGCTACGTCCTCGCGCCCTCGCTTCTGGGTGCGTTCGGTGCACAAGGAATCGTCGCCTTCGCCGTGGCGGTACTCGTCGGCGGCTTGCTCGGAGCGGCGCTGTCGTACGTCGCGCTCTCGTTTGCCACCTCGATACCGGCGTTCGTCGTCGGCGCCTACATCGGCCTGTACGTCATCACGCCCATCTTCACCGGAGGCGGTCTGATTCGCTATCTCGTGATGGTGCTTGCGGGCATCGGCGGCGCCGTCCTCGGCTTCACGCTGACGAAGTTCGCGCTGATGTTCATCACCTCCTTCGTCGGCGCAGCGCTGGCATCGGGGTCGGTGACACTCGCAAACCTCACCGCCGCACGGGAGGTGTTCTCGCCGGAGCCAATCCTGTTCGACCCGTTGGCGGCGACGCCGCTCGTCGGCATCGAGGTGCCGCTTTTCGGCGTCCTGTTCGTCCTCGGCGTGCTCTCCCAGATCGGGCTGTTCAAACTCGGCTGGGTGGCGAAGTTCGCGACCGTCCTCCCCGGCGTCGGCCGGGTCATCGGCAACGACGAGGAGTAGCCCACCCGAAACCGCCAGAGCGGAGAGTATTTCCTTTCTGACGCCCCTGTGTCGTACATGCACGATTTCGTCGTGGTTGGTGCTGGCCCGGCCGGGTCGCGGTTCGCCCGCTCGGCCGCCGAGCGGGGCCGCGACGTGCTCGTCCTCGAATCCGGCGAGATCGGCCGCCCGCTCGCCTGTTCGGGGCACGTCAGCCTCGACATCTGGGAGTTCGTGCCGGGCGAGACCCGACCGGAGGGAGGGTCTCGGAACGGGCGAGCGGAGAGCCGCGAGAGCGAGGTTCCGAGCGAAGCGAGGAACCTCGAAGCGAGCGGTGACGATAGGAACCGCGACGACCGCCACGACTTGTTCCAGAACGACATCTACGGTGCGCGGTTCCACCTGGGGGGTGCCGAAAGCGGTTCGTACCCCTTCTACAAGGACGAACCCGTCTCCAACGCCATCGACCGCGTCGGGCTGGACAAGACGCTCGCCGAGTGCGCCCGCGAGGCTGGTGCCGAGGTTCGGGACGGCTACACCGTCACGGGCGTCACCGAACTGCCGGGCCGGGTCGAGGTGACCGCACGCGGCCCCGACGGCATCGAGACGTTCGAGGCGAGGATGGTCTGTGGCGCCGACGGCCCGCGCTCGCGAGTGCGAGACGAGGTCGGGCTCCCCGAGCCCGAGGAACTGCTCCACGGCGTGCTCGGTTTCGAGTTCGACCCCGACCATCAGGATTTCGTCGATGTCCACCTCACGGTGCCGCGCTTTTTCGCGTGGCGCATCCCGCGGGGCGACGCCGGCGTCGAGTACGGCCTCGCGGTCGCGCCGGGCGACGACGCACCGGGCCGCTTCGGTGCGCTCTGTGCGGAGTACGACGTCGACCTCGACGAGCGGTGCTCGGGTGCGATTCCCATCGCCCCGCCCGACCGGACGGTCGGCAAGCGGAGTTTCCTCGTCGGCGACGCCGCCGCCCAGACCAAGCCGTTCACCGGCGGCGGCATCCTCTACGGGATGCGGGCCGCCGACATCGCAGCGCGGGAGATCGACCCGAGCCAGCCGGCCACGCTTGACGACTACGAACGCGGCTGGCGGTCGGAGCTGTCACGCGACCAGTCGCTCGGCAAACTCGTCCGGGCGGGCTACTCGATGCCGAAGCCAGTGCAGCGGGCCGGCCTGCGCGCCTTCGCGGGCGAAATCGCCGTCCACATGGACAGACCCACGTCGCTGTTCTCGCGGGCGCAACTCCGGGCGATGGTATCGTGGGAGTAATGCGGTCGCACCGTCTAGCGTGGCTATGACCCCGAGGACGGAGGGCCCGTTCCGCGTGCTTCCCGGCCGGAGCGACGACGAGTGGCTGCTCTTGGACGTCGAGTCGGCCGACCCGACGTACGTTCCTCGCGAGGCGCTCCCGGACGTGGAGGTGGGCAACCGCGTCGACGCCGACCTCTCGTGGGATGAAGGCGACCCGGTCGTCGAGTCGCCGACCGTCGAGACCGAAACGACGTTCCGATTCGTCCGCACCGAGGAGCCGATCTTCGAGGCCGCGAAGACGTGTTTCGAGACGGCCCGCGCCGAGAACGAGGCGATGAACGCCCGCGTGACGTACAACACCGACAACGAGGCCAACGGTGTCGTCTACACCTTCGCCGACCAGCCCGGTAGCCGTGACCTCTTCTCCGAGTTCCGGGACGGCGGCAAGCCGCTGGAGCCGCTCGTCGCGCGGGCCGCCCAGCCCGACGAGGTCGAACCGCCCTTCTCCGTGTGGGTGCTCGACTCGACGGAACCGTTCGTGCTCGTCTACATCGTCCTCGACCCCGACGGCCTGCTGGAGGAGACGATGCAGGATACGTATCTCTGAGCGGGCGCACAGCGCGCAGTTTTATCTCACGGTAGTCCGGTTGCGTTGGTATGCACGAAGTCTTCGAAAACGTCGTGCGGTTCGAGGAGACGGACGCCCAGGGCATCGTCTTCTACGGCAACTACGCCACCTTCCAGGACGAGACGTTCACCGCGTTCATGGAGGCCATCGGCTATCCCTACAGCGAAATCGAGGAGCACGGCTGGGACGTCCACGTCGTCAATCTGGAGCTGAACTACCGCAAGCCGGCGGAGTTCCGCGACACCCTGCACAACGCCATGCGTGTGACGGCCATCAAGGAATCCAGCATCGAGTTCGCCTACGAGTGTCGCAACGACGCGGGCGAACTGCTCGTCGAGGGGACGGTTGTCCACGTCGCCGTCGACGAGTCTGGCGCGCCGACGCGGGTACCGGACGAGTTCCGGGAGGCCGTGGCGGCGTTCCAGGACGAGCCGCCAGAGCCGGTGTAGGCGGCAGGTTCTTTTCCGTCGCGCCGAACGGAGGAGTATGTCGGAATCGCCGGAAATCGTCGGCCGGCTGAAGCGGAACCTGATGAGCCTCGGCGTCTACGTCGAGCGGCACGCACTTGAGGAGGAGACGGTACACGTCGAGTACGAGACGGCCGCCGAGGGACTGACGACGAACGATATCGGCAACGTCTGTACCGAGTTGGTCGACGCCCATGAGGCCGGCTGGGAGCCGCGTGACCTCCATTTCTGGGCGTTCGGCACCGACGGCGTCGGCACCTTCCTCGGCGAGTGGGAGGTACACGCCGGCTGGCTCTACGCCTTGGACAACGGCAACATCAGCCAGACCGATTTCTCGACGCTCGTGTTGTCGACACGTCAGCCGCCGGAGGCCGGGCCAGGTGCCGAGCCCTCTGAGGGCTCCGAATCGCCGACCCGATAGACGCCGCCATCGGTGTTATTCTCGTCCTCGCCCCCATCCGGGTCGCTACAGCCGGCGAGTGCGATCATCGTCCCCGTCGTGAGCCCCGCCACAGCGGTGCGAACGAACCGTCGACGAGTGGCTGGTGAACGGCGCATGGTTGAGTGTGGTAACTACTACCACAAAACTGTTCGGCAGCGGGAAACGGGGCCTTACTCCAGGTCTGCGATGATCTCCTCGGCGTGGCCTTCGGGGTCGACGCCCTCGTAGACGGCCTCGATGACGCCGTCATTGATGAGGTAGGTGTTGCGGAACACGCCGTCGAAGGTGTCGCCGGATATCTGCTTTTCACCGTAGGAGTCGTACGCAGCGGCAACCGTGCCGTCCTCGTCAGAGAGCAACTGAATGGGCAGTTCGTACTCGGCGGCGAAATCGGCGAGGTCGGAGACGGGGTCGTCGCTGACGCCGAGCACGGTGATGTTGCGGCCGAGATACTCACCCCAGTTGTCCCGGAAGCCACAGGCCTCCGTCGTGCAGCCGGGCGTGTCGGCACGGGGGTAGAAGTAGAGGACGACACGGCCGTCGAACTCGGAGAGACTGACCGTCTCGCCGTCCTGATTCTGCAGTTCGAAGTCGGGGGCTTCAGCGCCTACGTCGAGCATACCAACGCTGGGCACCGCCGGGAGAAACCCCTTGCGGAAATTACCCCGTTAGCGAGGCTTTATATAAAGTGCTACCATCGTACGACTATGCGTTTCGAAAACAATACGGTGTTCATCACGGGCGCCGGGTCGGGGATCGGTCGCGCGACCGCGCTGAAGGTCGCCGAGGAAGGCGGGTTCGTTGTCGCGACAGACATCAACGAGGACGGCGGGAAAGAAACCGTCGCAGCAGTCGAGGACGCGGGCGGTGAAGCCGTCTTCCACGAACTCGACGTGACGGAAGCCGACGAGTTCGACGCCGTCATCGAGACGACCGTCGACGAATACGGACTGGACTGTGTCGTCAACAACGCCGGTGTCGGCCATCCGCCGGCCTACACCGAGGACGTCACCGACACGATGTTCGATTACGTCATGGACGTGAATCTCCGTGGCGTCTGGAACGGCTGTCAGGCCGCGCTGCCGCATCTCAAAGAGCAGGAGTCGGGCGCCATCGTCAACGTCGGCTCGCTGGCGTCGTTCCTCGGCCTGCCGAAGCAGTCGGTGTACTCGCTGACGAAGGGGGCCGTCCTGAACTTCACGCGCGCCGTCGCCGCGGAAGCCGGGGCGAAAGGCGTCCGCGCCAACGCCGTCTGTCCGGGCTTCATCGAGACGCCGCTCGGCGACCAGTTCTTCGACTCCCAGAGCGACCCCGAGAAGGCCAAGGAGCGAACCGAACAGCAGTACCCGCTGAAGCGGCTCGGTGAACCCGAGGAGGTTGCCGACGCCATCGCGTTCCTTTTGAGCGACGAAGCCTCGTTCGTGACGGGCCACGGCCTCGTCGTCGACGGCGGCTTCTCGGTCAGCTAATACTGCCGGCTGTAATTCTTTCAACATCACCCCGCGATATTCGACCCTGACCGTCCGAAAACCCCGTTTTTCCAACGGGATCGCTTCACGTAGTTACAGCCGGCAGTATAAGCCGAAGCGATTACCGTCTGTGGCGCCAACTCGACGGCGATGACAGTTCGGAAGGTCGAC
>NZ_JBLGBY010000072.1:0-8117 GCF_047616845.1 Natronomonas sp. | reverse complement strand
GGGACGCCCCGTCAATTCGGCTGCTTAGTTCTATGGTACACGCTGAGACAGACATCGACGGACAGCGGCGGCGTCAGTGGCAGAACACTGGTAGAAAGCCACACTCCTTCATAATTATATGTCCTTATATGGGGTAAACCCACCATTAGTCTTTGAGGGGAAGCCTCTTATTGGGGTACTCATGATGAGTTAGTATGCCTGAGCGAATCGACTCTTCTGCGGGTTCGGCCGGACTCGCAGACCCCGATGACTACCGCGCCAACTGTGGAGTCGGCGTCGTCATGGATCTCGACGGCGGCGCGTCCCACGAGACGGTCGCGGACGGTATCGAACTCCTCGAAAACCTCGAACACCGCGGAACGACCGGCGCCGAGGAGAACACCGGCGACGGCGCCGGCATCATACTCCAGACGCCGCATACGTTCTTCGCCGACGAAATCGACGACCTCCCCGAGAACGGCGAGTACGCCGTCGGCGCTCTTTTCATGCCGCAGGACACCGAGGCCGCCGCCCACCTCCAGACTATCGTTGAGAACGTCCTCGCAGACCACGGTCTCGACGTCTTCGCATGGCGTGAAGTCCCGACGGACAACGCCTCGCTGGGACAGACTGCCGTCGATTCCGAACCCGCTGTCGTCCAGTGTTTCGTCCGCTCGAAACTGGACAGCGACGATTTCGACCGCGCCCTCTACGTCGGCCGCCGCGACCTCGAAAACACCATCGAGGAGCGTCGCCCCGACGGCTCCGGCCGCTTCTACATCTGCTCACTCGACCGTGAGACGGTCGTCTACAAGGGTCTGCTGACTGCCGAACAGCTCCCCGAATACTATCCCGAACTCTCCGACGAGCGGATGGAGTCCGTCTTTGCGATGGTACATGCGCGCTTCTCGACGAACACGCTCGGCGCGTGGCATCTCGCCCACCCGTACCGCAACATCATCCACAACGGCGAGTTCAACACCATCCAGGGGAACATCAACTGGATGCGCGCCCGCGAGGACGACCTCGAACACCCCGCCTTCGGCGACGACATCGACACGCTCCGCCCCATCATCAACGACCCCGAGCAGTCCGACACCGCCTCCGTCGACAACGCTCTCGAACTGCTCATGCAGGGCGGTCGCGAGATGCCCCACGCTCTTCGGATGCTCATCCCCGAGGCCTGGCGCGGCGAGGCGAACCGCGTTCCCGAGGAACGACGCGAATGGTACGACTACCACGCCTCGCTCATCGAGCCGTGGGACGGCCCCGCCTTGGTGGCCGCCACTGACGGCGAACGCGTCGGTGCGGTGCTCGACCGCAACGGCCTCCGACCCTGCCGATACGATGTCACCAGCGACAACACGCTCGTGATGGCCAGCGAGGCCGGCGCCCTCGAACACGACTTCGGCGAAATCGAACGCCGCGACCGACTCCAGCCCGGCCAGCTGTTCCTCGCCGACCCTGAGGAAGGCCGCGTCATCCCCGACGACGAGATCTTCGACGAGCTCGTCGACGACAAATACGCCGAGTGGGTCGAGGACGAACAGGTCGCCCTCGGAGACGTCGCCGACACCGACGACGCGCTCCCTCATGGTGGGGTGCCCGCGCTTCGCTCCCAGCAGGCGATGTACGGCTACACCCACGACGAGATGAACCACCTCATCGAGCCGATGGCCCGCGACGGGAAAGACCCAGTCGGGTCGATGGGTGACGACACGCCGCTGTCCGTCCTTTCGCAGTTCAACCGCCCGCTTTTCACCTACTTCAAACAGCTGTTCGCACAGGTGACGAACCCGCCGCTGGACTACATCCGAGAGGAACTCGTCACGTCGCTTGAATCCCGGCTGGGATACCAGCGGAACCTTCTCGACGAATCGCCCGAACACGCCCGCCAACTCATCCTCGATTCACCCGTTTTGACGGACGCCGAGACGGCTGGCATCAAAGAGCTCGATGGCGACCTTTCGACGTACGTCCTCGACATCACGTTCGACCCTGAGAGTGACCTCGAAACCGCCGTTGAGGACGCCCGTCGGGAGGCGACTCAGGCAGCCCGAGAACACGACCTCATCGTGCTCTCCGACCGCAAGGCTGGCGAGGACGCCATCCCGATTCCGGCGCTGCTTGCGACGGGTGGCATCCACCACCACCTCGTCCGTAACGGCCTCCGGAACCACATCGGTCTGGTGTTGGAGTCGGGCGACCCCCGCGCTGTCCACCACGTCGCCACCTGCATCGGCTACGGCGCCGGTGCAGTCAACCCTTACCTCGCCTACCAGTCCATCACCGACCTCGTCGCCGGCCCGGACGGCGCCGACCAGAGCAAGGCCATCGACGCCTACATCAAGGCCGTCGAGGACGGCCTCCTGAAGACGATGGCGAAGATGGGCATCTCGACGGTCGAATCGTACCAGGGCGCCCAGATTTTCGAGGCCGTCGGCCTCGATTCGGATTTCGTCGCCGAATATTTCGAGGGTACCACCGCGCGGACGGAGGGCATCGACATCGACGACCTCGAGGACGACCTCCGGAAGCGCTACGAGGTCGCCTTCGGCGACGACCCCGACCTCGAACGCCAAGGCGAGTACGAACACCGCTCGTCGGGCATGTTCCACGAGTGGAACCCCGAATCCGTCGGCGCACTCCAGAAGGCAGTCCGCCAGGGTGATTACGACCAGTATCAGGAGTTCGCCGAACTGATGAACGACCAGACGGAGAACCTCCAGACCCTTCGCGGGCTGCTCGATTTCGACTCCGACCGCGACCCCGTCGCCATCGAGGATGTCGAGCCCGTCGAGGACATCGTTAAACGGTTCTCCACGGCCGCGATGAGCCTCGGGAGTCTCTCGCCGGAGGCCCACGAGAACAACTCCATCGCGATGAACCGCCTCGGCGCCAAATCCAACACCGGCGAGGGCGGCGAACCGCCCGAGCGGTTCAACACCGAGAAAGAATGTAGCGTCAAACAGGTCGCATCCGGCCGCTTCGGCGTCACGTCCGATTACCTGACGAACGCCGACGAGATACAGATCAAGATGGCCCAGGGTTCAAAGCCCGGCGAGGGCGGCCATCTCCCGGGTCGGAAGGTCAACGAGATGATCGCCCATGTCCGCTACTCCACGCCGGGTGTCGGCCTCATCTCGCCGCCGCCGCTGCACGACATCTACTCCATCGAAGACCTCAAACAGCTCATCCACGACCTCAAGGCGGCCAGTCCCGAGGCCGACATCAACGTCAAACTGGTCTCGGAAGCCGGAATCGGCACCATCGCCGCCGGTGTCGCGAAGGCGAACGCCGATGTCGTCCACATCTCCGGCCACTCTGGTGGCACCGGCGCCTCGCCGAAAACCTCTATCAAGAACGCGGGCCTGCCGTGGGAACTCGGGCTCGCTGAGGCCAACCAGATGCTCCGGTCGACCGACCTGCGTTCGCGCATCAAGGTCACCGTCGACGGCGGTATGAAAACCGGCCAAGACGTCGCCATCGGTGCCCTGCTCGGCGCCGAGGAGTACGTCTTCGGCACCGCGCCGCTCGTCACCTCCGGCTGTGTGATGGCCCGGCAGTGCCACGAGAACACCTGCCCGGTCGGCGTCGCAACGCAGGACGAAGACCTCCGGCAGCGCTTCCCCGGCGAACCACAGCACGTCATCAACTACATGACGTTCATCGCCCAGGAACTGCGCGAAATCATGGCCGACCTTGGCTTCACCAGCGTCGAGGAGATGGTCGGCCGCGTCGACACCCTCACGCAACGCGATGATGTCGAACAGGAGAAGGCGAAGAAACTCGACCTCTCGGCCATTCTCGCCGAGCCCGCCGGCGACCAGCGCACCAAGACCGAACCCCAGACGCACGAAATCGACGAGGCACTCGACTGGGAGCTCATCGAGGAGGCCGAACCCGCCCTCGAACGCGGCGAGCCGGTATACATCGACTCGGACATCTCGACCGTCCACCGCGCCGTCGGCGCGACGCTTTCGAACCGCATCTCGAAGAAACACGGCACGGAGGGCATGGCCGACGACACCATTACCGTCGACTTCGGCGGCACGGCTGGCCAGAGCTTCGGCGCCTTCCTGCAGGACGGCGTGACGATGCAGCTGACGGGCACCGCCAACGACTACGTCGGCAAGGGCCTCTCTGGCGGCAAACTCATCGTCAACACCCCGAACGACGCACCCTACGAGCCCGAGAAGAACATCCTCATCGGCAACGTCGCACTCTACGGTGCGACCCAGGGTGAGGCGTACATCAACGGCATGGCAGGCGAGCGATTCGCCGTCCGAAACTCCGGTGTCAAAACCGTCGTCGAGTCGGTCGGCGACCACGGCTGTGAGTACATGACCGGTGGCGTCGTGGCCTGTCTCGGCGAGACGGGCAAGAACTTCGCCGCCGGGATGTCCGGCGGTGTCGCGTACGTCCTCGACCGCGAGGGGGACTTCGAGGAGAAGGTCAACTACGGCATGGTCTCGACGAGTCAGGAACTGGACGCGAAAGACCGCCAGATGCTCCGCCGACTCATCGAGAACCACTACGCCTACACCGACTCCGACCGCGCCGAGTACATCCTCGACAACTGGGAGGAGGAGCGCGAGCGGTTCGTGAAGGTGCTTCCCGACGCCTACGCCGAGATTATCGACGAGCGAGAAGATGCCGATGTCCGGAACTCCCTGCCGGACTCGGCGACGCCGGACGCCGCGACCGACCAGGCCGGCCACGTGGCGAGCGACGACTGAACGCCACTTCCGTACTCGAGACTGGTCGTCTCGGACGGTCACAGCACCGATTTTATAAAATAGTGCCCGCGTGCGGGCGGTGTGATTACAGCCCGCGTCCCATCAGCCGACTGCGAACGATATCCGCGTCCTTGTTGCCAGTAGCGGTGTTGACAATAACGACGGTGTCGTCGGCGTTGAACGCGTCGTCCTCCATCAGCTCCCACGCGCCGGCAGCGGCGGTGCCGCAGGCGACGCTGATTTCCAGCCCCTCGTGTTGGGCGACCGTTGCGGCGCTGTCGAGGAGGTCTTGGTCATCGACGGCGACGCCTGCGCCGCCGCTGGCGCGGACGGCCTCGACCGCAGGGAGGCCGCCCTCGGGGTCGGGGATTTCGAGGCTGCCGACGACGGTGTCTGGAACGTCCCACGGCTCGGGGTCGGTATCGGCTTCGATGGCGTCGACGATGGGGGCACAGCCATCGGGCTGGGCAGCGTACAGTCTGGGGGTTCCGTCGACGAGGCCGAGGTCGTCGAACTCCCGGGCGCCCTTCCAGAGCCCGGCGACGGTTTCGCCGTGGCCCACCGGCGCGACGATGGCGTCGGGCCGCTCGAAATCCATCTGTTCGACCAGTTCGTAGTAGATGGGTTTCAGCCCTTCGTGGCGGTACGGCGAATCGAAGGCGCCGGCGGGGAACCACTCCTCGTTTTCCGCGGCGGGGAGTTCCTCGCGTTCGGTTTCGTAGGCTTCGCGGGCGTCGCCGAAGCGCCCCTCGACGACGCGCATATCGCCGCCGTGGACGTTGATCATCGCCTTGTTGATGAAGTTCGCACGGCTGGGGACGAACACGCGCGAAAGCAGACCAGCGCGGGCGGCGTAGGCGGCTGCCGATTGGCCGTCATCGCCCGTCGTCGGGAGCGCAAGGGTGTCGGCGTCGGCAGCCGCGGCGGCTGCGGCGACGAGCGCCTGCCCACGGTCTGTGACGCTGCCGGTGGGGTTGTGTGCCTCGTTTTTGATAAGGACGCGACCGACGCCGAGTTCGTCGGCGAGTCGGGGGGCGTCGATGAGCGGCGTCGCACCCTCGCCCATGCCCTCGGGTACGATTGGCAGCAGTTCCTCGATTTTCCAACCGCCCGAGCGGTCGGCGAGCGTCTCCCTCGTCAGGTCGACAGCGCCGTGGTCGTACGTCGCATCGAGTGTCCCGCCACACTTCGGACACCTGGTCGCCACCTCGTTCGTCGCATGCGTCGTTCCGCAGTCCGTACAGCGGAACCCCTCGAAACTACTCATACCCGGCGTTCGGATGGCGGCGGCAAAGCCCTGTCCTTCCCGGCCGAGCGTTCGTGTTCCTCTCGATGCCATCGGCCGCAAAGCCTATTCGGACACCACGCGTTCTCTCGATTCAATGCGGGCCGGCCGAGCGGCGGCCGGACGAGCTATCACATGGTTGAACTCGGAGCCCTCTCTCGGCGAGACGTGCTCAAAATTACGGGCGGCGTCGGCGCCGCCGGCGTCGCGGGAGCCTACGGTCTGGGTGCGTTCGACCGCGCGCCGGACGCGGCCGCCACCGAGATGAGCGACGAGGAGAGCCGCGAACTCGCCGAACAGTTCGCACCGGTGTACTACTTCGACAGCTACGAGAAATGGTTCCCGACCGACCCCCGACCCTACGAGACCGAGGCCGACGGTGAAACCATCGTCGACGGCTTTCTGGCGTTCGACGGCTACTCGAAACGGTTCCAGGAAGAGGGTGCCCCACCGAACCCGACCGTCTTCTACCGAGTGCTCGAATACGAGGACTCGCCGCTTGCGGTCGTCCAGTACTGGTGGTACGCCGCTTTCGACCAGTTCTCCGTGAACTTCCACTGGCACGACTGGGAACTCACGCAGGTGTTCGTCGACACGGAGTCCGGTGACCCACAGCTGTTCGTCGGCAGCGCCCACTCGCGGAAGGTGCCGAACAACGAGTTCCTCGACCCCGAAACGGCCGGCAGTCTCCGCGTATTACCCGAGCTCGGTTCCCACTCCGGCGGCCTCTCGGTCAACGAGATCGCCGACCGCTTCACGCGGTCGCCGTTCGAGGACATCACCGCCGACATCACGAACAACGTCCTCGAAGGCGTCGAGTTCGAACTCCCGGCCGCCTACGGCCTCCCGAGGGACGAGGGATTCCGACTGCCGTACGTCGCCCCCGAACTCGACGGCGAGCCGATTCACGAACACGAAAAACTGCCGTCGGTCGAACAGGAGTCGCTCATCGCCGCCGAACTCACAGTCAGTTCCTACGAGGAGCTCGCCTCGCCGCCCGAACACCTCCCGGCCCGTGAGACGGGCGAGATTTTCGCGTTCGATGCAGCCGACGTCGAGGCTGACGCTGGGATGGACATCTCCTACGACCTCGTATCGACGGCCGAACTCGAACACATCTCGGCGTTCACGGGGCCGCAGTTGAGCTTCGAGTTCACCGTTCCGGAGTTCGGCGAAGACCTCGCCGCGGGCCACATCACGACGACGGGCGTCCCGTGGGAACAGCCCCGCTACGACGACCCGGCAAGCGATGTGACTGACCCGGCCCACCGCCAGACGCTTGCCGACCGCTACGACGCCATCGCGGAGCCGACACCGGTCAACCGTCTCATCGCCGCCGTCCGACAGACCGAACCCGACGAGGAGGCGCCCGAAGACGAGGGTGTGACGACGACCGAGTCTTCAGTCGAGGCGGTCTGTCTGGTCGAAAGCGACCCCGAAGCCGTGCCGACGTTCGCGGGCGTCGCCGTCCTCGAAGACATGCCGGAGGGAGACCACCGCATGACGGTCAACGGCGCCGGTCTTGCACCCCACAGCGAGCAGGTGACGGTCACGGAGACGCCGGAGCCCGATCTGGCCGGCGTCGATGGTGAAATCGCAGTTCCCGCCGCAGGCGAGGCTGTCAAACTCGAAGTCGACGCCGAGGGGACGGACGCAGACCTGCAGAACCTCGCAATCGAGGACGACTTCGGCGGCCGCATCTACGACGCCCCGATGGACGGCCCCGACGCCGTCTACGTCCACCGCGGTGGCGCCTACACGACAGAGGTTCGGGACAGCGATGACGAACTCGGGGCCTTCCGTGTCAACCCTGACACGGCGGACGTCCGCATCGACCAGCCGCGAACGGGGAAGGCGTCTCTGTCGGAGTTCCTCGCAAACATCTCCGTGGAGACGCGCGGCCGCGTCGAAACCGGGGTCGACCTCGACGACATAGATGACACAGCCGATACCGACGGAACAGGGTCGCCGAGAGACACCACCGACACGACAGTTGGTACCAATACAGCGCAGACCTCGGACGGCAACACGACGGATACGGATACGACGCAGACCTCGGACGGCAACACGACGGATACGGATACGACGCAGACCTCGGACGGCAACACGACGGA
>NZ_JBLGBY010000071.1:0-8845 GCF_047616845.1 Natronomonas sp. | reverse complement strand
CGTCCTCCATCGCAAATCGCTCACCTGAGGCGACGCCGTAGGCGTCATCATCGCCGAACCGCGTTTTGATGAACTGCTGGGCGACGAGGGCTTTCCGGCCATTTCCCTCCTCGTCGATCTGCCACTGGGCCTCCTCGAGGAACAGGGCGGCTGTAACAACGTCGAAGATGAGGTCGGAAAGTCGCTTTGCGTGATACTGTGCGTAGTCGCCGTCCTCGGTCGCAAGCGTCCCCAGCGCCGTCTGGAGTTCCTGGAAGCGCGATTCGGTCGATTCAGCGAGCGATTCAAGCAGTGGGTGCTCGACCGCGGCGAGTTTCTCCTGGACGTACGGAAGCAGCGCCTCGTGGGCGTTCTCGTGGTTGAGCGCGCGTAACGCGTCGAGTGCGAGGATGTTCGATGGCCCCTCCCAGATAGGAAGCACCTGGGCGTCACGGAGGAGTCGCTCCGTCGTGTGCTCGCGGACGTAACCGTTCCCGCCCAGCACCTCCATCGCGTAGGAGGTCGTCTCGACGGCCATCCGACCTGTCTTGTATTTGGCGACGGGGATGAACAGCCGCATCAGTTTGTAGGCGTCCGAGTCGTCGCCGACCTGCTCACGTTCGTCGAGTAGGCGGGCGCCCTCGAAGGAGAAGGCGGCCGCAGCCTCGTAATCGACAGCCATGTCCACGAGGTCGCGTCGCATCAGCGGATACTCGTCGATGGGGTTGCCGAACGCCTCCCGCTGGGCGGCCCGCACCTTCGCCTCAAGCAGCGCCCGGCCCATGATGCCGATTGCGCCCGTCGCGTTCGTCAGGCGCTCGAAGTTCATCATCTCAGCCATGTATTTGAACCCCTCCTGCTCGTCGCCGACGAGGTACGCCTCGGCGCCTTCGAACTCGATTTCGCCGGTCGGCACGGAGATGGTGCCGAGTTTGTCCTTCAGGCGGCGGAAATGCGACTCGTTGACCTCGCCGTCGGGCTTGGTTCGCGGAACGAGAAACAGGGACAACCCCTCGACGCCGTCGGGGGCGTCTGACGTCCGGGCGAGCGCGAGCGCGCCTTCGGCGTCGATATTGGAGCAGAACCACTTCTCGCCGTAGAGTCGGTAAGTCCCGTCATCCTGGGGTTCCGCACGCACTTCGTTCGCACCGACATCGGAGCCACCCTGCTCTTCGGTGAGGAACATCGCCCCCTCGATGTGGTCGTCGAGGTCGCGTGCAGTCAGGCCCTCGAAGTATTCCGTCAGGTCGCCGTCATCGAACGTATCGAGGACGATCGCGGCGCCCGTCGTCATCGAGACGGGACAGCAGAAGCCGCCGTCGACGTACGACAGCAGCGCCTGCATCATCAGGGTGTGGCTCAACCCGACCGGCTCGTCCCGGCCCGGCGGCGCGTGAAAGGCGTCGTGTGTGAGACCGAACTGCTCGTAGGCGATTGCCTCCTGTTCGTGGATGAGCGGGTGATACTCGACCTCGTTCAGTCGGTCGCCGTACTTGTCGAACGATTTCAGTTCGTGGCCTTCCGTGTCGATGCGGTCGGCGGTGTCGGCCATCCGGTGGCCGAGCACCTCGCCGAATTCCGAGAGGACGTCCTCGGCCCACTCGAACTCGTCGTCGGGGTAGATACGCCGCGCCTCGAACTGCAGCGTCCGGTCGAGTGCCCAGTAGTTGCAGTTCCGCCCCTCGTCGTAGTCGGCATACTGTATCGGGTCGGTGGACATGTTCTGGTGGTTTGCGACACCATTGCATAAAGCCACATCCCGCATCACGCCCGTTCAACTCTGATTTCGAGTTTCACGGGTAAACTAATTGTTCGTTTCCGACTATCCGAAATCATGATAGGAACGCCACCATATTCGTTCGACAGGATGGTCACGAGCGAGGAACTCTCCAACGACGATCTGGCCGTATCGGTCGATGACGATGCCCTCGTCGTACGAGCGACGATCGACCGCCCAGAAGACCGCAACGCCCTGAACGAGAACGTCATCAACGGTTTGCTCGACGTGTTCGAGTTCGCCGACAAAGGCGACGCCCGCGTCGTCGTCATTCGCGGCGCCGGCGGCACGTTCTGTGCTGGCGGCGACATCAAATCGATGGCGGGCGCCGTCGGCCACGGCTCGAAGGCCTACCGCGAAGGCTTCGCCGGCATGAAGGAACTCATCGAGACGGCCATCGACACCGGCGCCTTGACGGTCGCCGCTGTCGAGGGCTACTGCCTCGCCGGCGGCATGGGCCTGGCCGCGGCCTGTGACGTCATCGTCGCCAGTGACGAGGCTACCTTCGGAACGCCGGAGGTCGACATCGGCATCTTCCCCGCACAGGCGCTCGTTCCCATCATGCGGACGGTCAACGAAAAGCAGGCGCTCAAACTGCTGTTCACGGGCGAACATATCGACGCCGAAACGGCCCACGAAATCGGCTTTACCACCGATATCGTGTCAGCCGAGGAGTTCGAGACGGAACTCGAATCGCTCGTCGACGACCTCGTGACGCCCTCCTCGTTCATGATCAAACTCGGCAAGGAGTCCTTCTACAATCAGCGCGAGATGGGGTTCAACGAGGCCCTCGATTACATGCGCGAGATGGTCACAATGCTTGCGATGAGCGACGACGCCGAGGAGGGGTTCAACGCCTTCCTCACGGACTCCGAGCCCGACTGGAGAGGCCGACCCGATGACGAATAGCCAGCCAACCAAGCGGACATCACAACCATGACACTCGACCAAGAATCCATCAAAGGCAACGACCCCGATAAAGCAGTCATCAGCGCCGCGCTTACCGGCGCCCTCACGACCCGCGACCAGTGTGAGCACATTCCCTACACGCCGGAGGAAATCGCCGAGGACGCCGCCGAAGCGCGCGAGAACGGTGCTGCAGTCGCACATATCCACGCCCGCACGGAGAACGGCTCGCCCACCTTCGATGAGGAGGTCTATCAGGAAATCTACGACGAAGTGCGCGAGCGCACGGATATCCTCATCAACTTCTCGACGGGGGCGCTCCACGAGCCAGTCGACACCCGCGTCCAGTACGTCGAAGGCGTCCAGCCGGATATCGCCGCGCTGAACATGGGTTCGATGAACTACGCGAAGTACAGCGAGAACCGCGACGACTTCGTCTTCGATATGGTGTTCGAGAACCCGTTCAACGAGATCCGTGAGTTCCTGCAGGCTATGAACGGAAGCGGCGTCAAGCCCGAACTGGAGTGTTTCGACACCGGCCACATCGGCAACATCCGCCCGTTCATCAAGTCAGGCGATCTCGAATCACCCATCAACTTCTCGCTGGTCATGGGGGTGCTCGGCGGCATCCCGCCGACGATAGAGAACCTCGCCCACCAGGTGCGACAGCTCCCCGACGACGCGAACTGGCAGGTCATCGGCATCTCCGAAGGCCAGTGGCAGCTCGCTGCCGGCGCACTCTCGATGGGCGGTAACATCCGTGTCGGCCTCGAAGACAACTTCTATCTCCCGAACGGCGAGATGGCGACGAACGGCGAACTCGTCGCAAAGGCCGCCGAACTCACCGAGAACGTCGGCCGCGAGCCCGCGACGCCGGCAGAGGCGGCGGAGATTATGGAGATCGACGCCGACCACCTTTAGAACACCCACTTTTTGCACGAGAACGCGGGTCGCGCGCCGTTCGGCGCGCGACACCGGTTCTCGGCAAAAACTTGGGGAAAATATGCGCGCCTCCTTCCAGCCGCTCACCTCCCTTCGGTCGGCTGAGCGTTAGTCAGTCGGCGCTACGGCGACTCACTTCGTTCGTCGCCGGGAACCGCGCTCCCTGCGGCCGCGCGGATGCCCAACTATCACGAACGACCCGCCTCCCCAACCGCCACGCCGGCGCGCTGTACTCACCTCCCGCCTTTCCAGGGAGCCTCGCTACCGCTCGCTTCCTTCTGTCCACTCCAACATCCGCTCGTAGAACGGCACCGTCGAAAGCGCCTCCGCGTCGCCGACGAGCACGAGCGCCTTCTTCGCCCGCGTCAGCGCGACGTTGACCCGGCGATAATCCTCGAATATCGGACTTCCCAAGTCATCCGTTGCGACGAAGGAAACGATGATGACCTCCTTCGAGGAGCCCTGGAATCTATCGACCGTATCGACCGCCACATCGGGGAGCCGCCGAGAGATTTCGGCGACCTGCGCCCGGAACGGAGCGATGACGCCGATGTCCTCGCGGTCGAAGCCGGCATCGAGATACGCCTGGACGATTTCGGCCACGCGGTCGGCCTCGCGCACGTTCGTGTTCCCAGTCGCGACGCCTTCAGGGTCGATGAACGAGACTGGATCTTGCAATTCGAGCGGGAGTGCTGATGCGTCGACGCCGGGCAGATCGTCGAGCCGCTGGGCGGCGACTGCGCCCGTCGCCGGGCGCAACTGGCCATCGTAGAACTCGCGGCTGGAGAAATACTGGACGCGCTGGCTCATCCGATACTGGCGGTCGAGCATGACGCCTGCTTCGGGATAGGTCTCGATGAGGCGCTCGAAAAGCGACCCCTTGAGAGGGTTGTCGCCCTCTGCCCGCACGACCGGCGGCAACTGTTCGTGGTCGCCAACGAGCACGAATCGGTCTGCGAGGTTCGCTGCGAGGAACGTCCCCGGTTCGGTCAACTGCCCGGCTTCATCGACGACGGCCACGTCGAACTGCTGTTGTTTGAGCGCACGAGAGCCGCAGGCGGCCGTCGTGGCGGCGACGACCTGTGCGTCCTGCAGCGTGGCCGCACGCTCGCGGGGATCGCCGGAGCGCTCCATACGATATTTCTGCATGTCGTCGCGGACGCCGTTCTCCGACCCCCAGCGGACGATGTCCGTGAATCCCTGTTCTTCGAGCGCCTCGATGGCGTTGTCGACGGCGCGGTTCGTGAACGCCGACAACAAGACGCGTTCGCCGCGGTCGACGAGCGCGCGGACGGTTCGAGCGAGCGTGTACGTCTTCCCGGTTCCGGGCGGGCCATGCACCAGAGCGAAATCGTCCGCCCTGACTGCCTTGTTGACCGCCTCGTCTTGGGCCTCATTGTTGTCGATGTACGTTCTGCGCTCGCCGGAGAACGTCGGGGCTCGCCGCTCGAAAAGGACGTCCTTGCGGTCGGAGGCGCCACGGAGGATGGCGTCGTGCAGCGCCGAGAGCTGTCGGTCGACGCCGATTTCGGAAGGGTACACGTCGAGCCGCCGGAGGTCGAACGGCTCGTCGGCCGTGACGACGATCTCGTCGTCCAACTGCTCGACCGTCGCGAGTTCGGCCGTGCCGCGGGTCGGGTGGCCGTCACTCGCGAGGACGCGGTCGCCCTCTCGAATCTTCGAGACGGCGTCGGAGGTACGCTTCGCACGCAGGCGCCACCGACCGCCCGAGACCGGCTCACGGCCGAGGGGTTCGAGGCCGATGAGCGCCCGGTCGTCGTCGGCCCGCCCCTCGGCCGTCTGCTCCCAGAGCTTTCGGTACTCGTCGTGTACCTTCCGGCGCTCCGCCTCGATAGCGCGGTAGAACCGCTCGAAGTAATCCTGTTCCACTGCGGGCAATGGGTCGCCGATTTGGCCGGCTTTCGATTCCTGGTCGAGGCGACCGGCGACGACCATGCAGGTGTCCTGCTCAAAGCAGTACTCGCATTTCGCGTCGGCCTCGTAGCCCGTCGGAACGGTCAGGTCGAACTCCGCGGCGGCGATTTCGTTGCGCTGCCGGAGGACGAACTGCAGGAAGCCCGAACCGATACCGAACTCCTTGGCCGGCGAGAGGTCGCCGGACTCCTCGCTGCGGTCGAGTGCAGTGTTTTTCGTATACAGCAGTGTTCCGGTGTCTGGGGCTTCGGCGATGTTATCGGACAGGAGCAGCGCGTAGCAGGCCGCCTGCACCTTGTCCTGGAATCGTGGGTCGCGCTTCAGGTTCTTCCCCGTTTTCAGTTCGACGGGCATTCCCCGTCGAACAGCGTCGGCGCGGCCCTTGATGCCGAACTGCTCGGAGATGAGCGTCTGCTCGGAGCGCCACGAATCCTCGCCGAAGGTGCCCTGCTGGAGCCACCCCTGGATGGCGGCGGCGTTCTCTCGGATATCGTCGGCCACCGAGTCAGCCGTCTCGCCCAGTAGGCCGATGTCCAGGGCTGCCTCGGCGACTCGCTCGTCGATGCTGTCGTCCAGGTCGCGACCGCGAAGCAGGTCGCCGAACACCTCGTGGACGACCGTCCCCTTCACGACCGGGTATTTCAGCGGAATCCCGGTAAGCTTGTTCAGATAGTAGATACGCGGACACTGTACCCAGCCGCGAATATCGGTCACGTCGACGAGGAACTCCGGCTCGACGACGACCGCTGAATCCCCCGTCGTCGAATACTGCGTCTCGCCGCGGAACTCCCGCGCTTCGGCGTCGGTGACGAGCAGTTCCATTCCCTCTTCCAGCACCTCTGCGGTCTCCGTCCACTTGCCCCACAGCGTCACCTGAACGGGCTCTCTGGCCCCACGCTCCGGGCGTACCAGCACCTCCGCGAGTTCGGACGTGCCGCGACTCGTCTCGACGGTTCGGGGGGCACGAGCCTCGACGATGGGGCCGCGAATGTTCACACCCGAGGGAGGCAACGGGCGCTGAAAACGCTTACTGTGGCCGGCGGGTAATCGCCCGGAGCGACAGCTTCTTTCCCATCCATCGCCGTTACTCACATATGCGCGTCCGCGACTGGCAGGATATCCTCGAAGACGTCGTCGAATCGGGCGCCGAATCGAGCGGGTGGCGGGCACTCGCCGGCGACCGCCGCAGTGGTGTCGGCGAGGACATGTTCCTCGGTCACCCCTCCGTCGGCGTCTACCAGCTCAAAACGTACGCGAAGAACCCCTTCGAAGTGCAGGGCGTCGGCGCTCAGGTCGCCCGGTCGATAGACGACGAACTCGACCCACTGTTCCCCGACCAGGACACAGGCGGTCGGTTCGGCGTCAATCAGGGCATCGAAGACGAGGACGAAGCGAAGGAACGCGCCAAGGAACTCGAGACCGTTCTCGAGACGCATTCTGACGCACCGACGACCGGCGACGCGCTCTTCGAGGACGTGATGGAAGCACTGGACAGCCCCGCCTTCGGGCCGATGGAACACGACATGTACGACCGCCCGGATCGGCTGGACGACCTCTCGGAGACGTTCGAGGAAGCCGACGACCTCCTGACGAAGGAACTCGACGACCTCATCGAAGAGAGCGACGTCGGCCGCGGCTTCCAGTAATCACCGCGGCGACTCGGTTCCCCACTTCTCCATCGCCGTCGCCAGTGCCGGCTCGCTTTCGGCGCGTGATTCCAGCGACTCCCCCTCGACGGAGGCTTCGACGGCCGCCCGAAGCGCCCTGGCGCCGGCTTCGGTGCCGTCGGGATGGCCGTGGATTCCGCCGCCGGCCTGCACCAGCACGTTCGTTCCGAGCGCATCGAGGAGCTGGTCGACGATGCCCGGATGCAGGCCGCCGGAGGCGACCGGCAACACGTCGTTGTGGCCGTAAAAATCGGCCTGGAGCCACTCGTTGATGCCGGCCGTATCCTCGTTTTCGAGTTTGCCGAGCCCGGCCGTCCCGGTGTGGATATGGTCGACCCCGGCCAGGCGGGCGAACTGGGCCAGACAGCGCATCGAGACGCCGTGCTGTGGCAGGCGGTCGAAGGCCGCATGCATCGCCCGGTGGGCGTGAATCGCGAGGTCGAGATCGTCCGTCCGCCTGCGGACGGTCTGGAGGCTGCTCCACCCGCAGGTGATGATATCGACCATGACGAACGACCCGCCGTGGTCGGCGACGTACTCGGCCCGACGCACCATCTCGTCGGTTTCGGCGGTGATATTGACGAGATAATCTTTCCGCTCGCCGGTCTGTTCTTCGGCGCGGTCACGGGCGTCGAGCGACGCCGTAACGCGGCGCTCGAAGGGGTTGAACGACTGGTCGGTGAGGTTCTCGTCATCCTTCAGCAGGTCGACGCCGCCGACCCACGCGTCGTAGCCGACCGCCGCGTGCTCGTCGCTCGAGAGGCCGACCTTCGGCTTCGGCACCGTCGCAAGTGGCGGCCTGTCGCCGGCATCGAGCAGTTCGGTTCGCACGTCGGAACCGTACTGCGGGCCGGGGAACGAGTTAGCGAGACCTTCCGGCCACTCACAATCGAGCAGTCGGATGGTGTCGACCGCTTTCATTCCCATGATGTTGCCGGCGATGCAGGACAACACCTGTGGGAGGCTGCCGTCCTCGAACAGCGACTCGGGATATGCCACGGTTACCTCGATGCCGTGGTCGCTGGCTTCGCCGATGTCGCAGGCGGTCGCCGAATACTGCCGCACGTCGGACTCGGGCGAGAGGGCGGCCCACGTCCCGTTCGAACTCTCCGAGGCCACGCGGCTCGCGGCGGCTTCGACGGACAGTCCCTCGCTGGGGTCGAGCCGGAACGTACAGACGAGGTCGTCGTCGCGGGGGTCGTAGGACTCATCGAGGAAGTCGGCGTACTCCATATCGGGCTATTCGAGGCGTGGTGACTTATACCATGGCAGCGGAGTTGCGACAGAAGGGTCGAATCAAAGCGTTACGAACCAATAGAAAACCGCGACGAGTCGGGGCGGCCGTTGGCATCGACCGACCCGAGGCCGACGCGTTTCACGTCGGCCCGACGGTATCACTCCGGTTCTTCGCTCGCGTAACTTCTGTAGCTCATCGCCGCCCCGTCGACGATGACCGTGTCCAGACCGTGTTGTCGTTCGTGTGCCGGGTCGTCACCGATCGCTTCGGTCTCTGCGTCTCCGTAGTCGTATGGCGTGTGTTGGTTCACCATACCAAGGAGTCAGCACCCCTCGTATATAAATCCTTGTCAGACAGTGTCATGCGATATAGCCGGTAAAGGGCTGAAAACCGAGCAGCTAA
>NZ_JBLGBY010000070.1:0-8876 GCF_047616845.1 Natronomonas sp. | reverse complement strand
TTCCGGAGTTGTTGTTCCCGCGGTCGATGCCGAATACCGCGGTGTTATCGACGTCGCAGGCGGAGTAATCAATCCACGAGGCGTCGACGATAACGTAGTCGATGAAAGCACCTTCCTCGGCGTCGACTTTCTGGAAGGCTTCCGCGCCGCCGGCGAAATACTGGATGCTGCCGTTCTCCTCGTTTTGGTCACCCGGGTAATGATCCGTCGTGAACAGGAAGTTCACGGTGTAGTTCGCGGAGTCCGTATAGTCGCCGGCTGCCTCCTTTGTGTGCTTATCGGCCGCGACGGGCGACACGGCTGTGCCCAGAAGCGCGACGCTTGCAACTATCCCCACCACGAGAAGTGTGGCTCCGAGTGTCACGTTCGCTTTCTTCGGCTTCATCGAATGCACGAGCACCCAGTATCATGCTAACAGTGTTGCTACCCATTCGAGGCTATTTATACCGTGCATTCGAACACGAGCATCGATGATGAATGCAGCCGTCGCCGCGAGCCGTTATCGTCGCCGGACGAGGAATGCGCTCGCGAGCAGCGCGAGCAGTGCGACGAGTGGCCCGAAGCCGGGGCCGGAGCCGGGCGTCGGCGTTGCATTGGACGCGCCGCCGCCGGACGATTCCGGTGTCGGCGTTTCCGTATCGGCCTCCTTGCCACCGTCCTCGTCGCTGCCGGATTCCTGCTCAGGCGTGGGCGTCGGTGTGGCGGTGCCCTCGTTGCCACCGTCGACCGATTCGGGCGTCGGCGTGGCGGTTGCCGTCGCCGTCGCGGTCGACGTGGGCGTGGAGTCGCTCGTCGACTCGTCGGTCGAACCGTCGTCCGTGCTGCTCTGCTGTGACGGCGGCGGGCCGAGCTTCTCGTAGGCCGTCGCGTTGTCGTGACAGCCCTCACAGATTGGGATGTAATGGGACTTCGAGAAGATCTCGACTTCCTCACCGCTCGTCGTGACGCCGCGAATCATTCCCTGCACTTGGTACCAACCGGGTTCGGTCGGCATCGTGAAACATGGGCCCCCCTGCGAACCGGCACCCTGCTTGGCGACGATTGCGTCCTCGGGATTGAGGTAGGTGGGGTCACCGCCGAAGTCGCTCTCATTGTAGAAGTCGATCTCGATTTTGTGCTCCAGGAACCGGGACTCCTTCATGTGCTGGAGTAGGTCGGTGTCGACCTGCGTTCCGGAGTTGTTGTTCCCGCGGTCGACGCCGAACACGGCTGTGTTCGGGCTGTCGCAGTTCCCGTAGATGATTTCTTGGTTCCCCGTTTCGAGGTACGTCAGCTTCTCGAAGCCGTTCGGGGCCTTCTCTTTGAAGCCAGCTGAGGAGGCCGCGAACGTGGTGATGCTGGCGTTCTGGGGGTTCTGGTCACCCGGGAGATTGTCGGTTTTGTCCGGGAGGACGATTGTATAGTTACTCTTGTCGGAACCGTGGTTCGCTGCTGCGGGACTTACTGCGATGCTACACAGGAATGCGATGCTAATGACTGCTGCAACGACAAGCACGCCTCTTCGTAGCGGCAGGTTCGTCTGCGTCTCCTTGCTCATACGGATTTTGCAATGTTAACTGTCAGTGTATATTCTCTGCTGGCAATACGGGGTGGTTTTTATAATGGGTTAACAGAATTCGCATATTTTCTACCATCTGGGGCAGTAGTTAACTACCATGTATGCGCGGCGCGCTCCCGGTGGATGATTCCACGAAGTTAGTAACGCCTATACGCCGGGCTTTCATCCCTCCGCGTATGCAACGACGATGGGCGGCGATCTACTTCGCCTTCTTCCTCGTCATGGCTGCCAGCGCCTACTCGGTGATGGCGGTCGCAGAGGAACCGACGATGAACATCGACGGTGAAACCTACGAGGCCGGTGATACGTTCGAGGTCGACGGTATCACCTACACGGTGTCGGAGTTCGAAGAACGTGAGGGTGAGCTGACCTACACCCAGACCGTCTCACAGCAGACCACCTTCCAGAACAACTCCGTCGTCGAGTATCGGAACGGCTCGTACAACGTCTCTATCGAGCCCGCTGACGACCCCGAGACGTTCACACTCGCCCAGGAGTTCGACGTCGAGACGATCCTGCAGAACGACCCCGAGGTCGACAACACCACCTACACGAGCGACGACGGCACGGAGTTCGTTCGGTACAAGAACGGCTCGACCGAACCGCTTGAGGAGTATCTCCCCGAGCCGAACCGCGAGACGTTCTCCGAAGGTGACCAAATCGACCACGAGGACACCACGAAGGCAGTCGACAACGTCACCTCGAGTGCGGCGACGCTGACCTGGGAGCAGGAAACCGAACAGTCGATCGGTCTCGAGGAGGGCGACCGCATCACGCTCGGCGGCACCGAATACGTCGTCACGTTCGTCGACGACGATACCGTGCGCCTGTCGACGGACATCGAGGGTTACGAGCAGACGCTCGAAAACCGCGAATACTTCCAGGAGCGGATGAGCGGCCTGCTGTTCGTCATCCTGTTCAGTCTCGGTTCCGGCTTCCTCGTTGCCGGGCTGGCGCTTCTGCCCCACCGCGGCTGACGAACGCCCGTTCTCTCGCCCGTCGTCTTCGTTCTCTCCACGCCACTCCGTCGCATCAACACCGCGCTTCGAAGGCTTTATCCGCAGACTCGACCTCATTCGACGTACTATGAGTGACAAGCCCGCCTCGATGTACAGGAACATCGACAAGCCCTCGTACACTCGACGGGAGTACATCACCGGGATTCCCGGCTCGAAGGTCGCCCAGTACAAGATGGGCAACCTCGAAGCCGACCCCGAGGATTACGAGGTACAGATCAGCCTCATCCTGGACGAGGAAGTCCAGATTCGGCACGGCTCGCTCGAGGCCTCGCGCCTCTCCGCGAACCGCCGGATGCTGAAGGAACTCGGCGAGGAGGGCGATTACAAGATGATCCTCCGGAAGTTCCCCCACCAGGTCATCCGAGAGAACAAGCAGGCGACCGGTGCCGGTGCCGACCGTGTCTCCGATGGGATGCGCCAGGCGTTCGGGAAGATCGTCGGCACGGCCGCCCGCATCCAACAGGGCGAGCGCCTCTTCACCATCTGGTGTCACCCCGAGGACGCCGCGGCCGCCAAGGACGCCTTCCGCCGTGCGTACAACAAGATCTCCCCGCCGTGTACCATTCGCATCGAGCGCGGCGAGGATCTCCTCATCGCGTAAGGCGGGCGTTTCGTACGCTTTCTCTCTTCGCGTGACCACCGCTTACAAGCGGGAGCGCTGTCTCTTCTCGCGTATGCAACTCCCCGAGTCGACGTGGACTGACGCCCGCGATGCCGACACCGACCTCGCGGTGCTCCCCGTCGGAAGCACCGAACAGCACGGCCCACACGCACCGCTCGGCGTCGATTTCATGACCGCAGAGGCCATCGCGTCGGCGGGCGTCGACCGCTACGGCGAGGCGTTCGATGGCGAGGCCGTCGTCGGGCCGACCATCCCCGTCGGTGTCGCCGAGGAGCACCGCGATTTCGACGGCACGTTGTGGGTCTCGGAGGACACCTTCCGTTCGTACGTACGCGAGACGATAGAGAGCCTGGCCCACCACGGCTTCGACCGGGTCGTCGTCGCGAACGGGCACGGCGGCAACGTCGACGCCCTGCGAGAACTCTGCGGCCGCCTCAGCCGCGATGGCGACGTATACGCCGTCCCGTACACGTGGTTCGACGCTGTCGCGGTGGAGGAACTCGGTCACGGCGGCCCCTCAGAAACCTCATTCATCCGGCATCTCCGCCCCGAACTGGTACATGAAGACCGGACGGAGGAAGCCGCGGAGGGTGCCGCCGACAGCTGGGGTGAGTGGCTCCATGGAACGAACCTCGCGTACGACTCCTCTGAGTTCACCGACAGCGGCGTCGTGGGCGATCCACGCGACGGCGATGCGGCGCTCGGCGAAGAACTGTTAGACGAAGCCGCAGCGGCACTGGCGGAACTGCTCGATGCGGTCGAAACGCGGGCGGTCTGATCACTCCTCGTCGCCTTCCGCGTGGGCGTCTTCGAGCGCACCGCGGAGTTCCGGAATCGTCGCGGTGAGTTCGCCCACCTGCTCGTGGGCCTCGACGATGCTGTCGAGGAGGGCTTCGACCTCGGCGATCTCGGCTTCGAGGTCGTCAGCGTCCTCGAAGGCGTCGGCCTTCTGCCCCATCGCGAACCACTTTTTCGCATCCCGGAGATGCTCTTCGGCGTCCCCGGTATCGAGTGCGCCCTTCAGCGCGTTGAGCACGCCGAGGGTGTTGTCAGCCTCGACCTCCCAGATGGCGTCGGCCTCCGGCAGCGTGGCTTTTGCCTCTTCGAGGCTCGCCTCCACGTCCTCGCGCATCTCGCTTGCCGCCTCGTCGAACAGTTCTTCGTCGTCGAGCGTTGCCTGACTCATGCACGCTCGTTCGTCGTGCTATCGGTTAAAAACAAGCCGGAAAGCGAAAGTGAAAACTCGTGGCGGGGAATGCGGTACAACGGTTCAAGCGCCGTCCTCGCCTCGGCCGCTGTGGCGCTTATGCTTCGATTCGGTCGATACGCATCCGTGGGTAGTCCCCTTCCATCGACATCGACGCGACGACGAGGCTGCCCTCGTGGTCGACGCGGAGTTCGACCTCCATGAACCGGCCCGTCAGCTCGGTGTAGTCTGCCGAGCGCTCGGCCAGCTCTGCGGCGAGTTCGTCGTCGAGGATGTCCACGTCGACGGATTCACAGAACGGCTGGTTCTCGATGGCCTCCTCGATTGCAGTTTCGAGGCTTCCACTGCTATCGGGCGAGACCGGCGTGCCCGCAAACTGGTGATAGAGGCTGCCGAATTTGATGCCGGCCTCAAAGCAGGCTTGCTGTGGCGTCGTTGGCTGCATACTCACCCCACGGACGGCCGCGACAAGTCGGTTTCTCCCCGACCGCGTCACTCCGTGTCTCGGAACCCCTTTAGGGCGCAATCTCCTCCATAAAGTATGGAGTACGAAGCCAGCCTCGACCGAGCGCTGGACGCCGTCCCGGACATCCAGTCCGGCGGCGACCGGCTTTCGGTTCCCGACACCGCGGCCCAGACCGACGGTGCGTTCACGCGGTTCACGAACCTCGATGCGGTCGCGGACGCCCTCGCTCGCGACACCGACCACCTCCACCGATACATCCAGCAGGCGCTTGCGACCTCCGGGAAACTGGAGGCCGGCGTCGGCCGATACAACGGTAACTTCTCGGAACGCGATTTCGAGGCCGCCGTTGAGGACTACACTGAGGAGTACGTCCGCTGTAGTGAGTGTGGCCTGCCGGACACCCGACTCGTGCAGGAAGACCGGACGATGATGCTGCGCTGTGATGCCTGTGGTGCGTTCCGCCCCGTCGAGAAGGGTCGCAGTTCCTCGCGAACCCAGCAGACGAAAGACGACGTCGAGGAGGGAAGCACCTACACCGTCGAAATCACCGACACCGGTCGGAAGGGCGACGGTGTCGCCCACCGCGGTGAATACACCATCTTCGTCCCCGGCGCGAGCGAGGGCGACGTGGTCGAGATCTACATCGAGAGTACGAGCGGCAACCTCGCGTTCTCGCGGCTGGCCTGATTTTCCGCCCGAACAACTGGACGATCGTCCGCTCTTCCCCCGTTGCCGGCGTCAGAACGCCACGTTTGTTTCGCGCGAATATTGCCAAAATCGCCGGATAGTGGCCCGATATAGGTGCAAACACGCCGGATTTATATCCGTGGGCAGTAGATTGACGGACGTTATGGGACAGACGCTTACCGAAAAGATTCTCGATGACCACCTCGTCGAGGGAGACCTCGAGACGGGGGAGGAAATCGGAATCGAGATCGACCAGGTGCTGACACAGGACACGACGGGGACGCTCGTCTGGCTGCAGTTCGAGGCCCTCGGCCTCGACGAAGTGCAGACCGAACTGGCCGCACAGTATTGTGACCACCAGACGTACCAGTTCGACTTCAAGAACACCGACGACCACCGCTTCCTGCGCTCCGCAGCGGGCACGTTCGGTGCCTACTACAGCCGTCCCGGTAACGGCATCTGTCACAACGTCCACAAGGAGAACTTCGCCGCGCCCGGCAAGACGCTCCTCGGTTCGGACAGCCACACGCCGACGCCCGGCGGCCTCGGCCAGCTGGCAATCGGTTCCGGTGGCCTCGACGTCGCCGTCGCGATGGGTGGCGGCGCCTACTACATCGAGATGCCCGAAGTCGTGAACGTCCACCTCGAAGGCGAACTGCCCGACTGGGCGACCGCCAAGGACATCGCGCTCCACCTGCTCGGCGACCTGACCGTCAAGGGCGGCGTCGGCAAGATCTTCGAATACACTGGCCCCGGTGTCGAGAACCTGACGGTGCCCCAGCGGACGACCATCACCAACCTCGGTACGGAGCTCGGCGCAACGTCCTCCATCTTCCCGACCGACGAGAAGACGAAAGACTGGCTCTCCCGCATCGGCCGCGAGGACGAGTATGTCGACCTCCAGCCCGACGACGATGCCGAGTACGCCGACCAGATCACGGTCGACCTCTCGGAGCTCGAGCCGCTCATCGCGTGCCCGAGCATGCCCGACAAGGTCGTGCCTGTCAGCGAGGTCGCCGGCACGGACGTCGAGCAAGTCATCATCGGCTCCTGTACCAACGGCGCCTACGAGGACATCCTCCCGGCCGCGAAGATGCTCGAAGGCCGCACCACGGACAAGACGTCCGAGATGATCGTTGCGCCCGGCTCCAAGCAGGCCTCCGAGATGCTCGCCCGTGAGGGCTGGACGGCCGAGATGATGGCCGCTGGCGTCAACTTCTCCGAGGCGACGTGTGGTGCCTGTATCGGCATCGGCCACGTCCCCGCCTCCGACTCCGTCTCCCTGCGGACGTTCAACCGCAACTTCGAGGGTCGCTCCGGCATCGAGGACGACAACGTCTACCTCTGTTCGCCCGAGGTCGCCACCGCGGCGGCCATCGCTGGCGAAATCGTCGACCCCCGAGACCTTGCCGACGAACTCGGCGACCTCGAGGCGCCCGGCCTCGAGATGGGCGACAAGTACGGTGCGGGTATGGCGGAAGACGACCCCGACCTTATCGCGCCCGACGAAGCCGTCGACGACGAGCTCATCAAGGGCCCGAACATCGGCGACGTCCCGCTGAAGGACGAACTCGACGCCCACCTCGAAGGCCCGGCCCTCCTGAAGATGGAGGACAACATCACGACCGACCACATCATCCCCGCGACGCAGGACATCCTGATGTACCGGTCGAACATCCCGAAACTGTCGGAGTTCACGCTGTCGCGCGTCGATGACTCCTTCGCACAGCGCTCACTCGACAGCGACGGCGGCTTCCTCGTCGCCGGCGAGAACTACGGGCAGGGCTCCTCGCGTGAACACGCGGCCCTCTGTCCGATGTATCTCGGCGTCGAAGGCGTCCTCGCACAGAGCTTCGCCCGCATCCACAAGGCGAACCTCTTCAACTTCGGTCTCATCCCGCTCGAGATCGACGAAGAGGACTACGAGGGAATCGAGCAGGGCGACGACATCGAGATCGTCGACGACGTCGCCGAGGCAGTCCGCTCCGGGCAGGAAGAGTTCACCGTTCGCGTCAACGACGAGTGGGAGCTCACCGGCCACCTCGACGCCTCCGAGCGCGAGCGACAGATTCTCGCCGACGGTGGCAAGCTGTCGCACACGAAAAAGAAGGCCAAGGACGGCAGCGGCTCCGCGCCCGCCGACGACTAGAACTCCCACTTTTTGCACACTCCGGCGGTTCGGCGCGGAACGCGCCGAACACGCCTCCGTGGCAAAAACTTGGGGAAAATATGCGCGAGCGCCTCCCTCAGGAAGACTCGCTTCGCTCGTCTTCCACGGATCTCGCTCGCTCCGCTCGCGAGATTGCCGCGGCGCCAAAGGCGCCGCGGTGCCGAGAACCACGAGCGCTTCGCGCTCGCGGATGCTCACCATCGTTTTATTCTAAATTCCCCGTAGCAACTGCTGATGGTTCGTGTGTTCGTTGTCCGGCTCAACACCGCTTCAGTGCGATAAGGGAGACCGGGAGACGAGAGGTCAGAGACGCCAGTGCGACCGGGAGATGGTGTATACGGTGCAGTCGCTATCTGGCGTGTGAAAACGGGGTGGGGGGTGGGGATGCACCCAAACGGGTGCATCTGAGTCTTACTCGTGTGGGTACATGAATCTTCTGGCCTTTTTATATACTGAATACGATGATTGTGCAATATGCACACACAAACCATCTGACGGCGGTGGGTTTGACCTGGCCGGTAGGCATATGAACGCGTCTCCGTAACGTTCGGGTGTGACTGCGACCGGGCCGAAAGCTGAGGTCGCCGTTCGGGAAGCAACGCGGGCCGACCTGCTGAAGGTGTTCCGAATCGAGAAGCAGTCGTTCCCACAGCCGTGGCCGTACGCGGCCTTCGAGCGGTTCCTCGACACTCCCGGCTTCCTCATCGCCGAGGACGCCGACATCGTCGGCTACGTCGTCGCCGATAGCATCCCGAACCACGGCACTTCGATCGGTCACATCAAAGACCTGGCCGTCGCCCCGAACCGCCGCGGTGAGGGTATCGGCCGATTGCTGCTTTCGCGTGCGCTGTCGGCGCTTTTCGTCGACGGTGCCGACCGTGTCAAACTGGAGGTTCGTGAGAGCAACGGCACGGCCCGGTCGCTGTATGAGGCCTTCGATTTCGAGATTCACCATATCGTGCCGAATTACTACGATGATGGTGAGGATGCGTATGTGATGGTACGCGAGGCCTGACGAGCGAGCGCAGCGAGCGAGTTCAGGCCTCGGGAGAGCGAACGGTGAGCGTAGCGAGCCGTGAGCCGCGAGTGGTGATGAGCGCAGCGAGCGAGTTCAGGCCTCGGGAGAGCGAACGGCGAGCGTAGCGAG
>NZ_JBLGBY010000069.1:0-10249 GCF_047616845.1 Natronomonas sp. | reverse complement strand
CCTCTGCTTTTGCCTCTTCAGCCTCCTCTGCGACCGCTGTCTCTTCTTCGGCTTCCGCTTCTTCGGCCTCACGCGCAGCTACGAATGATTCTGCCTCCTCGGCAGCCGTCTCGGCGAGTTCGGCGTCGCTGGGGTTCCCCCCGGTCTGTTTGTCGGCGCTGCCCTCTTGCGGTTCGGGCTCGGATTCAGACGCTACGTCCGCTTTCTGGACTTTTTTTTCGGATTCTTCCGCTTCTTCGCCGTACTCGTCGGCGAGGTAATCCCCCTCGGGCGAATCGACGAGGACGCCGCGGAACTCCGAGTCGGACTGACGGATCGACCAACTGAGATCGATGTCGCCGTTGTCTCGGATGTTGTTGACCTGAACGCAGACCTGGTCGCCGACCTCCCAATCGAGGCTCTCGAGGCGACGGTCGAGTTTGCTTCGGTGAAGCAGTCCCGTCACGTTACCGATGTCGATGAACACACCGAAGTCGGCGTAGCCGTCGACGGTGCCTCGGTAGAAGCGACCGGGCGTCAGTTGTGATGGTTTGTTCCCTTCGAAGTCGAAAACGACATCCTCCTGATGGTCGTCACAGATGGGGCCATCGGTGGACGTACCGCAGATGATGCAGTTACCCATTACTGTAAACGTGAAGGTCGGGCTTAAAACGGTTGTCGGAATCTACGCGCGAGTGGCGTCGCCAGTCCTGCCGGCCAGTTCGACGCCGAACACGGTCTCGAAGGCCGCAATCCCCCCGAGTGCGAGGCCGAACACGAAAAGCGCGGGCATCGACCCGGCCAACAGCGCCCGCGGAACCGATGTTTCGTGGACGACCGAGATGCCGATAACAAGGAGTGCGACGCCGTACAGCGCCGCGAACAGCTGTACGGTCGGCACTGGAACCGCGGCGAAGGCGGCGGGCGCGGCGGCGTAGCCGATGATCTGGACGGTCTCGCTGACGCCCGCGCGGTCGTCGACGACCGCGACGAGTGCGAGAGTGCAGAGCGCGGCCGCGAGATGGAGCACGAGCGGCGCGACGAGGAAACAGAGCGCACCGAGCAGCACGGCCGCCGAGAGATAGACGCTGCCCGTCGTCGCTGCGATACGGCTGTAGCCAGCCACTGATTCGGGCGCGAGTACCAGCCGCCCGCCGACGTAGACGACGGCGATGGCGATGGCGAATATCAACCCCGGCGCCTGGTCGCCCGGCGCGATGCCGTTCCGAAAGAACCGCCGGGGGCGAACGAGCACTTCGATCCACGCACGCGCCAGTCCTCGCGGGCCGCGCTCGCGGCCACCACGGGGGTTTTCGACCCACTGCGTCACAGTCGACCTTCCGTCGGCGGCGATATCAGCGTTCCGACACCGGATTAATCGTCCGCACCGAGGTTTTGCGTGGCCTCCATCGTCCGCGGGTCGGGCTCGATGTTGGCGTACTCGACCATCCGCCGTCCGAGGGTGTCGATTCGTTCCTCGACGCCGTCGTCGACGATTTGACCGTCCTCGAAGGTGTTGCGGACGCGCGGAATCGCGACCTGGTGTGGGACGACCCAGGCGTTGACGGCCCGCCCGACAGACCGGAGATGGTCGAGCGTCGTCGTCGGGAATGAGCCACCGGCCACGCAGAGCAAGCCCACGGTCGTGTTCTCGAACTCATCGAAGCCGCAGTAATCGAGGGCGTTCTTCAGCGCCGACGAGTAGGAGGCGTGATACACCGGCGTTCCGAAGATGACCGAATCGGCGGCTTGCACGCGTGCTCGGAGTTCATCGGCGTCGCCCGCTACATCCTCGTCCGAATCGAAGACCGGAAGGGATAGCTCCCGGAGGTCGATGCAGTCGGTTTCGACATCCTCGAATTCGCTTGCGGCGGCGAGGGCTTCCTCACAGGCGAGTCGGGTGTAGCTCTTCTCGCGGAGACTCCCGACGATAGCGGCGACGCGAACGGTGGTCATGACAGCGGTGTTGGTGCCGCGTGAATAAAATCAGCATGGTCGCGTCTCATGTCCGGAGTCGGGCGAGCGTCTCCTCGCTATCGGCTTCGGTTTCGACGAGACCGTCGTCTTCGAGATCGGAGAGCAGTCCGCGGAGCCACTCGCGGCCGTATTCGCCATCGGGGGCGTAATCGACGCGAACGCGTGGGCCGAGTTCATCCAACGACAGCGCGTCGAACTCCCGAAGCGTCGAGATAACGCGTCCACGCATCTGCCGACGCGACCCCTCGAAATCGGGCTGGGTTGGCACGTCCGGCGCGGTGAAATCGCCGACTTCGTACGCGTGACACCACGCACGCCACGGGCAGCCGGACTCATCACATCGCGGCTGTTTCCCGCAGGCGACCCCACCCAACTCCATGATGGCGTTGTTCCAGACCCGTGATTCATCATCGGCCATGAGCTCCGAGGCGACGGCCGCGAAGGTATCATCCTCATCGGGCACGTCGAGAGTACGATAGAGAACGCGCTTGACGTTCGTGTCCACGACCGCATCGCCGTTGTTGAACGCGAATGAGGCCACCGCGTTGGCGGTGTAGGGGCCGACACCCATCAATTCCTGTAGCTCCGTCGGTGTTTCCGGGAATGTCCCGTCGTATTCGGCGACGACCTGTCCGGCCGCCTCGTGGAGGTATTTCGCGCGGTTGTTGTAGCCGAGCGAGTGGTCAGTCCAGAAGCCGACCACGTCAGCGCGGTCGGCAGCGGCCAGTTTCCCGGCGGTGGGCCACTCGTCCAGAAACGCCTCCCAGGCGTCGACGACGCGGTCGAGTTGGGTCTGCTGGCTCATCACCTCAGAGACGAGAATCTCGTAGGCGTCGTCGGTTTGCCGCCACGGATACTCGCGGTGGTCGGCTTGGTACCACTCGATGAGCGCCGCCCGAACGGCGTCAGCGTCGTCGGGCAGATGCGCTGCGGCCTCGGTCATCGCCTGGCCGTTTCAGCGGCCGACGCTTTGGTGTGACGGTTCCGGCGGAGACGCGTGAGCGAAACCCACTTGCCGCGGCCAACCCGACCACGAGTATGGGACTGGATGAACTCACCGCCGACATCGAGGACGCCTACAAAGAGTTCGGTGATGAACTCTCAGTCGAACTCGACGCCGAGACCCGGAACGAACTGGCGATGCTCGAAAGCGCCTACGACCCCGATGAGACCGACGAGCTCGTCCGGCGGGCTGTCCACATGCTGTTTCAGACGGCCGTCGAGACGGGCAATCTCGACTTCCATCTGTCTCGGGGAGCTTGAGGAATCTCGGGATGCCGCTGAAGATGGGTTCGTTTGCTTCCTTGTACTCGTCGCCGTAGATATCTTCGCCGGATCGTTCGTCAGTCATGTGTTGTCTCCTTTCAGCGCAATTTCGAGCTCATTCGAACTCTTTCTTGCCCATCAGATACAAAAATAAGGTGATATTAAAGACTTTCTTGGAGGAACCACTGACTATTCGTATGAACGGATGCACGTTCGAACGATTCTATGGTAATTATATACCTTAATCACCGAGTTCAAGTATGAGCACAACAAATATCAATCAATAGAGTGAAAATCGGAGAACTGGCGGGAAACTCTTCTGGGAGACAACTCTAGTCGGCGGTGAGCGAATACGGCAGCGATTTACCTAAAATTCAGGCGCTAATGCCCCGTCCTCAAGGAGTCGACCGAGAGCACTTTGCTCTCGTTCACCCATCAGAACGCGAAGCGTTCTGAGGGCGCAGTAGGACGGGGATACAGCGTCCCCAGAAATCGAAGATTTCTGGTGTGCGAACGAATCGTAGAGCGGTTCGTTAACGCCGTCATCGTCTCACGTACACTCCGCAACGACCGGCCCACTGACACGTTTATTTACCCCTCGCCGGTCAGCCACACCACATGGAGTACGTCGCGGCCATCGACCAGGGGACGACGGGGGCTCGGAGCATGGTATTCGACCGTGCGGGGCGCGTTCACGGCAGCGCCTACGAGACCCACGAGCAGTTCTACCCTGAACCGGGATGGGTCGAACACGACCCCGAAGAGATCTGGGCGAACGCAACGCGGACGCTTCGGGACGCACTCGCTGATGCCGACACCGAGGCTGCTGCCCTCGCGGCGCTCGGCGTGACGAATCAACGCGAGACGACGGTGCTGTGGGACGCCGAGACGGGCGAGCCGGTACACAACGCCATCGTCTGGCAAGACCGCCGAACGACAGACCGCATCGAGCGCCTCGAACAGGAAGGTCGGTCGGCAGCGATTCGTCGGAAGACCGGCCTCCAGCCCGACGCCTACTTCTCGGCGACGAAACTGGAGTGGCTGCTCGACAACGCTGACCCGGTCGGGACGACTCGCGGCGGGGACGACGTGCGCGACCGTGCGGAGGCCGGTGACCTGCGCTTCGGCACCATCGACTCGTGGCTCATCTGGAAGCTCACGGGCGAGCATGTGACCGACGTGACGAACGCGTCCCGAACCCTGCTTTTCGACATCCACGAGCTGGCATGGGACGACGACCTGCTTGCGGAGTTCAACGTACCGAGGGCCGTCCTCCCGGAGGTTCGTCCCTCCAGTGATGCCGCCGTCTACGGTCACACGGACGCCGAGTCAGTCGGCGCCGAGGTGCCCGTCGCCGGGGCACTGGGCGACCAGCAGGCCGCATTATTCGGTCAGACCTGCTTCGACGCCGGCGACGCCAAGAACACCTACGGTACGGGGTCGTTCCTTCTTTTGAACACGGGCGAGGAAGCCGTCGACTCCGATCATGGCCTCCTCACGACGGTCGGCTACCAGCTGTCGGGCGAACCCGCTCAGTACGCCCTGGAGGGGTCGATTTTCGTCACCGGCGCGGCGATCGAGTGGCTCGAAGACATCGACTTAATCGAGGACGCCGCCGAAACCGAGCGACTCGCTCGAAGCGTCGACTCGACGGACGGCGTCTACTTCGTCCCCGCGTTCACGGGGCTCGGCGCACCCCACTGGAATCAGCGCGCACGCGGCACCATCGTCGGCCTGACGCGGGGCACCCGGAAAGAACACATCGTCCGCGCGACGCTGGAAGCCATCGCGTTCCAGACTCGGGACGTGGTCGACGCGATGGTCGAGGACAGCGGGCTCGACCTCAACGGCCTCCGCGTCGACGGCGGCGCTGTGAAGAACAACTACCTCTGTCAACTCCAGGCCGACGTTCTGAACAGCGACATCGTCCGTCCGGAGGTCGACGAGACGACAGCGCTTGGGGCCGCCTACGCCGCCGGCCTCGCGGTGGGCTACTGGGAATCGGTCGACGAACTGCGGGCGAACTGGCGCGTCGACCGGGCGTTCACCCCGGATGCGGAGGAAACCGCCGAGGCTCGCCACGAACGGTGGCGGGAAGCCGTCGAACGGTCGCTCGATTGGGCGCGCGAATGACGGTCACTCGTCGAAGAACCCTTCGACGCCGTCGAGTTCGAGGACGAACTCAGGCGTGAACGCCGTCGCGGGTGTCTGGAAGCCTTCCGGCGGCGATTCGAGGACGCGCTCGGCGGCCGTCGTCGCGGCATCGACCGTCAGCGCGTACGTTTCAGGGGTTTTCAGCCGCGAGGTAACCGTCGTCTCGCCGTCGGTTGCCTCGCCCCAGATATGGCACTCACCCTCCGCTCGCTGCCGCTCGGACGGCCCTGTCACGGTCGCCCGGATGAGCGCCTGCAGCGACCGCTTGACCGGCTCGAACCCCAAAACAGGCGATGCAAGCCGGCTGAACCGTGCAGCGTTGGCCATCGGCTTTGGCATCGCGGTGTACACCTCGATGTTCTCGATGCCGGTGGTGTAGTACGCCGTCGAGACGTCCCCCCAAGGGATGGTTGCGGCGTCGCGCTCCCCCTGGCCGAAGTCGATACGCCGGGATCTGTGTGCTGGCGGCACGTCAACGATGTCGCCCCCGCGACGCACTTTCCCGCCCTCCTCTGCGTGTTCGATGACGGACGCGAGCGTCCCCTTCGAGATGGTGCCCGAGGGGTCGAAGCCGAGTCGGAGTCCGTCAGCTCCGGGGAGTCTGTCGTGGAGGTGGCCGGCGAGACAGTCCGTCGGTACGACGTCGAAACCAACGCCGGGGAGGAGACAGATGCCCGCCTGCTCGGCCTCGCGGTCGCGCTCGGCGATGGCCTCGAACACGGAGAGTTCACCTGTGATGTCCAGATAATGCGTTTTCGTCTGGAGACACGCCTCGATGAAGGGGCCGTAGGTGTCGGTAAACGGCCCCGCGCAGTTGAGCAACACGTCGACGTCGTCGATGTTCGCGGGGGCGGCATTGAGGGCGAACGGCCGGGCCTCGCAGTCGAGTCGTTCCGCGAGATGCTCCGTTTTGACCTCGTTTCGGCCAGCGACGATGACGTCGATATCCCGGTCGACGGCCTCTTCGGCGATGAGTTCGCCGGTGTAGCCGTAGGCGCCGTAGATCAGCAGTGACATGTGCAAACTCAGGTCGGCATGGGTCAAAAAGCCCGCTGTGGGACGAGACGCCGTAGGCTTATCCCGGTCGCGTTCGCAGGGCGGCCCATGACAGAACGCGACGTCGTCCTGCCGGGCGGCCTCGACTCGACCACCGACATCATCGAAGTCGCGACGCACGCCGAAGACCACGGGTACGACCGCATCTCGCTGCCGGAGGTGACCGGCCGCGACGGCGTGACGCTGCTTGCGACGCTGGCCGAACGCACTGATCGTATCGGCCTCTCGAACGACGTCTTCTCACCGTGGGGGCGCTCGCCGGCCGTCCTCGGACAGACCGGCGTCACGCTTCAGGAACTCAGCGACGGGCGTTACCGGATGGGGTTGGGCACCTCCTCCTCCGACCTGACCGAGAAGTGGCATCTCGCGGAGTTCGACCGGCCCCTGCGGCGCCTCCGCGAAACCATCGACATCGTCAATCAGGTTACAAGCGGCGACCGGATCGATTACGAGGGGGAGTTCTTCGATGGTGGCGGCCTCAAACTCCGCGGCGTCGAGCCCGCTGAGGTGCCCATCGACGTCGCGGCCCTGGGGCCGAAAGCTGTCGAACTCGCGGGGCGGTTCGCTGACGGCTGGGTGCCGCAGTTGTTCACACCGGATGCACTCGCAGACCGGATGGCTGATTTCCGTCGTGGCGCCGACCTCGGCGACCGCAACGCCGACGACCTCCGCGTCGCCGTGACCGTCCGCTCGTGTGCCTTAGATGACGCCGAGCAGGCACGCGACATTGCCGCCCGACAGATTGCATTCCTGGTGGCAGCTTACGGCCCGTACTATCAAAAATCGGTTGCGAGCCAGGGGTTCGAGGCCGAGACAGATGCGATACAATCAGCCTGGGACGACGGCGATAGAGCTGCGGCCGTCGACGCGGTCTCCGAGGAGATGGTCGATGGACTGGTCGCCGCCGGCACGCCCGAGGACGTCCGGTCGACCGTCGAGCGCTTCGAGGCCGTCGACGGTCTCGATGCCGTCCGCGTGGGCTTCTTTGGCGAGATGACGGCCGACCAGCGCCGCTGGACGGTCGAGACGCTGGCGCCGTAACTCACTCCGGGCTCGGGTCGTCGGACGCGAGTTCATACGCGAGTGTTCGGGCCTGCCGAAGGTGCTCGTCAGCCTCCTCGTGGCCGGTCTCGTCGATCTGGTCGAGCAACTCGTACACCACGGTCGCGCGGGCTTTGATGACCGGTGGGTCACAGCCACGCAGGTCGTCCGCGACGGCCTCCGCTTCGCCGAGCAGACGGCTCGCGCTCCGCTCGACCGGCAGTTCTGCGGTCGCTGCGAGGTGTTCGTACAGCTGCTCTGCGTCACTTTGATACTTCACAGTCGCGCCTCCGCGCGCTCGATATCCGACTCGGTGTTGACGTTGACGCGCCAGCCGTCGAACCGCACCGTCTCGACGCGGCCGCGGTCGTCGAGCACCCACTCGATGGCTGCCGGGAGTTCGTACTCGCCGCGCTCGGAGGGCTCGATAGCCCGACACGCCTCGAAGAGCCGCTGTGAGAACGCAAAACAGCCCGTCGTAGCCAGACGGGACAGCGGGTCATCGGGCTTTTCGACCAGGCCGGTGACGTCTCCGTCATCCAGTTCGAGGACGCCACCACGCTTTGCCCGTTCCCGGTCGACGCACTCGACAAGCAACGTCGCGTCGGCGCCTGTCCGCCGGTGGGTGTCGGCCACGTCGCCGACGTTCCCACGAAGGACGTTGTCGCCGTTGAGTTGAAGGAACAGGCCACTGACGACTGGTTCGGCCATGCTGACTGCGTGAGCGAGTCCGCGACGGTCGGGCTGTTCGACATAGGTAATCGGCTTCCCGTCGAACGAGTGGCCGTAGTGGGCCCGAATCTGGTCGCCGAGATAGCCGATGATGACGACGTACTCCTCGACGTATGGTGAGAGCGTCTTGAAGACGTGCGTCAGGAGGGGTGTTCCGCCGACTTCGACGAGTCCTTTCGGCTTGTCGTCGGTTCGCGGTCGGAGGCGGCTACCGCGACCCGCGGCGGGGACGACGCCATGCATGGCTCCCGGTTCGCGTTGCGTCGTCAAAAACGCGCGGGAGTGTCGTTAGCAGTCGGTGACGAGGAACGTCTGGCCGCCCTTCCGCTCGAAGTGTGCGTGTTCGGCCTCCTGGGCGTACCGCTGGACGCGCGTGGTCGGGAGGTCGCTCACTTCGATCACGCCGTTGTGCGTCGCATTGGTCGGCCGCTCCGTGTTCGCTGACATGGATACAGATACCGCCTGAAGTAGTAAAGGGGCGAGCCATGCCCGGAGTGAAAGTGAAAGTATCGGAATGCATCGGGGTGGTTTGCAAATCAGTACCGATTCCGGCGGTTCGGCGACCGAACGTGACCGGGGTTTCTTCAGAGGGCGAAAACACTGTTACCGACTTATGATGGGTTATCGCAATTTGTCAGTATGGTTCTCGATGCCGGTGGTCGCCGATGAGTTCGGAGCGAAGCGGTGCATCCGTAGAACAGCTTTACCGTGAATTGGCGGGTGACGACGAGGTCGTTGCCGAGCCGACCGATTCGGAATATCGCTCCGCGGAAGTCGTCTCGGAGGTGCTTGGCCGCCTCTTTCCGGAGGAATCGTTCGCGTTCGACGAAGAACAGGTCAAGCTTTCACTGGACGAGATCTTGCTGGTGCTCGTGGCGCTACGGGAGAGCGAAACCCACGGCAAGGGATTGATGGACGACCTCGCGGCGCTATTCGACGCCCAGCTCAGTCCTGGAACGGTGTATCCACGACTCCACGAACTCGAAGAGGATGACATCCTCGAGATGCACGAGCTGGTACGGACGAAGGAGTACCGCCTCGATGATCCCGATGCGGCACGGGCCCGTGTCGAGTCGGCAATGCAACAGCACCTCGCGCTCGGATTCATCTTCTACTCCGCACTCCAGGAGTTCTGAGACGTTTTCTCACCGTTGTGACCACATCGCCGTTGCTGCAAATTTAGCAGTGACTGAAACGAATAGGTGCTCCCCCGCGAGAGAAACGGTTAGTGGTATCACCGGCTAAGCCGGGGTTTGATCCCACTGATACCATTCAATGACATTGTATGGTTCCAAAAGGTAGATTTATATACTACCGGAGCATTTATCCAGGTAGCAATGAGCGAAACAGACTCTCCCGTCGGCATCGTGTTCGACATCCAGCGCAGCACCATCGAGCGAACCCAGAATGCGATCGAAACCGGCGTTCGCATCCAGCAGGACATCAACGATACCGTCGTCAACAGCTTCGACCCCGCAAAGAACGTCCAGGGGCAGGGCAACGACCTCGTCCGGACGGCGCTGAACGGCTACCTCGACGCCGTCGAATCGGCGCTTCCGAGCGATCAGGACGCCCTCGATAATGTTCGTGAGACCATCGACGAACAGCTCGACACCCTCGAAGACAGCCAGACCGACGCTATCGAGACGCTCGAAGAGAACCTCGAAGACGGCGCCGACTCCGTCGACGAGCTGCTCGAGGGCTTCCTCGACACGCTCGAAGAGCAGGTCGACGCACTCCTGGAAGCCAACGAAGACCTCGAAGACCAGACCGTCGACGCCCTCGAAGAGCTGGAAACGCAGGTTCGTGACCTCCAGAGCGAGCTCGAAGACCGCAGCGACGATCTTCAGGAACAGGTCGAAGACCGCGTCGACGAACAGCTCGACCGCATCCAAGAGCAGCTCGAGGAGCGAGCAGACGACCTCCAGGAAGGCATCGAGGATGTCGAAGAGCAGGTCGACGATGTCAGCGACCAGGTCGAGGAACAGGTCGAAGACGTGAGCGACCAGGTCGAAGAGCAGGTCGAAGACGTGAGCGACCAGGT
>NZ_JBLGBY010000068.1:0-10890 GCF_047616845.1 Natronomonas sp. | reverse complement strand
ACGAGCGTGGATTTGCCGTGGTCGACGTGGCCCGCCGTCCCGACGACGATGTGATCGTCGTCGACGTCGAGGACGGCGCCCTCTTTCAGCGTAGCGATGCCGACGAGCCCGCGGTCGGCGGTCTCATCGCTGGCCTCGACCGGCCAGGTGTCGACGTCGTCGATGTGTGCGCCGGCTTCCTCGGCCAGAAGCGACAGCACGTCCATCGACTCGGAGAATGCCTCGGGAGAGATGCCGGCGATACCGCCGTTGTCGGTCACACCAACGACGTACGTCGCCTCGCCATCGCCCGACAGCACGCGGTGGCGCAGCTGGGCGACGAGTGATTCCAGTCGGCCATCGGAGAGATGTACCGAACGAGTGAGCCGTTCCTTGAATTCGACGCTGCCGCCCTCCTGTTCGCCTCGTTCGAGGGCGCGCTGGAGTGCGGCCCGGTCGGCGCTCATACGAGAATGGCTAACAACCACACGGTCAAAAGCTTTCCCCGAAAAATGGAGAGAACTGTCCCTAACGAAGGTATACGGCAGAAAATCCGCTGGTTCGACTGCCCTGGCCTGCTGAGTGCCGGCTTTTATATAACCCACTCCGCTATGAGACACAATGGTCGTCCTACACGTCGACCCCGATGAGGGGGCCCGAAGCGCGGTGCGTGCCGTCTTACGCGCCGCTGGCTTCGAGGGAACCGAGTGCAGGACGCTCGCGGAGGCGAGACTGGCGCTCGATTCCGAGACGTTCGACTGCGTCATCACCGAGTACGACCTGCCGGACGGCACCGGTCTCGACGTCCACGAACACGTTCGCGAGACGACGCCGGACGCGGCCTGTGTTCTGTTCACTACGGCCGAATACGACGCGATTGATACGACGGGCGCCACGTCGACTATCTCCGAATACGTCCGCAAAGCCGACGACGAGTCCGTCGAGAGACTGGGAGAGCTCGTGCAACATCTCATCACGTTCCGGAGTCAGACCGCCTATCCACTGCCGGAACACGAGGATGCACGCCTCAGGGCGCTGGAACCGTACGCTCAGAACTCGGAGGTGTTCAGCGAGGCGCTCGACCGGCTGACGGAGATCGCGGCAGCGCTCTTCGACGTCGATTCCGCCGCGATCGGGCTTATCGACGCACACGAAGAGCAGTTCCTCTCGTGTTACGGTGTGGATGTCGAACTCCTCGACCGGGAAGACGCTATCTGTACGTTCACGATTCTCGAACAGGAGGAACCGACCATCGTGGAGAACGTTCAGACCGACCCGCGGTTCGAGAACATACAGACGCTCGCAGACGCCGGAATCGAGTTCTATGCCGGCATGCCGCTCGTCACCTCAGAGGGTCACGCCATCGGTACGCTCTGTCTGCAAGACGACACGCCGCGGTCGTTCTCCGAACGCGAACGGGAACTGCTCGAGTTGCTGGCCGAGGAGGTCATGGATCAACTCGAACTTCGGCGCCGCAACCTGGAGGAAAACGATGAGTGAAGAGGCCTACGAGTTCGAGACGCTGCCGCTTTCGGGTATCGACCCGGGGACGAGCCTGCTCATGACGGGTGCTCCACACAGCGGCGCTCGGGAACTGGCGCTGCGGATGTCGACCGGGTCACCCGAGGAGGGGAGCATCATCGTCGCGACGAACCGCGGTGCCCCGAGCGTCATCTCCGATTTAGACGGTATCGGTATCGAATCCGACCCCGAGCGCCTCGCCATCGTCGACTGTACGGGAAGCGGGTCGACCGACGCCACCAAGGCCCGGGTGACGACCGTCGGCGACCCGAGTGACCTGACCGGCATCGGAATCCGCTTCTCCGACGCGTATCAGCGATTCGCCGACATGGGCGTCGAGCGCGTCCGAACCGGTGTCGTGTCGCTGTCGACGCTTCTGACGTTCAAGGAACTCCGTCCGGTCGCCCGCTTCACGCACACGCTTCGGGGTCGCATCGCAAGCGTAGACGGCCTCGGCATCTTCCTCATCGACCCCGCCCAGCACGACGAGCGGGCAATCAGCACGATTAGCCAGTTCCTCGATGGCCGCATCGAGGTGCGCGATACCGGCGCCGGGCCGGAGTTCCGCTGTCGTGGTCTCGGCGACCAGCCCCACGACTGGGTACCGTTCGAGACGTCGATAAGCGAATAATCAGAAGCCGCTTCGAACCTTCTCCAGAGCCTCCAAGAAACCGTCAGCGAAGGCCGCATCGGTGACCTCGTCAGCAGCCGCCTTCGCGGTTTCGTCGGCGTTCGCGACCGCGTAGGCTTTGCCGACGACACCGAACGCTTCGGCGTCGTTCTCCGAGTCGCCGACCGCGGCGAACTCCTCGGGGTAGAGGTCAAGCAGCCGGGCCGCGGTTTTCAACCCCTCGCCCTTGTCGACCTCCGGCGACTTGACGTGGTAGGCGTAGCCGGTGTCGACGACGTCCATGCCGTGGTCGGCGGCGATACGTTCCAGCGGCTCCAGCGGTTGCTCTCGGGAGACGGCGAGTTCGGTTTCGCGCCACCGGTTCACCATATCGACGGAACCCCAGCCGAGGTCGTAGCCGGCTTCGAGATAGTCGTTCGCGACCGCTTCGGCGCCCGTCGGGTCACCGTTGTAGACGACCTTGTCGGCTGCTTCGATGTACACTGCGCCGCCGTTCTCGGCGACGACGTTCAGCGGGATGCCGAGAAACTCACAGAGCCCGATGGGGTACGGAAACGATTTCCCCGTCGCGATGACGACCGGCGCGTCCCACTCTCGGATGGCGTCGAACACGCGTGGGTCGATGGATTTGTCAGGCCGGGTGAGCGTTCCGTCGATGTCGGCAGCCAACGGCGGCTCCATACCTGAACCCAGGTCGCCGCAGGTATCAAGCCTCCCCCTTCCGTACGGCGTTCTATCCGGTCAACGCTTCGTATGCTTCGGTGATCTTCTTGAACTCCTTCTCGTCGCCGCCGCGGTCGGGGTGGACTTCCTTGACTTTCTGTCGGTAGGCGCGTTTCACTTCGCTTTCGTCGGCACCGGCATCGAGACCGAGACGGCGATACGCTTCGCTCGGGCTGACGTTCGGAGAGGGCTGTGGCCCGCCCTGGCGTCGGCGTTGTTGTTGCTGTTGGCGTTGTTGGCGTTCCCACGCCTCGCGGGCTTGCTGGCCGCGCGCGCTCTCGAAGCCTTCGCGTGGGCCGGCGCCGAAGCCGCCGCGTTCGGCACCCTGGGCCTCACGCCGACGTTGCGTCTCGCGCAGCCGCTCGCGGAGTTTCCCCGAGGACTGATACCAGAACATGTAGGTCGCCGCCGCAAGCGGGAGCACGACGAAGAAAAGCACGGGCTCTCCGAACACGAGTCCGACGAGTGTGACCAGTGCCGTCATGGCCGCGAAGACGGCAGTGAGCCCGAAGACGATACGGTCTTTCTCCACACCCTGAGTACGTGCCCGCGAAACCTAATACTGCCGGCTGTAATTCCGTAACGATCGGTTTGAGATATTCGGATTACGTGGAACTGAACCGCGGAGTCTCGGAAGTCATCGCTTCAGATAGTTACAGCCGGCAGTATACGCCTCCGGGTTTTTCCCCGTGGCTTTCCAAGAGGAACGTATGAGCGTTTCCGGGCTCTGTGAGATCTGTGAGTCCGCCACGGTCGAAGACAGCTGCAAGCGGTGCGGACGGCTCGTCTGTGAGAAACACTACGACCGCGAGACCGGGCTCTGCACCGACTGCCTGGCGGAACTCGGCGGGAGACCGACCGACGACGGCGAAAAGCGCGATTATCCGGACGGCGTCGATGAGTACCAGTTCTGAGCGCTATCGGTACTCGTTGAGCCGGGTTCGCAGCCGCTTTGCCGCGTCGCCGGCTGCCCGGAAGTAGGGGCCTTCCGCGTCGGCGCCCTCGCCGGCGAAGATGATACCACGCGAGGAGTTGACGAGGCCGACACCGTCGGCGAGGCCATACTCGACGGCTGCCTCGGCATCGCCGCCCTGTGCGCCGACACCTGGAACGAGGAACGGCAGGTCGACGAGGTCACGGATGGATTCGAGTTCCTCCGGCGCCGTCGCGCCGACCACGAGGCCGACGGTATCGTGTTCGTTCCACTCTGCACACCGCTGGGCGACGTACTCATAGAGGCTCTTCCCGTTGCCGACGTCGAGATTCTGGAAATCGGCCCCACCGGGATTCGACGTGCGACAGAGGACGAACACGCCCTTCTCTTCTCTGGAAAGATACGGCTCCAGGGTGTCCCGGCCCATGTAGGGGTTGACCGTGATGGCGTCGGCCCCGAGGCCGTCGTCGTCGAGCAGGCCGGCGTACTGTCGTGCCGTGTTGCCGATGTCACCCCGCTTTGCGTCCAAGAGAACGGGGACGCCTTTCCCGTGCGCGTAGGCGATGGTTTCCTCAAGCGCCCGCCAGCCGTCGGGGTCTTCGTAGAACGCTGCGTTCGGCTTGTAGCAGGCGGCGTACTCGTGTGTCGCGTCGATGATGCGGCGGTTGAATGCCCATCGTGGGAGGTCGGCATCGAGAAACGACGGCAGCCGGTCGGGGTCGGGGTCGAGCCCGACCGAGACGACGCTGTCGGTCGCCTCGATGCGGGCCGCAAGGTCGTCGAAGAAGCTCATATCGGCGCCTCGCGGGCGGTGGGCAAAAGCGCTCCCGTTCGGCCGAGCGGAGCATCTATGCGTGACGCTCGCCTACGAACGGTCGTGATTCGGGCCGTCGCGTTCGACCTGGACGATACGCTTGCGGTCACCGCCCGCGACCGCGAGACGCTGCTCCGGAATGCGGCCGATAGCGCCGACGTTCCCCTCACGTTCGACCGCGAGGACTACCTCTCGGCACACCGCGAACACAGCGGCACCGAGAGCCGCCGCCCCGTCTTCGAGGCGCTCGTCGGCGAGCCGACGGATGCGGACGCGCTCACGACTGCCTACCGCGATGCCATCGGCGAGGCGCTGACGCCCGTCGATGGCGCCGAGGCACTGCTCTCCGACCTCCGGGTGCGATACCGCGTCGGCCTCCTGACTGACGGCCCCGAGACGACCCAACTGGACAAACTCGGTCGCCTCGGCTGGACGGATGCCTTCGACGCCGTCGTCGTCACTGGCGCCATCGACGCGCCGAAGCCCGACCCCGAGGCCTTCGCCGCTATCGCCTCCGAGTTGGATGTCGCGCCAATGGAAACCGTCTACGTCGGCGACGACCCCGGGCGTGATATCGCAGGCGCGGCTGCTGCCGGGCTGGTGCCGATTCAGGTGCTGCATGCGGGGTCGGAGCCCCACCCCGATGCTGCCGCGACGGTCGAGCGGGCCGATCTCGCCTCGTTACCCCGACTCCTCGATTCCCTCGGCGACGGCGCGGACGACGCGTAGCGCGCCTTTCACTTCGGCCCCGCTCTCGATGAAGGCGAGCGTCCGCGGGGGCTCGACGGCTTTCGGTCGCACTCGAAGGCCCTCGTTTTCGGCCACATCCATGGCCGTCTCCTGGCCCTCACGGAATTCGACGTGGGCGCGGTCGGGGTGGACGTACACGTCCGCGATTCGCGTGGCGCCGTCGCCATCGTGGCCGATGCCGTAGGCGAACGCGCCGAACTCGGTCGGTTCGACGTCCGCTTCGGCTTCGACGACGGAGAGCCGACCCAACGCGCCGCGTTCGTGGCCGTGGATTTCCGAGGAGAGTAGCTGCCCGATACGTTTGCCGTCAGTGATTGTGTCTTCGACCATTACAGCTCAGAGAGCGCAGCGTCGGCGAGTTCTTGGATGTCGATACCCCGTTCGTGTGCGTAGAGGATGGCCGCCGTCTCGATGGTGACGCCGAGTTCGGATTGGCGGCCGTTGACGGCCGCGACGGCCTCCTGTTTGTCGTGGCCGGCCTCGACAAGGGCGCCGAGCACCCGCTCGAACGTCGACCGCTCCTGCAGAATCGATTCGTCGGGCTCGAACTCCTCGGGCACCTCGACCGACTGGGGGTCGAACTGCACCGTCAGTTGCCCCTCCTCGCGGGCCAATAGCCCCTCGCTCGCAGCCACGTCGATGAGCCGCTTGGCCTGGTCTGGGGAGAACCAATCGCGGTCGAGCGACAGCGCGACGACGAACGCGCTTTCGCCAAGTTCGCGGCTGCCCTCCTGGCGAAACGGGGCCGCGACGGTTCTCCGAAGGCTCATGCTCCAGCGGTCGCCCGGCGAGGAAAAATAGGCGTCGGTTCGGTGGTCACGACCGCGACCGTTCCAGATAGCCGAGCACGCCCCGAACGTCGCTTTCGTGGCCCATGCTGCCCCACTCAGGACGGAGTGCGTCCGTCGCTGCCTCGACGCTGTCGGCTGTCTCGACGGCTTCTGCGACCGCATCGACCCATTCGGGGAGCATCTGTTCGTAGGCTCGGAGCCGGGCCATCGCATCAGTCGCGACGCCGAAATGCGGATAGCAGTTCACCTCGGGGTCGAACGTCTGGAGGCGCTGGACGGTACCGACGGCGTCCTCCAGGTCGAAACTCGGCGGCTGTGTCGTGGGGTACAGCCGGTCGTCGAAAAACAGGCCGCCCGCATCGGCGGTGAACATGGTGCCGGTCGAGTCGTCGAAGAAGCAGGCCTGATGCGGCGCGTGGCCGGGGGCGTCGATTGTTTCGAGCGTGCGGTCGCCGAGGTCGATTTCGTCGCCATCGGACAAGGCATGCGCACGGTCGGTTGAGACGAGCTCCGGGACGCCGTACGGTTCGGGCTGGCCGATGGCCTCCTCGACGCCCCGTTTCAGCCGGTCGAGCTTCTCGGGATCGGTGAGGAAGTCGATGCCCCGCTCGTGGCAGTGGACGGTCGCGTTCGGGCAGGCCCGCGCGAGTTCGCCCGTCCCGCCCGCGTGGTCGAGATGGACGTGCGTCGGTATCAGATGGGCGACGGCCTCGCGGCCGATGCCGAGCTCGTCGAGTGCGTCGAGGACTGCACCCGGCGTCGAGTCGGCCGTCCCCGTGTCGATGACCGCCGGCGCTGGCGTGTCGAGGACGTACACCGCAAGCTGGCCGCTCCGGCCGAACATCCCGCCGTCGACGCGGTAGATGTCGTCGGTGCTGGGAACGCGTTCGATTGCCGGCGTCTGTTCCATGTCGTTGTCTCTCACCTGCGAGGCCTTCAACGCTCGGGCGGCGCGGCCAGTCACGAACCCTTTTCACCGAATCCGTCCGACGACGTAGTATGGAGAGTCTCAATCGGATGGCCGTCGAACTCGCCGACGAGGCCATCGACTTCGCTGACGAACTCGCGATAGACGTCCACGAACTCGACAACGGTGCGATGGTGCTTGATTTCGGCGTCGACGCTGTCGGCGGTATCGAGGCCGGCTTGCTGCTCACGGAGATTCAGACCGGCGGGCTCTCGACCGTCCAGGTCGGCGTGGACGAGATCGAGGGCGCGCCGCTGACGCACGTCGAAACCTCCACCGACCACCCGGCGATGGCGCTGCTCTGCGCGCAGAAGGCGGGCTGGGAACTGTCGGTCGATGGCTTCGAAGGGCTCGGGAGCGGCCCCGCCCGTGCCCTTGTCGCCGAAGAGGAGGAGTTCCAGCGCGTCGGCTACCGCGACGCTTCGGATTTCGCCGTGCTGGCCGTCGAAAGCGACGAACTGCCGGGCGAGGCTGTCGCCGAACACGTCGCCGAGATGGCTGGCGTGCCCACCTCCTCGGTGTTCCTGCCGACGTTCTCGACGGCGAGCGTGACCGGCAGCGTTGCCCTCGCCGCTCGGGCGTCCGAACTCGCCGCCTTCCGGCTCTCGGAACTGGGCTATGACCCGCTCGATATGCTGGCGGTGACGGGCTCTGCGCCCGTCGCCCCCGTCGCCGCGGACGACGAGATGGCGATGGCGCGGACGAACGACGCGCTCGCTTACGGCGGACAGGTGCACATGACCGTCGACAGCGAGTTCGACCGCTTCGACGAAATCCCCTCAACGGCCCGTTCGGAGTTCGGTACTCCCTTCGCCGATATCTTCGCGGAGCACGAGTGGGACTTCTACGAGATGCCCATCGAGGTGTTCGCGCCCGCACAGGTGACCGTCGACGTGGCCGGCGGTGACGTCTCGGTCGTCGGCCGCACCGACGAGGCGCTGCTCGCGGAGTCGTTCGGCCTGTAAGTATGCGGTTCAAGGTGCTGCCCGAACCGGCCGAACCCATCGACCGAATCGCGGAGCTACAGCAGGCGGTGCCGCTCGTCCCCGACGAGGAGACGTCCTGCTGTGCCCGCCTGATGCAGCGTGGGGGCGTCCCCTCCCAAGACCGGGCCAAGGAGTGGCTCACCTTCCTCCGGGCGCTCGAACTCGCCGAGGAGACGGAGGGGAAGTACCGCAGACTGCAGCGTGACCCCGATATCGAAACGCTCCGCGAGGCCTTCCAAGAGCGAATCTATCTCGCCGACGACGTACTGGTGATACTCTCGGATGCTGACGAACAACTCGATGCCGACGCCGTATTCGAACGAGTGAAAGACCGCCTTCCGCAATGGGGCAAACTGCGCCATGCCGACTCCGAGGCGGTGTGGCGCGAGCGCGTCTGGCGGATTCTGGAGTGGGCGGTCGTGCTCGGTCTGGCTGAACGCGCCGATGGCGGCTACGTGGCGCGCTGACACTCCTGCGTGGTTCCAAACGGTTTATACTGTGCCGACGGGAAGCGGTGGGTATGCCGAAAGAGCAGACTGAGGTTCGAGAGCTTCAGGAAGGTAACTACGTGATGATCGAGGACGTTCCGTCGAAGATCACCGCCTACAGCACGTCCAAGCCCGGCAAACACGGCAGCGCGAAAGCACGCGTCGAGGGCACCGGCGTCTTCGACGGCCAGAAGCGCAACTTCACCCAGCCGGTCGACGCGAAGGTCTGGGTACCCATCATCAACCGCAAACAGGGTCAGGTCGTCTCCGTCTCCGGCGGCGACATGCAGGTGATGGATCTCGAAACCTACGAGACGATCACGATGCGAATCCCCGAAGACCTCGACCCCTCGCCGGACGACGAAATCGAGTACCTCGAATACGAAGGCCAGCGCAAGGTCGTCTGAGGCCACGTCATGGGCGAGTTTCCCGGTGCGACGGCCGACCCTGACGACGCTTCCTTCGCGGTCGTCGGCGCACCGCTCGACGTTTCGACGACGTTCCGCCCCGGCGCCCGGTTCGGCCCGGAGCGCGTGCGTCGCTTCGCCCGCCCGTTCGACGACTACGACCAGCGTACCGACCGTCACTTCTCGAATCTCGTTTTCGACACCGGCGACGTCGACTCCTGGGACGACGCTGCCGACTACCTCTCGTTTCTCGCCGGCACGCTCTCCGATTACCACGAGGACGGCCTTATCCCGCTTCTCGTCGGCGGCGAACACACGGTCACGATTGCCGGCCTCCGTGCGGCCGACCCCGACGTGTACGTCTGTCTCGACGCCCACCTTGACCTGTACGAATCCTACGCCGGAAACGACTTCTCGCATGCGACCGTCACGTACCACGCCCTCGATATCGCTGACGAGGCAATCCTGCTCGGCGCTCGCACCGGCAGCGAGCGGGAGTGGAATCGCGCCGCCGAGGCCGACGTGACCGTCGTCGCCCCCGAGAACGTTCCCGAGTGGTCGCCCGACTTCGAGGGATCGGCGTATCTGAGCGTCGACATCGACGCCGCCGACCCCGGCTTCGCGCCCGGCACGGGCACCCCGGAGCCGTTCGGCCTCACCCCCCACGAGATGCGGGCCGTCGTCAGAGCGGTCGCACCACAGGCCGTCGGCTTCGACCTCGTCGAGGTGAACGACCGCGACGACGGGCAGGCCGCCGCCCTCGGCGCGAAGCTCCTCCGGGAGTTCGTTTTCGCCCACGCCGACGCGGCGTAGTGCCCCGGCGCGTCGCTTCGCCGTGCGATACAAATGCTAGCCGTGAGACAGCCTGTGTATGCATCTCTCCGAGTTCCGCGACCGTCTGGACGAGCGGCTCAACCATCCCGAATACGCGGGCGTCGACGCGAGCGCCAACGGCTTGCAGGTCGGCAGCCCGGACGCCATCGGTGATGTCGATCACGCCGCCTTCGCCGTGGATGGCGTTGAGGCGACCGCCGAGGCTGCCGCCGACATCGGTGCAGACGTACTCGTCGTCCACCACGGCCTCGTCTGGGGCGGCCTCGACCGCGTCGCTGGCCGCGATTACGACCGCATCGCCGCGCTCGCGAAGAACGACCTCGCGCTATACGTCTCACACCTCCCGCTGGACGGCCACGACCAGCTCGGCAACGCCACGGGCCTCGCCGACTTCCTCGGCTGTGAGGTGACGGAGAACTTCGGCGACTACGGCGGCGTCACCATCGGCCAGCGCGCCCATGCGGACGACGCCTACACCGTCGACGGGCTTCGTGACCGCCTCGAGAACCTCGACACCGATGGCCAGCCGGTACAGGTACTCGACTTCGGCCCGCCGAACATCGAGGACATCGCCATCGTCACCGGCTCGGGCACGGACTGGATTCGGGAGGCGGCCGACGCCGGCGTCGACGCGCTCGTTACGGGTGAGGGCAAAGGCAAAGCCTACCACGAGGCCCGCGAGGCTGGATTGAACGTCTTCCTTGCCGGCCACTACGCCACGGAGACGTTCGGCGTCCGAGCGCTGCGAACCGTCGCCGACCAGTGGGGCATCGAGACGACGTATATCGACCATCCGACGGGGCTGTAAGCGCCGGGCGAGTCGGCCCTATCGCGTCGCGTTCTTCCATTCGCGCAGGCCGATGATTTCGCCATCGACAGCCTCGGCATCGGCCTCCGTTGCGGCCCACCAGAACAGCGGCGCCACGTCCTCGGGGTCACGCCCCTGCATGAAGTTCGTCAGTTCCGTCTCCACCTGTCCCAAATCAAGGACGCCGACTGGTTGTGGCAGTTCCGCAGCGAACTGGCGCGAAACGGCTTCGGCGGCGGCTTTCGAGACGGCGTAGG
>NZ_JBLGBY010000067.1:0-11178 GCF_047616845.1 Natronomonas sp. | reverse complement strand
AAGCCGGTGGAGGGATTTGAACCCTCGGCCTAATCCTTACGAAGGATTCGCTCTGCCAGCTGAGCTACACCGGCGCTTCACACGAACGTCGGGGGATAATCGCAATAAGGGTTGCGAACTATCGTCGCCGCTCCGTCGGTCAGAGTGCGGGCGTAAAAAAAGCGTTCAGTCGCCGACTGCGGGCGGCCGCTACAGCTCGTTCTGCTGGTAGACGCGTGCGCCTGCGACGGCCAACAGCACGGCGATGACCGCAACGATACCGAGTGCGACCATGCCGAACGAGCCGAGGAAGCCGACTTCAGCATCGCCGGGCGGCGTCTCGGTTGCCGTCGCGGTCGGCGTCTGCGTGTCCTGCTGTTCCTGCTGTTCGTAGACCGCGAACGTCGAGAAGCCGGGGGTCTCGGCCTCGTAGACGACCTCGCCACCGGACTGCTCGACGATGTCTGGCTGGTACAGCTCCCAGCCGCCATCGTTGTACCGGGCCAGCCGCACGTCGTCGGCGTCGCCATCGATCTCGGATTCGCTAACCGAGAACTGGATGGTCGCCGGCTGGTCTTCCAGCTCTGCCGGGACGTTGATTTCCATGGCGCGCACCATCGGCCCCGGCGTCTCCTCGACGTCGGTCGGGAGCGTCTCCAGGTCGGCCACCATGGCCGTCCCGTTAGAGGCGTTCGAGAAGGTGATAGCGCGAACCGTCACGTTCTCGAATTCGACCTGAACGCCGGGGTCATCGGGCGCAGCGTCGGTGATCGGTCGCGCGTTCGCGGCGATTGCGCTCTCGGGCGCTTCGGGCGGTGTCTCGACCGTCTGCTCGGTCTCGTCACCCTCGATGGTGACAGTTCCGGCTTCGACATCACCGACGGTGATAACTCGCTCACCGGGGTTGTCGAACGCTACCGGTAGCGTCACTTCGACCGTTTCGCCGGTCGAGATGTTGACAGTCTCTGTCGCGACCGTGACTGAGTTGGCCTGGACGCGGACGGTGTATTCGCCCTCTGCGTCGCCAGTGTTCTCGATGGGTGCCGTGACGTTGACCGTCTCGCCCGCTTCGATTTCGGTCGTCGAGAGCGTGGCGTCGGTAACGGTCATGTTCGCGGACGGTGTGGGTGCGGGTGCGGCACCACCACCACCGCCTCCGCCGCCACTGGTGCTACCGCCGCCGGTGTTGCCGCCGCCGGTGTTGCCGCTTCCAGTGTTATCGCTGCCGCCGGTGTTGCTACTTTCAGCCTCGGCGTTGATTTCGGTGTCGACACCGAGTTCGTCTGCTGCGATGGTAATCGTGCCTCCCTTGTTTGGTTCGAGCTCGAGCGTCACCGTGCCATTGTCGTCAGTGACGCTACTGACCGATTCATCGAGCGGCGCGCCGCGTGCCTCGATGCGCACGTCCTCGATCGGTTCATTGCTCGCGCCGGTCAGATTCACGCTCACGTTCGTCGTTTCGTTGGCGTCGACAGAGGTCGGGGTTGGCTCGATATTCGCGATCGCTTCAACCGACGTATTGATACTCACGTTGTCGGCAGCGATGGTAATCGTGCCTGCTTCGGTCGTGTTCAGCGACAGCGTGACGGAGCCGTTCGCCTCGGTCGTCCCGGAAACGTCGCTGTCGAGCGGGCCGCCAGTGGCTGCCACATCGGCGTTATCCAGACCGGATTCATTGACACCCGTCACGTTCACCGTCACGTCCGTCGTGTCGCCAGCGGTAATTTTCGTAGGCGTCGCAGCGATACTCGCGACGGATTCGACTTCGGTGGTAATCGGGAATCCGTTCTGACTCTTGTTGGCCTCGATGGGTATCGTGCCCACGTCCGTGGGGTTCAGCGTGAGCTGAGCTTTCCCATCACTGTTGGTGCTGTTGTTGAGCTCACCTTCGACCGGGCCCGAGGCGTTCACAGAGACGCCCTCAATCGGGTCGCCGCTCTCGTTCGTGACGGTGAACGTCACCGTCGTTTCGTCAGTCGCGTTGATCTTCTCGACGCTACTGTTGATCTTCGGCCCCACGACATCGAGCGTGGTTTCGTTGCCGATCTCTTCGCCAGTGACGGTAATCTGTCCACCTTGATCGGGCGACAGGGAGAGAACTGCCTCTCCATCGCTCGTCGTGTTCGTTACCGTTCCATTAAGCGGATCGCCGGAAGCATTCACAGTGATACCGTCGAGCGGGTTGCCGTTCGCTCCGGTCACATTGACCGTCACGTTGCTCTCGTTTCCGGCTTCGATAGATTCGGGCTCGATGGTGATGTCACCGACGGAGACGACGCTCGTCTCGATCTCGAAGTCCTTGCCGGACGCCTGCACCGTTATCGTTCCCGGCTGCGTCGGATCGAGTTCGAGTGCGGCGGTGCCGTTCTCGCCGGTAGTGGCAGACGAATTGTTCCCAAGCGGTTCACCGAAGGCGGTGACGTTGGCGCCCTCGACCGACCCATTCGTGTCGTTCACGGTCGCGGTAACCGTGGTCGTCTTGCCGGCGGAGATCTCGCTACGGTTGAGATCGAGCGTCGCATTAATCACTTCGAGAGTCGCCGAAACATTCGCTATATCGGTAGCATTGAGCGTGATTTCGCCACCCTGCGTAGCGTTGATGTTGAAAGTGACCGTTCCGTTCGACGGCGTGGTATCGGACTTCGTACCGTCGAGCGGGCCCCCGGTGGCCTCGACCGTGATATTCTCGAGAGCCGTTTTGTTCGCTCCGGTGACGGTGGCTGTCACATTCATTTCGTTGCCTGCAGTCACCTGCTCGGGCTCGAGGGTGATGTTCGCAACGGAGGCAAGGCCGGTTTCGATCTCGAAGTCCCTGCCGGACGCCTGCACCGTTATCGTTCCCGGCCGCGTCGGGTCGAGATTGAGCGTCGCCTGACCATCGGAGTCAGTCGTATTGGTTTCGTTGCTTTCGAGCGGTTCACCGAAGGCGGTGACGTTGACATCCTCGATACCGCCACTTCCGTTTTCAACGGTCACCGTGACGTTCGTCGACTGACCTGCGGTAATCTCGCTGCGGTCGAGTTGGATGCCCGTAACATCGACAGTGGTCTCGACGCCGGAGAGGTTCGTGGCGTCTATCGTGATAGTTCCTGCCTGTTCTGGTTCGAACGTGAAGGAAGCTGTACCGTTATCGGTCGTAGCCGAAGCGGCCTTCGGAAGTGGGTCGCCTGAAGCTTCGAGGCTGACCCCGTCGAGACCCGTTCCATCTGCTCCGGTGACGTTGACCGTCACGGTGGTCTCCTCGTTGGCCAGGATTTCTTTGGGCTCGGCTGTGATATTTGCGCGGTTGGCCTCGATGGTGGCTGGAACGGCCCCTGCCGCATCAAACTCTATTTGGCCTTCACTATCAGGAGTCAGCGAGAAGCTGACCGTACCGTTGCTGCTCGTTTTGGTGAATTTGTCGTTTAGCGCGCTACCGGATGCTGTCACGTTGACGCCATCAAGGAGAGTACCGTTTTGATCCTTGACTGTGACCGTGACCGTCTTCGATTTGTCGACCGTCAGGTTCTCGGTACTCGTCGAGAGCGTCCGATTCCCCATGACAGCGACGCCGAGGCCAGTCACCTGGGTGACGTTCGCATCGCTGGCGTTTGTTTGCACAGTGAATCGGGCCGAAGCACCCGGGTCTGCGTCGGCCGCATCGAACCTGATGCCGGTGTCATTCTCCTGTCTAAGGATGATGGTATCACCCTCGGATGTCTCTGTCGTATTTATAACCTGCACTCGGATCTCTTGGGGAGCAATGGGGTCGGCGACCTTCGTTTGCGCCGAGAAGATCCCGCCGGTTTCGAGGTTCTGCGATTCGTTGAAGGTGATATTGTTACTTCCGTCGATTCCGATGACGACCTCGGTTCCTGCCGCTATCTGTCCACCGGTTATGTCGGTGGTGTTGATAGCAATCGGGGCCGTCCCGCTCTGATCGTTCTGGTTCAATTCGAGCTTCGTGGGCTCATCGCCCTCGATGGTGATCTTGGGGACGGTGACCTTGAGTTCGTCAATATTCCCAGTTGAGACATTGACGTCGTTGAGGCGATTGACGGGTGTGTATTCGACATCGAGACCAGCCGTGAAGTCCGCAGATTCGTTTTTCTGAGTCTCGTCGAAGCCCGTCGTGTTGAAGCTGATATTGCGGACAGTCACCGTCTCCTCGTTACCGACGTCACGAGGGACGTCGAACCTGAGTTCCTCCTCGGTCACTTGGACGTTGAGATCCTCACTTTGGGTAATTCCCAGCGTACCTGGATACGTGATATTACCGTCCGGCTGTGAGGACGCATCGAATGTCAGCCCGCCCTGTGGGGCCGTAACGACCATTGTACCGTTCTCTTTGTGGAAGCCACTGGTGAGTTTGGACGTACCGTCGATGACGAGCGTCGCGTTGCCATCGGGCTGGCTATCGCGGCCACGCGGGAACTCGTACGTCTCCTGCAGCGACGCATCGAGTCGCTCGGGCGCCAGCGTGTAGTTGTCAGTCTGCCCGCGAATATCCCAGACGACGTTCGTTTCATTGGCATCGGCAGTGACGTTGTACGTCACGCCCGCAAGCTCGATGATAGCTGCATCTGTCGTGTTACCATCGAACCCGCTCACCGACACGACCATCGAACGGTCATCGAGCGACGTGATGTTGGCAGAGCCGTTGGAGGGGTAGACGTCGATTTCTTCTTTTGGGCCATCGAACGTTATGCCGTCGCCCTCCAGGCTGACGGTAGCCTTGAATCTCGAGGGGAATTCGCTTTCGTTCCCTCTGAGTGTGAGGTTTCTCGCCGGGTCGGATCCCGTAAGGGACGAATCTTCGAGGCCAACCATACTCTGGTTATACGCGCCGGCTGTCACCAATGCGACATCCCTACCGTTTTCGTCCGTCGCCTCGATATCGGCGTTGAATTCCTGAACGGTGATTTTGTGTGTCGCGACTTCGTTATCGATCTCCCATTCGAGCGTCGCGTTCTCCGGGGCGGTGGCGTTGAACGTGAGATTCCTAATCCGGACACCGACTGGCGCTTCTTCGCCAGTAAGCGGCCCGCTACTGCCGGAGTAGTCTGCCTGATACTCGATCGTTTTCGGGCCAAAATTATTGACAGTCACGTTCTCGGTGTCCACGGTTCCGTCCTCCCCGTACACAACGAGTTCGAACTCAGCTTGCGACTGTCGCTGATCAAAGGTAACGTCACTTTGGCTATCGAGACGAACTTCCCCGAAGAACGTTTCGGGAAGTGTCTCGTTCGTGGCCTCGACCTGCAGTGTATCGTTTCCACTCTCCACCCCTTGGGGGAGCTGTCCGTTGAAGTTCGCAAAGAGGGTCGAAGTGCCACCCCCGGCACCGTCCGACGCCTGTAATTCGTAGCTCGATGCGGCTGCGCCGCCGACAAATGCGACGCTGCCGGCGACGACTGATAACGCCATGAGACTGGCGAGCAGGAGGGCTCGCAGTTTGTGTTCGTTTCCGGTTGTCATTGTTCCGTTCGACCCAGCCGAGACGGCTCTGTCTTACCCGGGCAATATCCATATCCCTCAAAAGGAGTTGTGACAAACGCGTCCAAACGACGGGTGTGACCGGGGGTTTATCCGACGCGTCAGACGCTCGTCAGCCGCTCGTTCGCCGCAAACGCACGTCGAGACAGACGTTGAGATCGTGGGGCGCGTACGAGCGCACCTCGTGTCTCGTTTGGACATCGACCTCGTATTCGGGTTCGGCCGCGTCCCGAATCGCGCGTTCGCCGGGGCCGAAGGGGTCGGTGTCGGGCTGGATGTCGTAGTAGTGGATGATGCAGTCGTCGCCGGCCAACTCGACTGCGGTGTGGAGGAATTCGTCGGCGCTGTGCGGGAGGTTCATGACGATGCGGTCGGCCCGGTCGTCGTAGCCTTCGATGTCCCGTACGTCGGCGTGAATCGCCGCGACGCTATCCTCGACGCCGTTGCGTCCGATGTTACGTTCGAGGTATTCGATAGCCGCCTCGTTGAGGTCGACGCCGACGCAGTCGGCGCCCTGCTTCGCCGCGGGGATGACGAACGGCCCGACGCCGGCGAACATGTCGAAGAACTGCTCATCGGCCTCGACCTGCTTGATGACGCGGCGGCGTTCGGTCGCCAGACGAGGTGAGAAGTAGACGCGGTCGATGTCGAGTTCGAACGCACAGCCGTACTCCCGGTGGATGGTTTCGGTGCCCTCGCCGGCCAGGACGTCCCACTCGCGGATTCGGAGTTCACCCTCGATGGGCGAAGCGCGGTTGACGACCGTATCGATTGGGAGGTCGGAGTCGACGATGGCATCCGCGATTCGCCGCGCCCGCTCGTCGGTATCCTCGTCGATGATGGCGATATCGCCGAGGCGTTCGTATGAAGGGTCGAAGCCGAGGATGTCCTTTGGCAGTGTCTGTGTCTCCCGTGGCGTCACCTCACGATGGACGATATCGAACTGTTCACCGAGGGCTTCGAGATCGGCACTCGGGCCGAGCGGGATGTAGATAGTGCCGTCTTCGACCTCGATCTCGTATTCGCCGGAGAGCAAGTTCCGGTCTGCGAGGCGCTTGCGCGTCTCCTCGCCTTCCGCTCGCGGCGCGCGGACACACGGGACGGCCATTGCCGACAGTCGGCCCGGCCGGAGGGTAAGCCTGACGTTTCGGCGCCACCGAACGGCGGGCTTTTGCCCGCGGCGAATCGAGGTTCTGTATGCTCACATTCGTCGGCCTCGGCCTCTACGACGAGCGCTCGATTACGCTCGAAGGCAGGGATGCGATTCGGGACGCAGACCGCGTTTTCGCGGAGTTCTACACCAGCAAACTCGCGGGCGCGACTGTGGACGAGCTCGAAGAGTTCCACGGCATCGACATCGGTGTTCGCGACCGCGAGGGGGTTGAACAGGAGCCTGATCCGATTCTCGATGCCGCGAACCCGGGGGATGCCGTCTTCCTCACCGCGGGCGATACGATGATTTCGACGACCCACGTCGACCTGCGACTCCGGGCCGCCGAACGCGGTATCGAGACGCGCGTCATCCATGGGACAACCGCCGAGGCCGCCGCGGCGTCGCTGACCGGCCTCCAGAACTACCGATTCGGGAAAGCGACGACGCTGCCGTTTCCGTACGCCCACGGAGCATCGTCGTCAGTGCCCACAAGCGTCGTCGACACCATCGAGGACAACCGCGAGCGCGGTCTTCACACGCTCGTCTATCTCGATATCAAGGTCGGGACGGGCCCGAGTGGGCCTGACCCAACTCACGAAGAATACATGACTGGCGACTACGCCGCGGAACTGCTCGCGGAGGAACTCGACACCGTCGGCGTGGTCGTCGCACGGGCCGGAAGCCCCGAGCCCATCATCGCAGCCGACAGTCTGGAGTCACTGGCAGCGCGTGATTTCGGCGACCCGCTGCATCTGCTCGTGATTCCGGGCGACCTCCATATGCTCGAACGCGACGCGCTCTCGGAGCTTGCAGGCGCGCCTGAAGACGTTCTTCCCGACCCGGTCTGACGGAGTTCCTTCTCAGTCGTCGCCCATTCCGGCCTGTTCGGTCACGGACTCCTCGACGTCCGGCAGAAGCCCCAGTTCAGCCGCCGTGTCCTGCTCCTCGCCGGTCACCATGTAGGTCACGTCATCGATTATGACGAGCAGTTCGGGCAGCTCGCGAATGACGAACAACGCGATGAACACGAGCGCGACGATGGACAAAGACTGGCTGATGATGCTCTCGGCGACGATGTGAGACACCTTGTAGGGGTCTGTCTCACCGAACGCTCGCATCAGGTACGGAGTGTACCAGCCGTCGAACCACTGGTGGCCGAAGGCGAGCCCGATGAACGTCGTCCGGATGATGTTGAGGACGTAGATGACCGAAATCGCAACCGCGAGTGCCCGGAGCTTTCGACGCAGCGGTGCACGGACGGCGGCGATACAGCCCGCGAAGATGGCCATGCTTCCCAACCCGGTACACGCCATCACGATATTGTAAACGATACCCGGATGATTCGGGTCGGCCGTTTCGAAGAAAAAGGCCGCCTGGAAGCCGGCGTATGCGGGTCGGCGCTCGGCGACCGGCCCCAACGTTGGGTCGTATCCGAGAAGCGACATCAAAAGCTCCGTCTGTCGAGCGACGTGCTCGACCAATATCTGCCGGACGAATGGCAGCGTCTCTGCGGGGAGGTAAATCAGCCCCATCACGGCGACGGCGCGCGAGAGCACGAACAGCGAATCACGGCCGCCGACGAGGAGATAGCCGGCGTATAGACAGGCCGGCGCGCCGGCAAGCGCAAGGAGTGCCTCGACGACGCTGTTCTGGACGACGAAGAAAAACGGCGCCAGGAGGAGCCAAAAGACCGCGAACAGTGCCCACGCGGCCCCAACGACGTATCGTGCGAGGTCGGGCGCACGCCGCTCTGCGAGCGCTCCGACGCCGAACAGGACGACGAGCACCCACGCGAGCGGATTGGTGACCGCGAGGACATCGAAGGGCAGCATCTACCCGACTGAAGGGTCGGTTGCCTAAAGTCCTTGTCGGCCAGTGTGGCGCACGCACCGAACCGCGGGTTACCAGAACATCTCGTCGGCGCGGTGGTGTTCGTCGTACGCCGCGAGTCCATCGCCGCGAACGCCCGTCAGATGGAGGTCGTCGTACAACGTCGAGTAGGTGTAATCGACGAACGTCATCGGGAAAATGAGTTCACCACCGTCCCGAATCGCCGATACGACACCGGTGTAAGCGTGTTTGTGCCACAGGTCGCTGACGTAGCAGGTGGCGACCGGGACGGTCTGGTCGGCCGGCGCGACCGAATGCATCGCTTCCATCGAGCGGTAGACGAGCTCATAGCAGAAGATACCCGTATCGTCGTCCTGCTCCGTCAGCGACTGGAAATCGACCTCTTCCTCGAAATACTGTCGGAGGTCATGGGAGCCGAAGATGACGTTATCCTCGACCGACCCGGCCAGATACCGCGCAATATCGTAATCCGTCTCGGCTCGAAGCGCCTCCATGAGCCCGCGCGTGAGCGCGTCCGTGTTCGCGGGGTCGACGCCCGTGAATGCCTCGATGTCGTCGGCATCGACCTTGCCGTCCCACCGTCCGCGCACGGCACCGACCGTCTCCGACCGCTGTTCCGCACCGGCCACGCGTTCGAAGAACGCCGATGGCTGGCTGAACTCGAAGGTGTACTCCTCACTTCGAAACGCGACAGCATCCGCAAACAGCGCCGTGAGCCGGCCGTCGAGGCCGAGGTCGTCGTCGAGGGCCTGCGCATCCGAAACACCGTCATCCTCGAAGTCAAGCCGATGGGTCTCACCGCTCTGCACGATGTCGAGACCGCCGCCCGCGGTTCGGACATCGGCGTTGCCGATTCGGTCATCGTAGGTCAAATGGAGATGCTGGGTCGCAAGCGGCGCAAGGGCCTGGTCACGGAGGTTCGACCCCATCCCGAGTTCGCCGTAACCGAGAATCGTATTGTGGGCCGCCTTCACCGCGCCAACGGCCGTCAGTGTGCCGAAAGCGCCCGCGAGGAACTGCCGTCTGGTGAGCCCACGGAGTCGCTCGACAACGTCTTCGTCGTCGCTCACTCCTGCGGCTCACCCCCGTCAGGAGCGGCGTTCGGCGGCCGGAGCCTCACCTCGTTACCGGTGAGCAGATACAGCAACTCCTCGGCGATATCGAGGAGTTCTGGCAGCCACCGCGAGACGAGCCAGGCAATCGCGACCAGGGCGAACAGCGCGAGGAACTGCGAGATGATTCGGTCGGCGACGAAAAAGGACACCCGTGCAGGGTCGGTCAGGCCGAAGGCTGTCATCACGGGGCCTCGGAGCGCCGGATGGGCGAACCACTGGTAGCCGTTCGCGACGGCGATGAAGGCGTTCCGGGCGATGTTGAGCACCCAGATGATGGAGATGGAGATGACGAGGCCGACGGCTTTCCGACGGAGCGGCGCCTTCACCGCAGTGATGAGGCCACCGAAGATAGCCATGCTACCGATACCGGTACACGCGAAGACGATACTCGACCCTCGTCCAGCCTCGGGGAACCAGAACGTGTTCAGAAGCATCGAATCCGCCGCCGGGTCTTCGACGAGCACCATGCCATCCGCCAGCCCCAGCCAGTTAATGACGACGGCGGTCTGGCGGGCGACCGTCTCGATGAGGAACGTCCGCGCGATGACCGACGTCTCGAAGGGGAGGTAGATGAGCCCCATGAACGCGACGGCCCGCGAGAGGACGAACAGCGAATCACGCCCCTGGTACAGCAGCCAGCCAACGTACAGACACGCGGGTACGGCGACCGCGACCAGCACCGTTTCGACGATGCTGCGGTGGATAAACGCGTAATACTGGATCAACAGCAGCCAGAAGACGGCGAACAGTCCCCAGGCTCCGGCAAGCGCCGTGCGGGCGAGTCCGCGCCGGCCTTGCCACTCGGCGACCATTCCGCCAAGGAAAGCGGCGACGACGACCCACGCAAGCACGTCGGTCACCGGAAGCACCGACGTCTCCGTGACCGAGAGCGCGGGAACACTCATTGGTAGAACGATACGCGACGACCAGTATATGTCTTGTCGTCGGCCGCGACCGGCGCACACGACCGTCGGCGGTGGAGCGGCTGCTCCAGCACTATCGACGGCCGCGTGGCTGTCCGGGTAGCGCGCGAAAAAATGAACCGCGAAAACCGGGTAGACCGGTTAGTTAGAAGTCGTTACGTCGGGCAGCCAGGAGGGCCGCACCGATGAGCGCGATGAGTGCGAGGGCAGCACCGAAGCCGGGTTGCGACTCGGTGGTTTCGGTTGCCGTCGCCGTCTCGGTCGCGGTTGCGGTCTCCGTCGCCGTCGCCGTGGCGGTTGCCGTCGGCGTCGGCGTGGCGGTCTGAACGGTCAGGGCTGCATCGTCAAGGACGATGTCGCCTTCAGCGTTCGTGTACGGACCGTCCTCGGCACCTTCGCTGGTGACGAAGTCGTACTCCTGGTTACCGTTCGTGTCCTTGTGCGGCATCGCGACGAGCGTGCCGTCTTCCTCGTACGGCGTGTCGAGGGTGACCGTCACACCCGTGGACTCGCCGGAGCTGAGGTAGTCGGACGTACCGCGGACACTGTCGAACGTTGCGCCGTCGAGCAGCGAGCCGTCGTGGATGGTGACGAAGCCACCATCGGGGACGTAGACGCTGTCAACGGTTGCGGTCGTGCCGTCGGTGGTCTGGTCGCTGATGGAAACCTCAGCAACGTCACC
>NZ_JBLGBY010000066.1:0-11343 GCF_047616845.1 Natronomonas sp. | reverse complement strand
ACGCCAGCGAGATTGACGATATCTTTCACCTCCACCTTTTTCCGCCTCGGGGTCGCAAGAGCGACCCGCTCGGCGCAAAAACGTGGGCGAAAAAAGCCGCCGTGTATTACTCGTTCGTCTGTGCGTCCACCACGGCCACACCTGCCAGATTGACGATATCCTTCACCTCGTCCCCCCGCTGGAGGACGTGGACGGGTTTGTCCATGCCGACGAGCATGGGGCCGATGGCTTCGGCGCCGCCGAGGCGCTGGAGGAGTTTGTAGGCGATGTTACCCGCTTCCAGATTCGGGAAGATGAGCACGTTCGCGGGCTCGTCCAGATCAGAGAAGCTGTAGGTTCCCTCGAGCATCTCCTCGACGACAGCGGTGTCGGCCTGCATCTCCCCGTCGACCGGGAAGTCGGCGGCGTCGTCGGCCCGGAGCAGTCGTGCGGCCTCGCGGGGCTTTCGCGTGCCCTCGTTGTTGACGCTCCCGAAGTCGGAGTACGACAGCAGCGCCGCTCGGGGGTCGATGTTGAACCGTCGTGCGAGGTCGGCGGTCTGTTTCGTCACTTCCGAGAGGACGTTCTCGTCGGGCGATTGGTTGACGGTGGCGTCGGCGACGAAGACGACGCGGTTCTTGAACGTCAGCATGTAGACGCCGGCGGCGTAATCGGCGTCGTCGGCAGTGCCGATTATCTGCAGCGGTGGGCGAAGCGCCGAGGGGTAATGATGCATGAGCCCGGTGAGCATCGCGTCGGCGTCACCCATCTCGACCATCACGCTCCCGAGATAGTTGCCGTCCTCGATGAGCTCGTCGGCTTCACGCCGGGTGATTCCCTTCCGCTGGCGGAGTTCGTAGAGCCGCTCGGCGTAGGGGTCGAGGTTGCCCTCCTCGGGGTCGACGATCTCCGGTTCGAAATCGAGGCCGAGTCGCTCGGCGTGGGCCCAGATCTCCTCGCGGTCGCCGATGAGGATCGGCTGGGCGATGCCTTGATCGACCAGCTGGTAGGCGGCTCGAACCATCTTCTCGTCGTCGCCCTCTGCGAGAACGAGCCGCTTCGGCTCGCTTTTCGCCTTGTTCAACACGACGCGCATCATCTCGCGGGATTTGCCCAGGCGGGCCTCCAGTCGCTCGACGTACTTATCGAGGTCGAGTTCGCGGCGCGCGGCGCCGCTGTCCATCGCTGCCTTCGCGACGGCCGGCGTGACCTCGAAGAGGACGCGCGGATCGAGCGGTTTCGGGATGATGTAGCCGGGGCCGAACTGCAGCGGCTGGTCACCGTAGGCTTTCACGACCGCGTCCGGAACGTCCTGGCGGGCGAGTTCGGCAAGCGCCTCGGCAGCCGCGACTTTCATCGCCTCGTTGATTTCGGTGGCGCGTACGTCGAGGGCGCCGCGGAAGATGAACGGGAAGCCGAGGACGTTGTTGACTTGGTTCGGATAGTCCGACCGGCCCGTCGCCATGATGACGGTATCGTCGCGGGCTTCCTTCGCTTCCTCGTAGCCGATTTCGGGGTCGGGGTTCGCCATCGCGAAGATGATGGGGTCGTCGGCCATCGACCGCACCATCTCCTGGTCGACGAGGCCGCCGATCGAGAGGCCGACGAAGACGTCGGCACCCTCCATCGCGTCCGCGAGGTCGCCCGCCGGCCGATCCTGGGCGAACTCCTGTTTGAACTCGTTGACGTCGCCGGCCGCCGCACGCTCCTCGGTGATGATGCCCGAGGAATCACACATCGTGATGTTATCGCGGTCGGCGCCGAGCGAGACGTAGAAGCGGGCTGTCGCGAGCGCGGACGCGCCAGCGCCCGAGAAGACGATTTCGAGCTCGTCAAGTTCCTTGTCCGCGATATCGGCGGCGTTCAGGAGTGCCGCCCCGGAGATGATGGCCGTCCCGTGTTGGTCGTCGTGGAAGACTGGGATGTCCATCTCCTCCCGAAGCGTCTCCTCGACCTCGAAGCACTCCGGCGCTTTGATGTCCTCGAGGTTGATGCCGCCGAACGTCGGCTCCATCGCCTTGACCGAGGTGATGATGTCCTTCGGGTCCTCCTGGTCGAGTTCGATGTCGAAGACGTCGATGTCGGCGAAGCGTTTGAACAGGACGCCCTTCCCCTCCATGACGGGTTTGGACGCCTGCGCGCCGATATCGCCCAAGCCAAGGACGGCGGAGCCGTTCGAGACGACGCCCACCATGTTCCCCTTCGTCGTGTAGGTGAACGCCTTCTCGGAGTCGTCAGCGATTTCGTTACACGGCGCGGCGACGCCGGGTGAGTACGCAAGCGAGAGGTCTCGCTGTGTGTTGGTCGGTTTCGTCGTCGAAATCTCGATTTTCCCCGGCGGCTCGCGCCGGTGATATTCGAGTGAATCCTCGTCCAGTCCCATGTGTCTCCCCCGTACAGTGGCCCCAAAAAGCTACCCAACGTGACGGCGCCGGCAGACGTTGCCCGAACCGGTGTTATCGTGGTGTTTCGTCGACAGTTCGTTCGGCACCGAGTAGCCGATTCCGCGGGGTATATACTCGCGTAGTCCTCACTCGACGGTATGGACTTTCGCCGGCTGCTCGTCGTGACGACGCTCTCGACGGCCGTTACGGCGCTCGTCGGTGTGTTGACCGCCACCTCCGGCGCCGGACTGACCTGTCAGGCGCGGTGGCCGCTCTGTGACGGGGCCGTCTTCGGCCTCTTTCCCGCAAACTTCATGTCGTTCATCGAGTGGTCACACCGGCTGGTGGCGATGATAACCGGCTTTCTCATCATCGGGGCGGCCATCGCCGCCTGGCGTGGCGGCCACTCCCGACGCGTCCGGTTTGCCACGCTCGGGGCGTTGCTCCTGACGCCCATCCAGATCGTCTTCGGCGCGTTCACCGTCCTCGTCCGCGAGCTCGTCTTCGGGTACTCCATCGTCGTGTTGACGCTGCATTTCACGCTCGCATCGCTCATCCTCGGGCTACTCGTCGCCGCGACGGTGTGGGCCTACGCCGACGCTGGCACAGCGTCGATCGAGCACATCCAGCGGGCCGGTGCTGGCGCGTTGCTTGCCTTCCCCGTCATGGTCGCGCTCACACCGCGACTGTTCGTCGCCTTCGGCGAGGTCGCCCAGTTCGTCTACTACGGGCTCGGCTTCGCCGTCTTCGCTGCGCTGTGTGTCGTTGCGCTCTGGAGCCGTGAACTGGCGCTCGACGCCAGGCCCGTCTTCGGGGCCGGCCTCGTCGCCGCCGCACTCGTTATCGCCCAGCTCGTCATCACGCGGCGCGCGTTCGGCAGCGAAGGGCAACTCATCATTCTCGGCATCTCGTTCGTGGCCTTCGCGTTGACGCTTGCAGCTGTACGATGGGTACGAACCCACGGGACGACCCCGACCACCCGGCCGTCGGCCAGCGACTGACTGGTCTCGCGCGTAGTTTTATCCGGCAGCCGGCCGACAGTGCGTCCATGAGCGAGCTGCTTTCCGACTCCGAAATCGAGGCACAGCTCCCCGGCGGCTGGGAACGCGATGGTGACGAAATCGTCCGCGCCTTCGAGTTCGAATCGTACCTGGAGGGCGTCGGCTTCGCCGGCGGTGCCGGTGGGCTCGCCGATGAGGCGTTCCACCACCCCGAGATGACCATCGGCTGGCGAGAGGTCGAGGTTCGGCTGACGACCCACGACGCTGGCGGCATCACCGAGAAGGACATCGAGTTGGCCGGCCGGTTCAACGAGCTGGCCGATTGAGATGCCCGAGAGCGGAACCGCAGAGTACGTGTTCAAAGTGGAACTGCAGCTGTCCCCCGACGACCCCAGTGTGTGGCTCGAGCCGGCCAGCGTCGAGACGACGCTTTTCAAGCAGGCAGCAGTTCCCGGCGAGGACGACTGGCTGTTCTTCCGGGACAACCTCTGGCGCGGTGAGGTGAACAGCCCCGACCACATGCGGCAGTTGGCCGAGGAGACGCTCGACGTGGAGGTGCGGGCCATCGAGTTCCGCGAACTCCGAACGGACGAATCGTACTACGAGGCACTCAAAGCGGCGATCGGCGACAACCTCGAACTGTTCAAAGCCGACGACGTCTCCGAAGTCATCACCAAATATCTCGGCTCACGGGTGCACGTCCGGGAGCGCTGACGCCCGGAAAGCACTTAGCCGGCAATCGCCTACGCCGAACGTGATGACGGCATCGTCGTACGACCATTGGGCGTTCGACTTGGACGGAACGCTCATCGATATCGAACCAGCCTACGTCCACGACGTTTTCGGGCGGGTTGGTGACAGGATTGGTCACGAGTTCACCGACCAGCAGGCCGAAGCCGTCTGGCACGGACTCGGCGGCTTCCGGAACGACCAACTCGACGACTGGGGTGTCGACATCGACGCGTTTTGGACAGCATTCCACGAGGAGGAATCACCCGAAGCCCGCGCCGACGCCAGTTTCCTCTACGATGACGCCGAGGTCGTCGGCGAAACCGACGCGCCGACGGTGCTCGTAACCCACTGTCAGCAGTATCTCACCGACCCGGTACTGGAGACGCTCGACATCCGCGATTGGTTCGATGCGGTCGTCTGCTGTACCGAGGAGACGGGCTGGAAACCCGACCCCGAGCCGGTGAACATGGCGCTGTCGTCGGCCGGCGCGAACGGTGGGTCGGGTGTCCTCATCGGTGACGGCCCCCACGACATCGGTGCCGCGTGGAACGCGGGGCTCGATGGCGCACATATCGAACGCCACGGTCACGAACGGCGGGGGATGTGCGTCGTTGGCGACCACCGACTCGACCGCGTCGACGACCTCGTTCAGTCGTAGAGTTCGTCGTCGAGTGGCAGGTCGAACTCCCCTTCTTCGACGCTTTCGACCGCCGATTCCAGTACCAGCGAGTGACCACACTCCGGGCAGGCAAGCGCGAACTTCACCTGGAGGCCGCCGTCGTGGTCGGCGATTTCGAGGACGTCGGCGTCGGAGGGGTGCAGGAATTCGGCGTCGAGTTCGTGGTCACAAGACATGGTCGTGTGTTGACACCCGGGTGCGTTAAAGGTGGCGCGGACTGTCATCAGCGCGTGTCGTAGCCAGCCAGCTCGCCGAGCACGCCCGAAACGTCGTCAACAGCGTTGGAGAGCTGCTGTACGCCGGCTTTCTCGATTCGGTCGTCGCTGGCGAACACCCGAACTGCCTCCTCGCCGCAGGGGACGAACCCCATCCCGAGGTCGTCAGCGGTGGCGCGAAGCCCGAGGCCGGCGTCAGCCTTTCCCGCGAGCACTTTTCTGGCGGGCGATTCGTGAGCCCGAACCGCGAACTCGAAGCCGTCGATGGCCTCCACGAGGTCGTGCCGCTCCGTGCCTCGCTCCTCGGCGAGGTCGGCGATGACGTTGCCGAGCGTCGTCCGCAGCCCCGAATCGGTCGTCCGGTTCACGAACCGGAGGTCGCGGTCGACGAGGTCGTCGAGGCCGTCGATATTCTCGGGGTTGCCTGCTGGGACGACGAGGCCCCACTCCCGCGTCCAGTTGCCGAGTTCCGTGGCTGCTTCGGGCTCCGTATCGCCGGTCACGACGGCCACGTCCGTCACGCCGTTGCGGAGCCGACGGAGACCCTGCCGACTGCCGACACCGAGATACCGCGGCCGGGTCACCCGGTCGAGCAGCCGCGAGAGGGCGGGGTCGTCCTCGCCGGCACCGAACACCGCGGGTGGGCGCACGTCCGCCGAGAACAGCTGCACCTCCACACGCTCGCCCTCGTCGAGATACTCCACGTCCGGCGGGACGGCAACCACGCCGTCGGCTTCGACGAGGCTCGTCGTCGCGCCGCTCCCCTTATCGACCGGGTAGACGAGCGTGTTCCCGTCGCTTTCGGCGGCTTCGCCGCCTCCCCGGGCCGACTCCGTCGGCCCGCCCTCCACCAGTCCGGCCGGCATGTATCGGAGCCGGCCCTCGCTGTACCGTTCGCGGACGGCCATCGCTCCCTTGACGGTGGCCGTCCTCGGCTCGGGCAGGCCAGCGGCCTCACGGACTGCGGGGGCGACGAAGGTTCGGAAGATGGTCAGCGCCGAGACGGGGTAGCCGGGCAACCCGACGTATGCGCTCTCGGACGCCGACCCGGAACCGCCCAGCCGGCCGATGAGCATGGGTTTGCCGGGCTTGACCGCGACGCCGTGCAAGAGGAGTTCGCCGGACTCCTCGACGACGCGGTAGATGACGTCGACGGCCGACGCTGAGGTTGACCCCGAGGAGAGCACGAGGTCACACTCTGCGGCCGCCTCACGAAGGACGGATTCCATCGCCTCGTAATCGTCGCCGGCGTGCGGATACAGTCGCGCTTCCCCACCGGCTTCCTCGACGGCCGTCGCCGTGGTGTAGCTGTTCACGTCGTATATTTCGCCGGCGTCGCTGTCCAGCGGCTTGCCGGGTCTGACGAGCTCGTCACCTGTCGAGATGATGCCGACGGTCGGTCGGCCGCGGACGGGCACCTCGTTGACGCCGAGTGCGGACAGCAGGCCGATCTCTCGCGGTGTCAGGACGATGCCCGGGCCGAGCGCGCGTTCGCCTGCGGCTACGTCAGCGCCAGCGAACATCACGCGGTCGCCCGGCGCAAGCGACGTGCGGACGAGGATGGTATCGCCCTCTCTGTCGGTTCTTTCCACCATCACGACCGCATCAGCGCCCGGCGGCAGAACGGCGCCGGTCGACACCTCGACGCACTCACCATCGCCGACCTCGACGTCCGGTTCGGCGCCGGCGTGAACCTCACCGGCGAGGTCGAGACTGACGGGGTCGGCCTCGTCGGCACCGAACGTGTCGGCGGCCTTGACGGCGTAGCCGTCCACGCTCGCGCGGTCGAAGCCCGGCACGTCGAGTTCGGCGTCGATACGCTCGGATAGCACGCGCCCACGGGCCTCCCGCAGCGCGACGGTCTCGTCGTCGGCCCGCAGGTCGAGTGAGTCGATGGCCTCGCGCGCCTCGTCGGGGTCGGCGAGGTCGCGGAACTCCTTTCTACGCATTGTACTCCCAATCCTCGACGGTCACGGTTTCACCCTCGGGAATCCCTTCACGGCTCTCGGAAACGACGACCCAGCCGTCGGCCAGGGCGACGCTCGAGAGCACGCCCGACCCGCTCGCCCGCGTCGGGGTCGCTTCGAGGCCGGCGTCGGTCTGTTCGGTTTTCACCCTGACGAACGTTCGCACGCCGGGTTCGCTCCGTATTTTCCGGGCCAGCGTCGCTTCCTGCGTCGGCAGCGGATTCGTCGGCATCCGTCCCAGGTGTTTGATGAGCGGTCGAAGGAACTGGACGGCGTTGACGATGGCGGCAACGGGGTAGCCCGGCAGCATGACGACGGTTCGACCCTGGACGCGACCCAGCGCGACCGGGTGACCGGGCTTGAGCGCGACGCCGTGGACGAACACCTCGCCGAGTTCGGAGACGACCTCCGGGATGAGGTCGCGTTCGCCCACCGAGGAGCCGCCAGTCGTGACAATCACGTCACGCGTGAGGTCACGTTCGACGGCCGCCCGCAGCGCCTCGTGGTCGTCGGTGACGATGCTACGGCGCTTCACGTCGGCTCCCCAGCGCTCGGCCAGTCGTGAGACGGTAAAGCGGTTCGTCTCGACGACCTCACCGGGGTCGGGGTCAGCCTGGACGAGTTCCTCGCCGGTCGGGATGATGGCGACCTCGGGCCGTTCGACCGCCTCGACCGTGTCGATGCCGGTACCCTTCAACAGCCCGAGGTCGGAGGGACGGAGTTGATGCCCCGGTTCGTAGAGCCGCTGGCCCGCGTCGACGTCTTCTCCGACCGGCGCGACGTTCTCCCCCTCCGCGACGGCGTCGAACACCTCCAGCTCGTCGTTCAGTTGCTCCGTCTCCTCGACCATCACGACCGCGTCGGCGCCCGCCGGCAGTTCGCTGCCAGTGTGGACGCGAACAGCGGTGTTCGGGCCGACCGATTCGCCGGGGCGGAGAATGGCGGGAGAGCGGTCGGATGCGCCGAACGTATCCTCGGCGCGCACCGCCCATCCGTCCATCGCAGCGCGGGCGTAGTGTGGGATGTTTCGCTTTGCGTCTACGGGTTCGGCGACGGTTCGCCCGTCGGCGGCAGACAGGGATATCCGTTCGGTTCGCTCTATGGGCGGGATATCGAGCAGTCGCTCACGGGCGTTGGCCACGCGAGTCCGCTCTTTGAATCCCGATTCCCGGACGTCACTCATACCCCCATCTCAGGCGGCGAGTATCAAAAAGGGTCACTCCGCAGAGCCTCACTCGGTCGCAACGAGGACGCGGCCCTCTCGGACGATGAAAAGCGGGGCGCGGGTGGCGTTCGCCGTCACCGTCCCGTTTGCGGCGTGTACCTCGATTGGAACACCCGAAGGTACCGTAATCGTATGCGAGTCGCCGGCATCGAGTGTCACTGATTCGGCCGAAACGCCGTCGTCGTGGACGACGATACGGATCGTCGCAGTCGAGGGGCCTTCGTTGTGCACCGTCGGCTCGGTCGGCCCCGTCGCGTCACGACGACCGGCTCGTGCCATCACGTTGGATACTACGTTTGATATAAAGTACCTTGCGACGGTTTCGGGCAGTGAATCGCCGCCACCGCGGGGTTTAACGCGCCCGCGACCCAACAGCGGGGTATGCAACTTCGCGAGGCGTTAGGCGACCTCCCGGAGACGGTGTTCGCCGACATGTTGGAGAGCGACGACGCCTACCTCCTCGTCGTCGACCTGCCGGGTGCAACCGACGAGACGGTAGACGTAACCGTCGACGATGGCCGACTCCGAATCGAGGCCCGTCGGGCAAAGTCGTTCCCGTCGTCGTTCCGGTACGTGACCGAGGAACGCTCCCTCTTTCTCGACGCCGAACTCCCATTGCCCCCCGACGCCACCGGCGCGGACGCCGAGGGCGAGATGGAGAAAGGTGTCCTCAGACTCCAGTTGCCCAAATCCGAGGACGAAGGCGGCCAGCGCATTCCCATCTCGTGATCCGTGACCGCTGCGACCGTCCTCGATACTGATTATGTATTCGCTATCCGGCTCCAGCTCCGCCCAGTATCGGCCTCCGAGCAGTGCTGCGGCTCTCGGTGAGGTGCCGCCTCGGTGACTCTCCGCTCGTATCGCCGGTTCGTCGTCGTTGCCTACCAGTTTCTGCCACTCCTCCTCGCGTACGCCCGCGACCGCAACCGCTTCCTCTTTTTCGGCTCCAGCCGCACCGTTTCACCGGAAACCCGCCGCAAACGCGCCCGCTCACTTCTGGATTCGCTGCTCACGCTCGGCCCGACGTTCATCAAACTCGGCCAGCTACTCTCGACCCGGCCCGATGTCCTCCCGCCGGAGTACGTCGAGGAGTTCGAACAGCTCCAGGACGACGTACCGCCGGCAGCCTGGCCCGAGGCCAAAGAGATACTCGAAACCGATATCGGCCCGGTCGATGAGGTCTTCGACGAGTTCGACACCGACGCCATCAGCGGCGCCAGTCTCGGACAGGTGTACATCGCCGAACACGAGGGTCGGAAAGTCGCGGTGAAGATTCGGCGTCCGGGCATCGAGAAACTCGTCGAGACCGACCTCCGAGTGGTTAGATGGTCGCTGCCGATACTGATGCGCTTCGTCGACCAGGCGCGGTCGTTCTCGCTTGAGACGCTCGCCGACGAGTTCGAGAAGACGATTCGCGAGGAGATGGATTACGACCGCGAACGCCGAATGCTCGAAGAAATCGGCGTCAACCTCGCCGGCAACGACCGGGTGCGCGTGCCGAGCGCGGTGCCGGAGCTCTCGACGCGGCGCATCCTGACGATGGAGTATGTCGGCGGCACGAAGATCTCCGACATCGACGACCTCGACGCGCTCGGCGTCAACCGCGAGCGACTCGCCATCACGCTTCAGCAGGTGTATCTCCAGATGATAATCGAAGACGGTGTCTTCCATGCTGACCCCCATCCCGGCAATCTCGCTGTCCAGAACGACGGTACCATCGTTTTCTACGATTTCGGAATGTCTGGCCGCGTCGACCCGTTCATCCAAGAGAAGATCGTCGATTTCTACGTCGCGGTCGCCAGACAGGACACCGATGCCATCCTCGATACGCTCGTCGAGATGGGGACGCTCAGCCCACAGGCCGACCGCGAAGTGATGTCGAACGTGATGGAACTGGCCATCGCCGACGCCCGTGGTGAGGACATCGAGCAGTACCGCGTCCAGCAGATCATCCAGCAGGTCGAAGATACAATCTACGAGTTCCCGCTGCGACTCCCGCCGAACCTCGCGTTAGTGTTGCGCGTCGCGACCGTTGTCGAGGGCGTCTGCGTGACGCTAGAGCCGGATTTCGACTTCATCGAGGTCGCAACCGACTATCTCCGAGAGCAGGGCTTCTTAGAGGAGAGCGCCCGCGGCTACGTCGAAGACAGGGCAACCGAGGTGCGAGAGCTGGGCGAATCGCTCGTCCGCGTCCCGCCGAAACTGGAGAACACGCTCGACCGCGCGAACCGCGGCGATATCACCGTCCAACTGGAGATTTCCGACGACGAGCGTGGTCTCGACCGGCTGGCCAAACGGCTCATCCTCGGCGGGATGCTCTCGGCGGTCGTCATGGCCTCGGCGGTACTCTACGCCTTCTCGACACTCGAAGCCGCGCTCGTGCCGATTGGACTCGCTGTCCCCATCGCGGCGCTGCTGTGGCGGTCGTTCCGCCAGCGGAAAGGCATCCGTGCGAAACCGCAGTTCACCAGACAGAACCTCCGCGAGCGCCGCGAGGACTGACAGCGCTGACGGCGCGCTTTTTACCCCGCCGGTCGACGAACAGGTATGGAAATCGCACCCTTCGACCTCGAACGCTGGTTCGCAGAGGTCGAACACGATGCTGACATCATGCTCGCAGAGAGTGGTGTGCGGCCACTGGAAGCGAGTCGCTTCGACACCGACCCTGGCGAACTCGGCTACGTCATCCCGACCGCCGGCGACCCGGATTTCCGCGCTGATGTCGGTGCCCTCCACGAGCGCACCGTCGAGGAGACGATCTTCACCTGCGGCACCCAGGAGGCGAATCTGCTCGCCTTCCTCGCGTTGGTCGACTCACACGCCGTCGTCGTCACGCCGACGTACGGGTCGTTGACCGCGCTCCCCGAATCCTTCGCGGAGGTGACGACGGTGCCGCTGGCCGAACCGGACTGGACGCTCGACTCCGACGCTGTGGCGGATGCCATCCTCCCCGATACGGACGTTGTCGTAATCAACAATCCCAACAATCCGACCGGTCGCTACCACGACGAGGCAGCGATGCGAGCCGTTTACGATGTGTGTGCGGACAACGGGACGTATCTCCTCTGTGATGAGGTGTACCGACTTCTGGCCGAGGAGCCGCAGCCGCCCGTAGCGAGTTTCGGCCGCTACGGCGTCTCGACGGCCGGCGTCTCCAAATC
>NZ_JBLGBY010000065.1:0-11891 GCF_047616845.1 Natronomonas sp. | reverse complement strand
AGGTGCCAGCGGGCACCCAGGCGACGAAGGTGCCAGCGGGCACCCAGATGAGGTCGTCCTCCTCGACCCCGCCTGGGTCAGCTACGAGGCGATGGCGAAGATGGCCGGCGCCGATATCTCGCGAGTCGACCTCTCGCCCCACGAGTTCCAGCTCGCGCCCGCGCTCGATGAACTCGGTGAGACGGTCTCCGATGACACCGAACTGCTCGTCATCAACTCCCCGTCGAACCCCTCGGGTGCCGTCTTCACCGACGAGGCCCTGGAAGGCGTTCGCGACCTCGCGGTCGAGCACGATATCACCGTCATCTCCGACGAGATCTACGACGCCATCACCTACGGCGTCGAACAGACCTCGCTCGGCTCCCTCGATGGGATGGGCGACCGGACGGTCACCATCAACGGCTTCTCGAAGGCGTACTCGATGACCGGCTGGCGGCTCGGCTACCTCGCCGCGCCGGAGCCACTCGTCGAACAGGTCGGCAAACTCCACTCACACTCGGTGTCGTGTGCGACGAACTTCGTCCAGCACGCGGGCATCGAGGCACTGGAGAACACCGACGAGGCAGTCGTCGAGATGCGCGACGCCTTCGAGGAACGCCGCGACATGCTCATCGACCGCTTCGAATCGCACGGTAAGGACGTGCCGTTCCCGGATGGTGCGTTCTACATGATGTTGCCTGTTGATGAGGACTGCGCTGGCCTGGACGGACAGCGATTGGGAGACGGCGAAGCCGTCGACCAGGCGTGGTGTGAAGGAGCCATCGAAGAGGCCCACGTCGCCACGGTGCCGGGCAGTGCGTTCGGAACGCCCGGCTACGCGCGGCTTTCGTATGCGGCGAGCGAAGAACGACTGAAGGAAGGCGTCGAGCGGCTTGCAGACGCCGGCTACCTGTAACCGCCGCGGCGTCCGTTTTGGAGGGAGCCAGCCGGTCGATAGCGCCAGCAGTGACGGATAACACGGCCGGAGCCCGTATCAGACGAGTGCCGAGTGACCGGCAACACGTACCGGATACGGACGGTGCATCCCCACCGAAGTGCCGTACCGTGCGTCGCAGGGCGGCGGGCGAACCGAAGACCCGGAGGCCGGACGACGCACGTTGCAGCCGACCGACAGGGGCAATTCGGCACTGGCCGCGGCGCCGTCCGCCTACTGGGTCTCCATCGATACAAGGATTCCAGAGGGGTATGAAGAATCGCTCTAGTCTTCTAGATGCTGGAGATACGCCTCGACGAGCGTCCGCTGTGCGCGGCGGATATGGTAGTGGAACGTGGGGGAGCTGATCTCCATCGATTCGGCAACCTCCTCGGCCGTCGCGTCACGGGGCCACGAGAAGTAGCCGCCGAAGTACGCGTGTCGGAGCGCCGCCTTCTGTCGGTCTGTGAGCTCTCCGGCGACGGCATCGTAGAACTCGTTGGTCGTGCTGACCGGCCGTTCGACCTTCCGTTTCGAGATGAGTTCGGCGTTGTACAGCTCAGAGGCGGCCTCGACGACCGAGCGCGTGTCCGCATCGCCGGGAAGCTCCACGACGAGCGTCGTCTCGCCGTCGCTTGCGACCATCGTCTTCGGGGACGCACCGGCCTCGAACAGCCGTCTGAGGAGTGAGTCACTCGTCACCACCTCGAAGACGTACCCATCATCGTTCTCGCCGACGTGTTCGATTGATTGGACAGGTGACGTCTCCGCCGCGAGGTCGATGACCGCCGTCGGGTCGATGCCCGCGACGGTGATGTAGTGGCGATAATGGCCCGGGTCGGAACTGACCGGCGTCGACCATTCGTGGCGGGCGGGGCCGTCGGAGAGCGACGACGCGGAGGCGAGAAACGCGTCCGAGCCAGTAATCCGAACCGTCAGCTCGGTCACCGTGTTCGACAGCAGCAATCGCTCAGTCTGGACGGCGTTGATACAGAAGCCGATGACCTCACCGAGCCGTCGAAACGCGGCTTGTTCGCGGTCGCTGAAGGCGTCGGGTCGGGAGGAGTACACGCAGATGACGCCGAGCACGTTCCCCCGATGAACGACCGGAACTGCGGTGCCGGATTCGATACCCATGTCGATGGCGACCTCTCGAACCGACTCGGGGAGTTCGGAGTCGCTGATGCGCTGGATGACCTGCACCGTTCCGGTCTCGATGGCTTTCGCTGCGTGTCGCGTCCAGTCGACGTCGTTGAGGCCGCCGATGCGGTCGAGGAAATCGTCGACGGTGCCGACACCGGTGTACGGGTCGACCGTTTCGCCGGGGTCGTTCCGCCCGACCCAAACAGAGCGGTACAGCTCCGAGGCAGCCAGCCGTTCGCTGACGACGGTCTCGATTTCCTCTCGGGTCGCCGCGTCGACGACCACCTGGATGACCTCGTACACCGTCTCGCTGATACGGTTCAGCGTATCGAGTTCGTCGCGCTGCCGCCGAATCGCCTCCTCGCGGTCGTGACGAACCGTCACGTCACGGCCGATGCCGACGATGAGCGTTTCGTCTTCGAGTTCGATGACGCCGCCGTTGAACTCGTGTGGCAGTCGCTCGCCGTCTTTCGTGATGACATCGAACTCCATCGTCTCCGTCGGCGAGAAGGAGCCGGCGTTCCCGAAGGCCGCTTCCGCAGCTTCACGCTGCTTCCGGGCGAGTAGTTCGAAAACGTCTATGCCAGCGAGTTCGCTGTCGCTGTAGCCGGTCACCTCACGAAGGCGGTCGTTCCACCAGGCGAGCTGCCCGTTTGAATCTGCGACGTAAATCATGTCCGGCACGTTGGCCAAGAGTTGCTCCGTCAGCGACATCGTATCCTGTTGCGACATATCCCCCACCTGTCGGTCGGTCGGGTGGCGGCCTCAAAAAACAGCCGGACGGAAACGTTCGAGTCAGCCGCGGTCGGCCGTCGTCAGTCCTCGAGCGCGTCGGCGATGCGTTCGATTTCGCGGCGGACGTCGTGGAGTTCGTCGCGAACTTTCCGCACTTCGCGGACGAGCTCTTCGTTGTCGCTGCCCTCCTCGCGACCGCCAGGGGCGCCGCCGGGGCCGCCACCCATGCCGGGTGCGCCACCGGGTGCGCCGCCGGGGCCGCCACCGCCCATCATGCCGCCCATCATCTGTGCGAACGGGCTGCCGCCCATGCCGCCGCCACCGGGTGCGCCGCCGGGGCCGCCACCGCCCATCATCTCTTCCATCTTCTCCTCGCGGCTCAGGCCTTCGCCCTCTTCGCCGTCGCGCTCCTCGGCGCGCTCCTGTCGAATCTCCTCGACTCGCTCTCGGAACGATTTCTCCTCGCTGCCGTCGCCGCCTTCCTCAGGCGCGTCTTCGTTGTCCGTCATACCCACCCCTTTCGGCTCCCTGCAGAAAAGTCCTCATGTTGCAGGCGGCTACAGTCGCCGCAGGACGGCGAACACTCCGGCGACCGCCGCACACAGCACGCCGAAGTTCAGCGCTGCCCGCGCGAAGGGCTGGAACCGCCGGGCGACCCAGATGTCGATGATCGACGAGAGACTGGTGTAGAGTCCGACGACAGCGATGGCTGCGAGAAGCGAGAGCCCGAGCACCGCGCCCCACTTCAGATACGTGACGACCGTTTCGACGTCGACGGCGGAGTCGGGCGAGGGTGCGGTGGGCTTCGACTCGCCTTCGGGGCCATCATTCATCGTGACCACCTCCGTGCCGCGAAGAGCCCACTGAGGAGGGCGAGCACGGCGACAGCGGGGCCGAATCCGGGCTGGCTTTCGGCGCCGGGCGTCGCTGCCGCATCTTCCTCTCGCGGCCGTCCGCCGGGCCCGCCAGTCTCGAAGTCGGAGGTTTCAAACGCTACGTCCCGGCGCGTTTCGTTGACCGAAATCGTCTCCTGGGGGTCGAGGTTGGCCGCCGCTCGCGTCGATTCGAGCACGACACCATCCCGCCACAGCGTCGCGTCGAGATAGTAGTTATAACCGTCCGGCACCGTCAGCGTGGCCTCGGGCGTCGCGGTGCGGCCGGCCGCAATATCTCCGACCTGGATTTCGGTTCGGTCGGCGATGACGTTCGAATCAGCCTGCCGGGCGGTGAGGACGAGCCGGAGGTTCGATTCGGCCTCGTCACCGCCGTTGGAGAGATAGCTCGTCACGGCCAGCGTCGCCCGGTCGTCAGTGGCCGATTCGACGCGGTATTCGATGGGCGGAAGCTGGCGGAACTGCTGGAAGCTGACCGAGGTTCGAGCGTACGGCGGCGTCAGGGCACCGACGCCGCTGACCGAGGCGGCGGTACTGTCGACCCGCTGGCCATCGACGTACACCAGGGTTCGTATCTCGTAGCCACCCTCACGGGGAACGGTGACGGCGGCGGGCACCTCCTGCTCGCCGTCCCACTCGTCGGGGTCGACCGTCTGTTCGGTGACATCGGCCACGAGCCCGCTTTCGGCGTCCGTCGCGCGGACGACCACGGTTACGTTATCGGGCGTCCCGCCGCGCTGTCGGAGGAAGACCGTCACGTCGAGCGTCGCGGTCGCACCGGTCACCTCGCCGGCAGCGAGCGTGGCCTCGGTGACATCGACTCTGGCGGGCGGTTCCCGCGGTGTCGGGGGTTCAGCGATTCCAGGCACGAGAGCGACGGCGACCACCATCGCAAGCAGCGTGGCTACCGCCGCACCCGCGAGGAGGGCTTCGGGGCGCATGGGAGCGAGTCACACGCGATTGGTAAATGTCTTCTGTCGACGAATTAGCCGAACGCGCCGAGACTGGACTGCAGTTCACGCGAGGAGCTCCCTTCGCGGAGTTCGTAGCCCACCAGGTCGCGCATATCGACGGCGAAGGTGCCGCCATCGCGCTCCAAGACTAGCACGCGACCCTTCGTTCCGCGGACGGTGCCGGATGCAAGCGTTTCGGCGACCGGCGCGGCGTCGAGGTCGAGGCCGTACTCGAAGCTATCGACGCCGAGCACCTCGAAGGAATCGAGCAGGCGGGCCCACGCCGCTTCGTCGACGGCGCGGCCCAGGCCGTCGATCTTCGTCGGGACGCGAACGGCGTCCGGAATCGGCACGTCGGCCGCGATTTCGGACTCGATTTCGCGGGCGATGCGGCCGTTCGCGACCGTTCGGATATGCGCCCCGCAGTCGGCGCCCTGCTCGCGGAGGCGTGTTTCGAGCCGCGGCAGTTTCGTCACGCCGACCTTGAACGTATCCGGCGCGAACGCCGCGAGGTAGATGGCGTGTTCCTGATGGCAGTCCATCTCGGCTTTGAGACACGTCCCGGTACATCGGGCACAGACCCAGGTGGAGTCGTGGGAGTCACAGTACGGCGCCGTCGGATTCTCGCAACTGATGTGGGTGGTGCCGTCGAGCGTTCCCGCACACCGTCGGTCACCGAGCGTGTACGAAAGGTCGCGACCCGGTTCCAGCGGCTCGCGCTCGACGACGCCGTCATGGGCGACGAGCAGCACGGCTGGTCGCTCGGCGCCCGCGCCGCTGTCGTACCCGACGACCTGCACGGGCGTGCGTAGGTGGCCATCTGATAAAGGCGTCTCGCTGTCGGCACGCGCTCGTTCCGGGTTCCAGCGAGCCAGAACTATTACAGATGCACTCAAAGAGGGGATATGGTCGATTCGGCGCTCGAGGTCACCGTCGGCGACGGCGTCACCTTCCAGTTCACCGTCGTCAACGGCGGTGACACGTCCGTCGAACTCACGTTCCGGGACGCCTGCACGGCCGATTTCGCCGTCTACGAGGACGACGAGGCAGTGTGGCGGTACAGCGACGGCCGCGCCTTCGCGCAGGTGCTCACCTCCGCCGACCTCCAGCCCGGCGAGACGGCCACGTTCGAGGAGACGTGGCCGAACCCGGAGCCGGGCGATTACACCGCCGAGGCGACGCTCCGCGTTCGAGAGCGAGACATCACCGCACGGACGCCGTTTTCCGTGTAGTCAGAACGCCTGATCGAGCAGTTCCCGGGTCGCGCGTCGAACCGCCGCATCCGAGGAGCCGTCTGGTTCCCAGCCGAGCGCCGCCAGTTTCTCGATTGAAAGGCGCATCCGCGGCACGTCGCCGACCCAGCCACGGTCGCCGCCGGTGAAGGAGTAATCGGGGTCGGCGCCCATCTCGTCGGCGACGATATCGGCGATGGTGCGAACCGAAGTCGTCGTCCGCGTCCCGAGGTTGTACGTGTTCATCGCGCCGTCGGCCTCGCGGACGACGTGACACATCGCGTCAAGGCACTCCTCGATGTGCATGTAGGATTTCTCCTGGCGGCCGTCACCGAGAATCTCCAGTTCCGAGGCGTCCTCCCGGAGTTTGTGGATGAAATCCGGGATGACCGCGCCCAACTGGAGCCGTGGGCCGACGATGTTCGCAAACCGGAAATTCCACACCCGGAAGCCGTGGCTGTGGGCGTACACGGACAGCAGTGACTCCTCGGCGAGTTTCGCGGCGCCGTACATACTGATGGGTTCCAGCGGCGCGTAATCCTCGGGCGTCGGGCGCGGTGCCTCGCCGTACACCGTCGAGGAGGAGGTAAAGGCGATGCGGTCACAGCCGACCGCCGCCATCCGTTCTGCGACGTTCGCTGTCAGTTCGGTGTTCAGCCGGAACTGCTCGTTCGGCGAATCGCTGTTGACCGCCTTATCGGCCGCGAAATGGAAGACGGCGTCCGTCTTCTCGTCGATGGCTTCGGCGACGACATCGGCGTCTCGGAGGTCGCCCTCCACGATGTCGGCCGCGTCCGGCACCCATTCGCGCTGGCCGTTCGAGAAACGGTCGACGACGACGACCTCGTTGTCGTCGATGAGTCGGTCGGCGAGATGCGAACCGACGAATCCCCCGCCGCCCGTGATGCAGATCCGCTTGCCGCTGAGTTCCATTGGTGGCGGTCGGTGGGGCGCTCGTAAGTCGGTTTCGGCCCACAGCGGGGCACGCGCCACCGGCCACCGAAACCCCCTAACGCGCGCGCCGAAAACCATGTTGTATGCAAACCGAGAACGAAGTCGTCGTCCTCCGGCTTGGCCATCGCCCCGGCCGGGACAACCGGATGACGACCCACGTCGGGCTGACGGCTCGGGCACTCGGCGCCGACCGGGTGCTCATCGCGGGCGACGCCTCGAACCCGAAAGAGACCATCGAGGACATCACCGATCGGTTCGGCGGCCCGTTCGAGGCGGCGTTGACCGATAGCCACCGACAGCTGCTCCGGGAATGGCAGGGCGTTATCGTCCACCTGACGATGTACGGACTGCCGATACAGGAGGTCGAAACGGAGATTCACGAGGCCCACAGCAATGGCCCGGTATTGGTCGTCGTCGGCGCCGAAAAGGTGCCGTTCGACGTGTACGAGCGGGCCGATTACAACGTCGGCGTGACGAATCAGCCGCACTCCGAGGTTGCCGGCCTCGCCGTCTTCCTCGACCGGCTGTTCGAGGGTCGAGAGCTCGACCGCGAGTGGGCGGACGCGACCCATCACGTCGTCCCGAAGGAGACGGGCAAGCAGGTCGAACCGGTCGACGAATGAAAAGGGCCCATCGGAGCCTTTAAACGACTTGCTGGCGCAATTTACGATAATGGCTTTTGAGGAACTCCTGAACGACCCCGTGATTCAGAAGTACCTCCACGAACTCGTTGGGCCGACGGGCATGCCCGTCGCCGCCGCGCCGCCGGACGGCGAAGTCACCGACGAGGAACTCGCGGAGGAACTCGGACTCGAACTTAACGACGTCCGCCGGGCGCTGTTCATTCTTTACGAGAACGATCTCGCTACGTACCGACGCCTGCGCGACGAGGATTCGGGATGGCTAACCTACCTGTGGACGTTCGAATACGAGAACATCCCCGAACAGCTCGAAGAGGAGATGCACCGGCTGCTCGAAGCGCTCCAAGCGCGCCGGAACTACGAGCGGGACAACGAGTTCTACCTCTGTGGCAACTGCCAACTCCGCTTCGAGTTCGGCGAGGCCATGGAGTTCGGCTTCGAATGCCCCGAATGCGGCGGCCCGCTGGAGACGATGGACAACCAACGGCTCATCGACGCGATGGATCGCCGCATCGGCGAGCTCCGTGACGAACTGAACGTCGAAAGCGAGGCGGCGGAAGCCTGATGGTTGTTCTCGCAACCAAAGTGTACGTTCTCGGAGAGAGCCGCCGTCGCGCGATGGACTCGCTGAAATCGCTCGTCCAGAACGACCTCGAAGACCTCGACGTGGACTTCACCGTCGGCCTCCGTGACGACGACTTCCCGTCGGTCACGGTCACCGGCGAGGACGCACCCGTCGCCCGCAACCTCCTCGAAGAGGAATGGGGCGCGATTACCCCACACCGAACGGCCGGTGAGACGTACGTCGGAACGCTCGAATCGTGGGATGGCGATGGGTTCGTCCTCGATGCGGGCGAGCCGGTTCGGATTCCGGCTGACGAACTCGACCTCGGACAGGGAACGCCGTCCCAGATTCGAAAACGGTTCGGCCTCGTCCAGCACATGCCGCTTCGGTTCACCGAAGGCGAAGAGGGCGAACCGGCCAGTCTCGCCGACGCCGAACGCGACCGCCTCTACGAGTGGACGCGTGGCTCCGACCGCGTGAACGCGAACAGCGCCACGCGGGCGCAGGTTCGGGCGACGGTCAACCGTGCCGGCCACGCCGACGACATCGTCACCGTCGAGCGGCTCGGCCTGCTGGAACAGAGCGTCATCTGTTACGAAGACACCGATGCGCCGGGGCTGCTCGCCGACATCGGCCCGTACATGGAGTCGGAACTACTCGCAGTCGTCCCATAGCATGAATCGTCGTCTGCTCGCCGCCGTCGCGGTGCTCGTCATGTTCGGCCTCGCCGGCTGTACGACCATCTTCGGCGCCGACGTCGGCACCCCCGACGACCTCTCGCAGGCGGCCGACTACAACTTCGACACCGACAGGGACGCCTACATCGTTGTCAACCGGAACAACTACACCGCCGTCTACGACATCTCCGCGAAGGTGACCGGCGACAACGAAACCATCCAGCTGTATCGCACCGACGCGCTCTCCATCGAGCGACCGCTCGAAGTTCGTGCCCTGCAGTTCCGGTATCCGAACGGCACGGTCGTCAAGTACGTCGACGGTGAGCAGACCCGCGTCTATCCGAACGGGACGACGGAGCCGACCGACGCCCTCGCGGTGGACAACACGCGGGAGCGAACCATCGTCGAGTTGCCCGCCGAGGAGGGCCAACTCGCCTTCACCGCGCCGAAGAACGGCAAACAGCTCACCATCGAGCCGCCCGTAAACGGCAGCTACGAGCTCGCGTTGCCGCCGAACACCGACACCTCGATTCCGCTGCTGTCGCAGGTGCGGCCGTCGAACGATGACCGCACGCAGGTCGGCGACCGCGTCCACCTCATCTGGGAACAGCTCGATACGTCGGTGCTCATCGTCCGGTGGTATCTCGACCGCGACATCGTGCTGTTCGGCGGCCTCGCCATCATCGCGACCATCGTTGGCGCCATCGGCTCGGTCTACTACTACCGACAGATTCGGCGCGCACGACAGCGCCGCGAAGAGGAAGGGTTCGACATCGATTACGACGACGACCGCGAGGGGCCGCCGCCGGGAATGCGGTGACGTTTAGCTGGCCCCGGCCCAACACGTCCGTATGGATGTCGCGTTGGTGACCGTCGGTGACGAACTACTCTCCGGCGACACCGTCAACACGAACGCCGCGTGGCTCGGCGAGCAACTGACGAACCGAGGCGCACGCGTCGAACGCGCCACGACCGTTCCCGACCGCGTCGCCGACATCGCCCGCATCGTCAACGAGTACGCCGCCGAGTACGACGCCGTCATCGTTACTGGTGGGCTTGGCCCAACACACGACGATAGAACCATCGACAGCGTCGCGGCCGCGGTCGGGCGAGAGCTGGAATCGAACGAGACAGCCCTCCAGTGGCTCGCAACGGCGGGCGGCTACGAGCGCGGCGACCTCGCGGACGGCACCGCCGACCTCCCGGCGGACGCTCGACCACTGCACAACACCGTAGGCGTCGCCCCCGGCTGTGTCGTCAAAAACGTCTACGTGCTGCCGGGGGTTCCCGACGAGATGAAAGCGATGTTCGAACGCATCGAAGGCGAGTTCAGCGGCCAGTATCGACACGCCGAGTTCCTCGTCGTCGACGAGCCAGAGAGCGCACTCATCGGCCGGTTCGAAGAACTCCAGAAACGGTTCGACGTGACTGTCGGGAGCTATCCCGGCGATAACGTCCGGGTAAAAATCGAGAGTGCCGACGAAGAACGGGTCAAAGCGGCGATTGAGTGGCTACGCGAGCGGACTGAATCGGCCTGATTACTGGTAGAGATGCCAGAGCCAGCCGACCGTGATGGCGAGGCTGGCGACCAACACGAGCCACCCTGAAGCGCCGACGACGGCCGGAGTTTCCTGAAACGCCTGCAGTGGGAAGTTCATGAACGGCCGTTACCCCGGCCACCCCTTAATCCATTCCCTTTTCGGCGGTGTTGGGCCCTGGAAATCGCACAGACCGCGCCCCTTTTGCCCCCGGCGTCCGTTGAAACGGTATGCGAGATGTAGGGCTGGTCGTCAACCCGATTGCCGGCATGGGCGGCCGTGTCGGACTGAAGGGTACCGACAACAAGGTCGAGGAGGCACGCCGCCGCGGTGCCGAGCCCCGAGCGCCGAGTCGCGCTCAGGAGGCCCTCGAACACCTCCGCGAACAGCCCACCGACGTCGAACTGTACACGTACGGCGGCGTGATGGGGGAGACGGAAGCCATCGCCGCCGGTTTCTCACCTGCCGTCGTCGACTCCCCCGACGAGGACGACACAAGCTCCGAGGACACCCGCGCGGCGGTTCGCCGATTGGTTGAGGAAGGCGTCGACCTCATCCTGTTCGTCGGCGGCGACGGTACCGCTGTCGACGTCGCCGAGACGCTCGATGAACTCGGCGCAGAGGTGCCGATTCTCGGCGTTCCGGGCGGCGTAAAAGTCTACTCGTCGGTGTTCGCCGTCACGCCACGAGCCGCCGGGCGCCTCGCAGCGACGTTCGAACGAACCGAAACCCGCGAGGTCAACGACATCGACGAAGACGCTTACCGCGGCGGCGACGTCACGACCGAGTTGAAAGCACTCGCCGAAGTCCCCGTCGGCGACGAGGTGCAGTCCTCGAAGCAGATCGGCGGCGGTACCGTCGAAGCACTCGCCGACGCCGTCGCGGGCGACATCACCGAGGACGAGGCGACGTACATCCTCGGGCCGGGGTCGACGGTCGACGCCGTCAAGGCCGAGCTCGGGTTCAACGGCTCGCCACTCGGCGTCGACGTCTGGCGCGACGGCGAACTGCTCGCACGCGACGCCAGCGAATCAGATATCCTCGAAAACCTCGGGGAGAGAAACGTCATCGTCGTCTCTCCGATTGGCGGTCAGGGGTTCATCTTCGGGCGTGGAAACGACCAGATCTCGCCGGCCGTCATCCGCCGCTCGGAAATCGAGGTTATCGCCTCCAAGCAGAAACTCGACGACATCGGCGTCCTTCGCGTCGATACCGGCGACCCGAAGCTCGACGAAGAACTCCGTGGGTGGCAGCGCGTCCGTGTCGGGAAGTTCGAACGGCGGCTGCTAAAGGTCGTCTAAGCCCCACTTTTTGCACGAGAACGCGGGTCGCGTGGCGTTCGCCGCGCGACACCGGTTCTCGGCAAAAACTTGGGGAAAATATGCGCGAGAGCCTCCAGCCGCGGCGCCTTCGGCGCCGCGTTAGTCGGCTCTCGCTACGGCGACTCACTCACTCCGTTCGTTCGTCACCGGGAACCGCGCTCGCTACGCTCGCGCGGACACTGCGTTTTACTCAAGATGATTGATTTAGCAGCAGGTGTAGCATCCGCGAGCGAACGCAGTGAGCGAGCGGTTCGCCGGACGCGACCGGAGGGAGCGTCCGGTAGCGCGCACGGACTGAGGCGGCCGGAGGCCGCCGAAGGAGTAC
>NZ_JBLGBY010000064.1:0-11942 GCF_047616845.1 Natronomonas sp. | reverse complement strand
GCCGAAGAAGAGGCCGAAGAAGAGGCCGAAGAAGAGGCCGAAGCGGAAGCCGAAGAAGCCGACGAAGAGGAAGGCGACGACGAGGAAGGCGGCGAAGGCCTCGGCGAACTGTTCGGCTAACGCCAACAGCCAATCTTTTCCATCTTTCAACCGCGTAGCGATAGCGCCGCTTCGGCCGCGTCGAACCACTCTGGCCACGACTTTATATATGAATACGCGGCCAGAGTGCCGCGATGGAAGTCATCGTCACGTCCCGGTCGGCACTCACGGCGCTTGGCTTCGTTCTCGCGGGGAGCACCCTTGGGACGGCCAGCGGGCTGGTTCCGGGACTCCACGCCAACAACATGGCGCTGCTGCTGGCTGGCTTCGCGCCTGCGATACCGGGGCCGCCGCTGTACGTCGGCATGGCGATGTTGTCCGCCGGCGTCGTCCACACGTTCCTCGAAATCGTCCCCACGCTCGCGTTGGGCGTGCCCGACCCGGCGATGGCCGTCGCGGCCCTGCCTGGGCATCGACTCGTCCTCGAAGGCCGGGGGCGGGAGGCGCTCCGACTATCGGCGCTCGGCAGCGGGCTTGCCGTCGTGTTTGCTGCTCCACTTGCCATTCCGGTCACACGCGTGATGACAGCTATTTGGCCGACGCTGCGAGCGAACCTTTCACTCGTGCTTGCCGGGGTCGTCGGACTCCTCGTGCTGACGGAGTACGGTCTCCGGTCGAAACTCGCAGCAGCCGCGTCGGTCGCACTGAGTGGCCTGCTCGGTCTCGCGACGCTGGATCTCTCACCGGCGGCACCGCTCGCTGCGGGAAGCATGCTCGCACCGCTTTTCTCCGGGCTGTTCGGTGCACCGGTGCTCATCGACGCGATGGGGAGCGACGGAATCCCTCCGCAGGATGACCCCCGAATCGCGCTATCGAGGCCTGGACTCGCGGGGCTTGCCGGAATCGGAACACTGGCCGGCGCGGTCGTCGGATACGTTCCAGCCGTCTCCAGCGCAGTCGCGTCGACACTCGCATTACTCGCCGTGCCAGGCCGCTACGGCGCGCGTGGTTTCGTCGTCGCAACCTCGGGCGTCAACACGGCGAACACCATCTTCGCGTTGTTCGCCCTGATCGCGCTTGGAACACCACGCACGGGTGTCCTCGTCGCGCTTGATTCGGCCGGCGTACCGATTTCGGTGCCACATCTGCTCGCTGCCATCGCGCTCGGGGCAGCGCTGGGCGGCACACTCGTGGGAACGGTTGGTGACCGGTATCTCGCTGCCGTCGGCCGCGTCGATGCGACTCGTCTCTCACTGGTGGTGCTCGGGGGACTCGGTATACTTTCCTTCGCGTTCGCAGGTGCGATTGGGGTAGTCGCGTTTCTCACTGCGACCGTCGTCGGACTCGTACCGGCCCGCTATCGCGCCCGGAGAGCGAACCTCATGGGCGTGCTCATCGGGCCGATAATAGTCGGGTGAGATTCTACGAGGTTTCCGTCGCGACGGGGTGTTCGATACCCTGAATAAGCTGGTCGATCCTGCTGTCCTCGTCGATGTCTTGGGGGTGAGCACCGATGGCGACGACGAAATCGCCGCCACTGGCCGTCTGCGTGATGTGGAGGAAGATGTCCACACTCTCGCCGCTCTGGGTCTGGGCCTCCGCGCTGAACTTCGAGATGGTGGATGTCTCACCGAGCAGCGTTCCGTCGCGCTCGCCGACCGGCTGAACGTTCTTGACGCTGTCGTACTGCTCTTGTACCATCTGAGCCAGCTTCTTATTGCTCATGTCATCAACGGGGTTCAGCGGGCCGACCGGGCCGACTTCGACGGATGGTGTAGCGAGGGCAGTGAAACGCGCCAGCTCACCACTGAGTGGGCCGATACTCACCGACCGGGCGTACTCCGCGATCGAGTTCACCACGACGACGGTCTTATCCACCTGGTCGAAGTTGCGCTCGATGGTCTGCTCTTCGACCCGCTTTTCATCGTAATCGGTCTCCGAAAGTGTCGCCTCGGCAACGACGGCCGTATCAGCCTCGAAGGTCACCTCGTCGCCCGAGAGAATGTCCGTACAGCCGCCCATCAACAGTGCAGCCGGGACGCTCGCCAGAACCGTGCGTCGTTTCATGGATGCGGGTATCGCGGCCTCCTTCATAAATTACGTGGCCGTGCGGGCGACAGGAATTGCCACGGTGTGAGCTACCAAACCTGGGCTCCCGCGACGGGCGAGACAGCGTGACACATACGTTGAACCGACGATAGCGGGAAGACAGCCACATCGGCGACGAAGTACCGGCAAAGAACGGATGACGAGGCCGTCAAAAGCGCCGATCGTGAATCTTGGCAACTGGTGGTTAACGCGCCATTAAGACCGTTCATCCCTTTCTTCCACATGAATAATAGTCGGGACATTACCGGGTGTTTATATATCCACGTACCAGTCGTAGAGGTATGCGTTGCAAGCAGGTGGTGGCTGAATGAGTTCACAGGAGGGCCAAGAGCCGACGTTAGCGAGTCTCGTCACCGAGATTCGGCGCGATGGGACGACCGAATCTGACGATCCGGCGGCTCGAACCGAGGCTGTCGTCGATGAGGCATCGGAGACGCTGTTCAGCGGAGACAACCCCAACATCGACGACGGACTGATCAAACAATCGCTTCCCGAGTTGCTCTTGCTTCTCGTCGGGCTCCGAGAGACGGACGCCCACGGTAAAGGCATCATGGAAGACCTGAATCGGTTCTTCGGGGCACAGCTGAGTCCGGGCACGGTGTATCCGGCGCTCCACGATCTCGAAGAAGCCGGACTGCTCGAGATGCGCGAACTCGTCCAGACGAAGGAGTACCGCATCGACGATACCGAAGCCGTTCGGGAGACTCTCCGAGAGGGGATGGGTCAGCATCTCGCACTCGGCTTCGTGTTCCAGCGAGCGCTCCAGGAACTGGGCGAAGACGACGAATAACGGTATTCTCCCATTTCGATGCCCGACGCGGAGTGACTACTATTCTCGCTGGATTCCACCCGGGCCGGACATCGCATCGGAGCGCCTCGATGACTCCGCCGCAGTCAGCGAACTCATCCGCACGGGCCTCGAGTAACCGGGAAGCCCGAGCCTCAACGCGCGAAGCGCGTAGGGTGGGTAGTTCAGTATAAGCAGACTGCGAATCGAAGAGCGGAGAGGCGAGCCGTCAGAGACCGTACGTCGGGCCGTCGTCAGTGTCCTGAACGTCGACACCGAGTTCCTCGAGGTCGGCGCGCAGTTCATCGGCGCGTTCGTAGTTGCCGGCCTCGCGTTCGCGTTCGCGGATGTCCAAGACGAGTTCGACCAGTTCGCCCGCAAGCGTCGCATCGCCTTCGGCTGTTCCGGCGAAATCGAAGCCGAGCACGTCGCCGGCCAATTCCTCGAACGTCTCGACCGTTTGCCGCAGGCCGACGTAATCGTGCGTCTCGCGGTCATCGAGGTGGCTGTGGGCTGCCGCTGCGAGGTCGAAGAGCGCAGCGATTGCCTCCCGGGTGTTGAAATCGTCGTTCATCGCCTCGGTGAACCCCTCGCGGGTCTGCGTGACGACCTCTCGAAGCGGGGATTCGACCTTCGTCTTGGCATCGGAGTCGTCGACAGCCTCGTTCACGCGCTCGTAGGCCGTCTCCAGACGGCTCCAGCGCTCCAGCGCCTCTTCGATGGCCTCCTCGCTGTACGTCTGCGTGGAGTTGTACGACGCCGAAAGGAAGAACATCCGCAGGGGATTCACGCCGAACTCCTCGACGCCTTCCTCGACGGTGATGAAGTTCTCGAGACTGGAGGACATCTTCGTCTCGCCCATCTGGAAGAGGTCGGCATGCAACCAGTATTTCGCGAACTGCTCGCCTGTCGCCGCCTCGCTTTGGGCGATTTCGTTCTCGTGGTGCGGGAAGACCAGATCGCGGCCGCCCATGTGGATGTCGATGGAGTCGTCGAGATGCGTCATCGACATCGCGGAGCATTCGATATGCCAGCCGGGCCGACCCTCGCCCCACGGGGAATCCCACGTTTCACCTTCGGGTGAGTCAGTCTCGTACGCATGGTCGGCATCGCGGTGTTCCTCGATGGCGTTCTCGCCGACACCGCCGGCCTTCCACAGCGCGAAATCGGACGGGTGGCGCTTCTCGGAGCGTTCTGCTTCGGGGCCCTGGGCCTCCACCTCCTCGAGTTTCTGGTTCGAGAGTTTGCCGTATTCCGGGAACTCGGTGACGTCGAAATACACGGAGCCGTTCGCTTCGTAGGCGTACCCGTCCTCGATGAGCGTCTCGATGAGGTCGATGATTTCGGGGACGTGCTCGGAGACGCGTGGATACACCTCCGCGCGCTTGAGGTTGAGCGACCGCATATCGGTCAACAGCTGGTCGATGAAATGGACGGCGACGTCGTTCTCGCTGTCCCCGAGCGTGTCGTCATCCGTGTGTTCACCGATTCGTGCGGTGATTTTCTCGTTTACGTCAGTGATGTTCTCGACGTGGCGGACGCCGTAGCCGAGCTGTTCAAGCCACCGGTGTATCACGTCGACGTGCGTCCACGTGCGTGCGTGGCCGAGGTGCGCGTAGTCCGAGACGGTCAACCCACAGTAGTACAGGAGGACGTTGTTGGGGTCGGCCGGCTCGAACGGTTCGCGCTCGCCTGAAAGCGTGTTCAACACGCGAAGCGTCATTATCGGAGCGGTCGCTCGGCGTCGGTTTCAATGCGTCGCTTACAGCGCCTCTTCGATGGCCCGAACGGCGTTCGCCCCCGCACGTCGCCCGACGACGACGACGAGCATTCCTTCGGCACCGGCGGCCGCCTCGACGCCGACCTCGGCCGTCCGGAGCCGAGCGAGCACGTCCGCGAGCGCACCGGCGTCGACATCACCCTCAGCGACGACAGCCGTGAAGTCGCCACCATCCGCGTCGAAAGCGGTGTCACCGACGGTGAGAAGCGCTTTGTCACCGTCCGAGGGGCCGACACCGGATTTCATCGAGACGCTGGCGCGGCGCTCTGGGGGATTGTATTCCCCGAGCTCTTCCGCGTACCGACGGAGTGCAGCGGTGACGGCCTCCTCGTCGCCGACCTCGAGAAACCGGGCCGCGGCTGTGTAGTTGACAACGCCCGCCCGAAGCGCCGTGTGGAGGAACGGCCGCGCCCGGACAGCCTCGCGCGTGTCGGCAGCGACAGTCATAGACGGGTTGTGACCGCACGCCGACAAACGCGTGTCGGTTCCGGCGGTCGAGCGCCAGCCGGGCACCGGTGGTTCCGTCCGGCCTCTCGAAGGATCGCGCAGTCTCGGCGAGCGGGTCAACGATAGGGCACTCAGCCTCGCGTCCAGAGTGCCGTCTCCGAAGGCCATAAGCCTGCAGTCCACTACTATCGAGTATGCAAGCGCTCGTCATCGTCGCCCACGGGTCGCATCTGAACCCGGACGCGAGCACGCCGACGTACGAGCACGCCGACACCATCCGCGAGGCCGGTGTGTTCGACGAGGTGCGAACCGCCTTCTGGAAGGAAGAGCCGTCGTTCCGTGAGGTGTTGCGCACCCTCGAAAGCGACGAGGTGTACGTCGTGCCGCTCTTCATCTCGGAGGGGTACTTCACGGAGCAGGTGATTCCGCGGGAACTCCGGCTCGACGGCTGGGATATCGACGAGTGGGACTCCGACGGCACGAGCGCGACCCACGCGACGCTCGAAGCCGAAGACGTGGGCAAGACCGTCCACTACTGCGGCCCGGTCGGCACTCATGACGCGATGACCGACGTCATCGTCCGCCGCGCCGAGACCGTCACCGGCGACCCCGACGTGGGCAGGGGGTTTGGCCTCGCCGTCGTCGGCCACGGCACCGAGCGCAACGAGAACTCCGCGAAGGCCATCCGCTATCACGCCGACCGCATCGCGAACCGCGACCGCTTCGACGAGGTGAAGGCGCTGTTCATGGACGAAGCCCCCGAAATCGACGACATCACCGACTTCTTCGAGAGCGACGACATCATCGTCGTCCCGCTGTTCGTCGCTGACGGCTACCACACCCAGGAGGACATCCCCGAGGACATGGGCCTGACAGACGACTACCGGACGGGCTGGGAGACGCCGACCGAGGTGGATGGCCACCACATCTGGTACGCCGGCGCCGTCGGCACCGAGGCGCTGATGGCCGACGTGGTCATCGAGCGGGCGGCCGACGCCGGCGCAGACGTGGGCGATGCAATCGAGGAGATACGCCGACGCACGCGGGTCGCCGGCGCCGACGCGAACGCGAGCACGGGTGACTGACGTGAACGACACCCAACTCACCGCACTCGTCGAGGCGGCCGCCGACGGTATCGACTGCGACGGCCTTCGGGTCAGCCACAGCTTGGATGGCTACACCGTCGAGACGCCGGAGGAACACCACGAGGGACTCGATGAAGAGAGGCTTCGCTGTGTCGCCGAGGAGAACCCGTGGTTCGTCTCGAATTGGTTCTACTGGGAGCGAATCCAGCGGCCCGACGCCGAAACGGCGTTCCTCCGCTGGCTGGAGACCGCCGCGGAGACGGACGTGCCCGAGCGGTACGAGGCGCTCGTCGAGAGCATCGACGCCTCGTGGGGGCAGCTCGCAATCGAAATCGCGCTCGCAGACGACGGCCACCGAACGTATAACGTGCGCAACGAGGCGGACGCCGACCGCGAGTACAGCGCCCTCGAAGTCCACACCGACCCGCTGGACGCCCGAGAACTCGTCAAGCACGGCGACAACGGCAAGTACCGGCCGCTGAAGACGGCCCCGACGCTCCCGACCGGGTGGGCGTTCGTCGACCTCGATGGTCGTTCGCTGGCCCGGACGGTCGACATCATCTATCCGGCGACCATCGCGAACTGGCATCTGGAGCGGGAGGGCGACCTCGACGTCTCCCACTGGCACGAGACGATCGAACGACAGACCGGCATCTACGGCGTCATCGAGACGTGGGACAGACAGGAGGGCCACGAACACGTCAACTGGGTCGCCGAAGCCTGCTGTGCTGACTCCCAGTGTCTGAAGCGTCGCGAGTGGGAATACGACGAGGACACCGACCTCGACGTCGACGGGGGCGACGGGGCGTTCCCGTGCCGAGAGCCCTGTTCGCTCGTCATTTCCGCGGCCCGCAAGTGGACACAGTTAGAGGGCGAAGAGCCCCAGACCTACGAGTTCGAGTTGACGCCGAGTGAGAAAGAGCAAATCGAAGACATCATCGATTCCGTCGCGGAGGGCGAAACCGAGGAGATCCGCGAGGCCGACATCTACGAGGGCGCGAACCGCTATCGGACTCGGTTCCTCCGAGCAAAGCGCTTTGACGAGGATGGCAATCTCGGTGGCGTACCGACCGAGGATTCAGGCGAGTAGGTAGTACGCCGCAACGGCACAGATGCCGCCGGCGAGTACCGAGAAGGCGCCGAGGACGAAGTTGATGCCATCGACGGCCAGAAGCGACCCGACGGCGAGGATGAGCGCGACGAGGCCGAGGACGGCGACCGGCAGCGCACGGAGCAATGGTGAGTCACCCGAAGGCTCCTCGGTCGCCGGCCGTGAGAGGTCTGGGTCGACTTCGACGGGCTGGCTCTCCGGCATCCGGTCGAACACGACATCGACGTAGTGGGTCTCCTGGCCGTGGGCGACGACGACCTTCAGTTTGCCGCGGACGACGTCCGAGGGCCAGGCGTCGGGGTCACGCACCTCGATGGTGATATCGCGGGCCGATTCCGTTTCCACGTAGTGATTTGTCGCCCGAATGCGGGCGATTTCGGAGAGTCGGTCGTCAAGGTTGAGGTGGACGTGCGTCGCCTCGCCGTAGTTCTGCAACTCGACGGTGAATGGGCCGTCAGTTTCGAAGGACTCCTGCACCTCCAGGGTGTGCAGTCCGTTCTTGTTGACGGCGACGCCGAGCGTATCAGTCACGAGCGTGGGGAGACGCGGGGGAACTAAAAAGCCTACTGCTCGAACGGTCGTGAGAAAGTCGGTGGTGAACCAATTCGGTCAGGCCGCCGCTTCGTCCCGCATGTCCGGCGGCAGCAGATTCGGAATCCCGTCCTCGATCGGGTACTCTTCGCCGCATTCGGTGCAGACGAGCCGGCCTTCGAGTACCTCCTCGTCGTCCTCGCGGATGACCTCCAGCTCGAGGTCGCTTTTGTCCAGCGGACAGCACAGGATATCCATCAGCGACTCCTTCATACCACCGTCTGGGAGGGGGCCAGCCAAAAGTATGGCGGGTTGGCCTGCTTCGGGGGATTTTACCTCGCTGGCCACCAAGCGAGCGTGTGACTGGCGGTACGTACACGCTGTTCGTCGAGCTGACGGCGCCGTCGGCAATCGAGATCGGCGCACTCGGCGAGCAGCAGTTCCCTGCGGGCTGGTACGCCTACACCGGCAGCGCGTTCGGCAGCGGCGGCTTCTCGCGGGTCGATCGCCACTACGCCGTCGCAGCCGGCGAGAACGACGCCCGCCACTGGCATATCGACTACCTTCTGGGCCACGAGAACGTCGAAATACGGGGTGACGTGCGCACGCCCGATGCGGACATCGAGTGCGCGGTCGCCCGAGCGCTGCCCGACTCGCCCGTCGACGGCTTCGGTGCCTCCGACTGTGACTGCCCGGCACATCTCGCGTACAGCGAGCAGGGTGACGAACTCCGGAACGCCGTCTCGGAGGCCCACCGTCGCGCTCGGGAGTGACGTGGAGCGGACTGCCACTCAGCCCCGAGCGGACGACGTGAGATAAATACCCGAAAGAACGACGACTCCGCCGAGAACCGTCGTGAGACCTGGCACCTCTGCGAGCAACAGCAGCGCGAGCACCGTTGCGCCGACCGGCTCGCCGAGCAGCGAGACACTGACGATGGAGGATTCGACGTGTTCCAGCGCCCAGTTGACGACGGTGTGGCCGAAGAGTCCCGGCCCGACCGCAAGCGCGAGGAAGATGAGCCACTCGCGGGAACCGTAGCCGGTGAGCGGAAGCCCCTGAACGAGCGCGACGGCGAGCAGCGTGAGCGTACAGGCCGAGTAGACGACCAGCACGTACGGAACGAGGGCGACGCGCTGGCGGAGCGATCGGCCGACGAGGACGTAGAGGGCGGCCATCAACGCCCCGAGGACGGCGAGGATGTTGCCATACAGTGGGTGGGCACCAGCGACAGCGGCGCCCGCGAGGAGTTCACCGGCGGACATCACGCCCATTCCACCGATGGCGATGGCGATACCGAGTGCTTTCCGAACGCCGATGGTCTCGCTCAAGACGAGTGTCGCGCCGATGGCGACGAAAATTGGCTGCGACTGAACGAGCGTGACGCTCGCGGCGACGCTCGTCCACGCCAGGCTCTCGAAGTAGGCGGCGAAATGTATCGCGAGCGCGGCTCCCGTCGCGGTCGCGACGAGCAGATCGCGGGGCTCGAACGCGCCGAAATCACCGCTGTGGCGCGTAACGAGGAACGGGACGACGAGAAGCGTCGTCAGCAGGACGCGATAGAACGCGAGAACGACCGACGGCGCGTCGCTCCACCGGACGAGCACGGCGCTCGTCGAGACGGCGAGGATGGCCACGGCGAGGGCAGCCATCGGCGGCGTACGGTCGGCCGGACGCGTGAACACACCGGGAGTGACGGCGGGGGCGACAAGTCCCTTCCGCAACGGATTTGACCGCCCGAACGCTGGCGGTGACATGGACGACGCCCGCGTCGGCGCGCTGTTCATCCTGCTTTCGGGCACTGGCTTCGGCACGCTCGGCGTCCTCGGCGTCGTTGCCGGCGACGCGGGCCTTTCGATACCGACGGTGCTTTTCTTCCGGTTCGGCCTCGCCTCGGTGCTCGTCACGGCCGCGCTGGCCGCCCGCGGCGAACTGGAGTTGCTTCGGGGCCGCAACCTCGCAGCCGGGGTCGGCCTGGGCGCGTTCGGATACGCGGCGATGAGCGGCCTCTACTTCGTCGGCCTGGAGTACATGACCGCCGGCATGGTCGGCATCGTCCTCTACACCTATCCGGCGTTCGTCCTCGTCTTGGCGGCGGTGTTCCTCGAAGAACGGGTCGGCCGCAAGAGCATCGCGGCTCTTCTGGTCACCCTGGGCGGGGTCGCACTGATTACCGGCGCCGACCCGGCGGCCGCAGACCCTCGTGGCGTCGGCATCGTCCTCGTCGCTGCCGTCGTCTACGCGACCTATATCACCATCAGTCGAACGGCCCTGAGGGATGTCTCGGCACCGACGCTCACCGCGCACGTGCTGCCCGCGGCGGCCTTGACGTTCCTCGTCATCGGCGCGGCGACGAACTCGCTTGCGATGCCGCAAACCGCCGTCGGCTGGGGGTCGGTCATCGGCATCGCGGCGCTCGGGACGGCAGTGCCCATCTTTGCGTTCTTCGCCGGCCTCTCGCGTATCGGTGCCGGCCCGGCATCGATTCTCAGCGCCGTCGAACCCGTCGTCACGGTCGCGCTCGGTGCCGTATTCCTCGCGGAGCCAGTGTCGGTCGTCGTCATCGTCGGCGGCTTGCTCGTATTGGTCGGGGTCGTGCTCGTTCCACGTCGACAGTAAAGCAGCCGTCCGTCAGCGGCGCCATCTTATAGTGGCGAGCGGCGAACCGTCGGGCATGCTCGAAGATCGCGTTTGTCTCATCTGCGGCGGCGGGCACGGAATCGGCGAGGAAACGGCAGTCGCGATGGCCGACCACGGCGCGACGGTCGTCGTGAACGACCTCGGAGTCGACGTCTCCGGCGAGGGCAGCGACGAACAGCCCGCCCGGGAGACGGTCGAGCGCATCGAGGAACGCGGTGGCGAGGCGATGGCACATTTCGGTGACGTGACCGACCTCGCATACACCGAACAGCTCATCGAGGACACGGTCGAGGAGTACGGTGCTGTCCACGCCATCGCGAACTTCGCGGGCGTGCTGCGCGACGGCATGCTGTTCAAGATGACCGAAGAGCAGTGGGACACCGTCGTCGACGTCCATCTGAAGGGCCACTTCTCCCTGATCCGAAATGCCGCTGAACACTGGCGAGCCCGCTCGAAGGAACTGGACGGCTTCGAGCGCGAACGGTCGTTCATCTGTGTCTCAAGCGGCGTCTCGGTCGGCAACGTCGGCCAGGCGAACTACACCGCCGCGAAGGCCGGGATTCTCGGGCTGATGCGAACCGCAGCCCTGGAACTCGACCAGTACGACGTGCGCGTGAACGCGATGTGGCCGACAGCGGTCACTCGGATGACCGAAGACCTGCCGGCGATGGCCGCCGTCGACCCCGACGACCTGGGCCCGGGACACGTCACCGGCGTCCCAGTCTTCCTCGCTGGTGAGGAGTCGGAGGGCGTCACCGGCTGTACGGTCGCCGTGGCGGGCGATAACGTCGCCATCGTCTCCGACCCCGAACGCGAACGAACGCTCTCGACGGACGACGCGGACGGGTGGTCGGCCACGGAACTGGCTGACCGCTGGGCAGAGTTAACGGACGGCTTCGAAACCAGGCGGCTGTCGAGCGGCTGGTAGCTACTCCAGAATCTCCTTCGTCTCCTTGTGACGCCCGCGGAACATCGGCTCGAACCCGACCCACCCGAGCGGCGAAACGGCGCGACCGAGTTTGCCGCCGGGCAGTTCGTACTCGACGTGGTCGACGATGAGCGTCTCCTCGCCGTCAGCGAAGAATTTATGGGTGTGTTCCCACGCCGGAAACGGCCCGCCTTCCATCACGTCGTGGAACATGGCGGCGCCGTCCGCTTCGGTGCGTTCGGTGATGACGGACGTCCAGTGCTGTCTCGGCGCGATGCCGAACGGCTGCAACGACATCTCGATGCGCGTGCCCGGCACCAGCAGTTCGGGGTCACGCTCACCGTCCGGGCCGGTGACGGTGTGCACTTCGAGATGCATGAACGCCGGCGTGAGCGCTTCCAGGCCCTCTATCTTCGAATGGAACGTCCAGACCTCCTCGAACGGCGCCTGGACGCGCGTCTCGCGCTGATACGTAGCCATACAAC
>NZ_JBLGBY010000063.1:0-12081 GCF_047616845.1 Natronomonas sp. | reverse complement strand
GCCTGCCCGATGGCCGACATCTGCGAGCAGGTCGGCGTCGATCCCGAAACGGGTGAGGTCGTCGACCCCTCCGAGGCGCCCGAGCCGGCGGGCGACTGACGACGGAATCCCGTCGGCGCGCGTCGTGGCGCTTTTGCCCTCCGACATCCGATTACCTCTGTGCTCACCAAAGACCTCCTGCGCGTCTCGCGGGCCGGCGGTGGCTATCAGCCGCGCTTTACCGACCCCGACGACGAGGCGCTCGCGGCGCGTGTCCTCGGCGTGTATCAGGGCCACGTCGGCGAGCGCCGGGAGGCGCTGGAAGCCGGTCTGACCAACCTCGAACGGGAAGCCGACGATTTCAAGCTCGTCCGGGGGTTCGCCAAACTGCTCGAACGCGAGGCGGTCTTCGAGACGCGCGCGCCGATTGACCCGGTTCGGGCCCGGACGGCGGCCTTCGAGGCCGCGGAATCGGTCGGCGTCGTCACCGACGCGGAACGCGAGGCGGCACTCGATCGAGCGGCCGAACGGCTCGATTCCGACCCCGGCGCGGTCGAGGCGTCGCTTTTCGCCGACCGCGAAACCGAGCAGGTGCTCGTCGACCTCGGCACGCGATACGACCCCGACACCCTCCGTCGGCAGTACGACCTCTCGCTCGCACAGACGGCGCTTTTCGACGCCACGGAGATTCGCGTCCGCTCGTCCGACCCGAAGGCGCTCGTCGCAGCGGTCAAACGACTGCGGTTGATGTACGAAATCCGGCGAACCGAAGAAGGTCGGGAGGTCGTCGTCACCGGCCCGGACGCGCTGTTCAAGCGCTCCCGACGCTACGGAACGCGCTTTGCGCGCCTCCTCCGCACCGTCGCGAAGGCCAACGAGTGGCGACTGGAGGCGACCATCGACGACCGCGGCACGGAGCGACTGCTGGTGCTTGAAGACGGCGATATCTCGGTGCCGGGCACCGATCCGGTCGCAGAACCCACCTTCGACAGCGGCGTCGAATCGGATTTCTACGCCCGGTTTTCCTCGCTCGACCTCGATTGGGAGGTCGTCCGCGAACCCGAGCCGTTGGCGGCCGGCGAACACGTCGTCATCCCCGATTTCGCGCTCGACTGGAAGCACGGGGAGTTCCGCCTGTTCTTCGAAGTGATGGGCTTCTGGACGCCCGAATACGTGGAGAAAAAGCTCTCGCGGTTCGCTGATCTCGAAGACGTTGCTTTCCTCGTCGCATACGACGAGAGCCTCGGCGTCGGCGAGGCAATCGAGGCGGAGGGCCACCGCGCGATACCGTACTCCGGGACGGTGCGGCTGAAAGACGTCCGGGACGCGCTCCGCCCGTACGAGAAGGAGTTACGGGCTGAAAGCGCCGCCTCGCTGCCTGCTGAACTGACGCCCGACGCTGACGTGACGACCATTGCCGAGCTCGCGACCGAGCACGGCGTTCCCGAATCGGTGATTGAGAACCTCGATTTCCCCGACCACGAGCGGCTCGGCCGGACGCTCGTCCGTCCCGCCGTGTTGGAGGCACTCGCGGACGAGGTCGAAGCCGGCATGGAACTCTCGGGGGCAGAAACGTGCCTCGAAGACCACGGTATCGACGACGCAAGCGCCGCCCTCTCTCGACTCGGCTACCGCGTCGAATGGGAAGGGCTCGGCGGCGGCACTGTCCGTGAGAAATAGTCAGGCCGGGCGCGTTCGGAGCCGCTCGCCGCGGTCGAGATAGCCGAGGAGCTCCTCGAGTGGAATGGGTTCGTATCCAAGCAGTTCGATGGAGACGTTCACGCGGCGTGCCTCCGGGTCGACGAACGGGAACCGCTCGGTGCGCAGGTCGTGGTGGTGACCGTGCACGAGCCAGCCATCGCGCTCGGCCGGCGCGTCGTCGGGGTGGTGGACACACTGGAACCGATAGCCGCCAGCCTCGAAGCGGTACTCCGGCTGGGTTGTCACACCGGGCGTCTGCCGGGCGCCGTCGTCGTGGTCGCCGGCGACGAAGACGAATTTCCCGTTGAGTTGCTGGAGCCACCGCCTGACGGTCGCCGGCTCGGAGGGGACGACGAGGTCACCGACGAACAGCACCTCATCATTGGGGTCGACGACCGCGTTCCAGTTCTCGAGGAGGCGTTCGTTCATCGCCGCGACCGAGGGAAACGGCCGGTCGGTGAACTCGAGGACGTTCTCGTCGCCGAGATGCAGATCGGCAGCGAGATACCGGCGCCCACGCACGGCTACAACTCTCGCTGTCGCCCTTTGGGCATCTGCGAGCGGAGTTCGTCGTGGATGTAGAGGCCGACGCCGATGGGCTCGGCCTCGCCGGCGATTTCGTGAGCGACGACGAGATAGCCCCAGTCGCCGTCCCATTCGGGTTCGGTCGTTTCCCCGCGGAGAAACGCCGTCGCGTCGTCCTCGTCGAGGACGATGCTGTTCTTTGTCGCCTCGCGGCCGAACCGCTGGACGGCGTCCGTCGTCGGCTTCCAGTGTTCCTGTCGCGTCCGGAGGAACGTCATACCCACTCCTTCGATGTCTGCGGGTGAGTCGAAGTCGCTCGCGAATGCCCAGATTTTCCCGGCGCCTTTCTCCCAGAAGGTGTAGTGGGCAAACGTCTCGCGGTCGAGGCCGAAGCGGTCGACCCACCAGTCGATGACCTCACCGCGAGTGGCCCGTCCCTCGACCTCGCGTTCGGCCGGCGTTTCCGGCAGACGGTCGAACACCTGCCCGACGTTCTCGGTCACGCGCCCACCTCCAGTTTCGCACAGAAGAACCCGCCCGTATCGTTGTGGTGGGGGTAGATGCGCTTTGCTCGCTGCAGCGATTCGTCGTAGGTGTCGCCCTCCCACTCGGTGATGCCCGGGGCGTGCTCCAATTCGAGGTCGTACTCCACGAGGCGGCAGTCGTGGGAATCGAGGGCGTGCTGGACGACCGCTTCGTTCTCTTCGGGCGCGAAGGTGCAGGTCGAGTAGACAACGGTGCCGCCCTCGCGGGTCACCTCGAGTGAGCGATTCAGGATGGCCTTCTGGACGCCGGCGATGCTCTCGACGTGGCCGAGCGACCAGTCCTCGACGGCGTCGGGGTTCTTCCGGACGGTGCCCTCACACGAGCAGGGCACGTCGGCGAGGACGCGGTCGAACGGCTCCCGCGAGAACGGCTTGATTGAGAAATTGCGGGCGTCCTGGCGCGTGACAGCGATGTTCGTCACGCCGCAGCGCTCGGCGTTCGACCGCAGCGCCGACAGCCGGCCGAGGTTGTTGTCGTTGCCGACCAGGAGGCCGCGGTCGTCCATCAGCGCCGCGAGCTGGGTCGTCTTGCTGCCCGGGGCTGCACAGCAATCGAGGACGCGCTCGCCCGGTTCGGGGTCGAGCGCGAGCGCCGGAATCGCCGACACCTCCTCTTGGCCGTACACCCAGCCGTGAACGTACGACCAGGTGTTGCCCGGTGAGATGTCGTCCGCAAGCCGAAAGAGACCGTCGTGCCAGCTGATGGGCTCGTAGCCGACGCCGACCTCCTCGAACGCCCGGCGGACGCGGTCGGGCGTCGCCTTGATGTCGTTGACCCGGACGACCGACGGCAGCGGCCGCTCGCAGGCCTCGTGGAAGGCCTCCGGGTCGTCGACCAGCGAATCGTATCTGGCGAGCGGATCCATACCCGACCTCCGATACCCGTGCGTTTGTCGGTGTCGGTTCACCGACCCAGCGACTAACGTTAAGATGCAGCGGCGTGACACATAACCTATGGCACACGTTCAGGTGCACGCCGAGGGTGTCGAACTCGACTCGCCGACGCTGGTCGAGGGGCTGCCCGGCGCCGGCCTCGTTGGGAAGATCGCTGCCGACCACCTCGTCGACGAGTTCGACATGACGTATTTCGGGACGGTCCACTGCGATGGGCTCCCGGAGGTCGCCGTCTACCACACCGACCAGACCGATCTGATGCCGCCCGTTCGGCTCTACGCCGACGAGGAGCGCGACCTGCTCGTCCTCCAGAGTGACATCCCCGTGTCGCCGACGGAGGCGAGTGGCTTCGCCGACTGCGTCACGAGCTGGCTCGACGAGAACGATGTCTTCCCGCTGTATCTCAGCGGCATCCCGGAGGAGCGAGACGGCATCCCCGAGATGCACGGCGTCTCGACCGGCGATGCGGCCGACATCGTCACGGACGCCGGCATCGAGCCGCCGCGCGAGGGCGGCGTCATCACCGGCCCGACCGGCGCCTTGCTCTCCCGTGCCGGCCAGGTCGATCTGGATTCGGTCGGCCTCGTCGTCCAGACACAACCGCAGTTCCCCGATCCCGAGGCCGCGCGCGTCCTCATCAAATCGGGTATCGAACCCATAACGGGCATCGATGTCGATACCCAGCAACTCGTCGAGCGCGCCGACGAAATACAGGATGCCCGCGAGGAACTCGCGAAGCGACTCCACGAGGCCGAAGACGAGAGCACGCAGGCCAACCCGATTCGCGGCTTCCAGTAGCGGAACCGCCGCAGATTTATTACCGCCGGTGGTGTGACAATTGACCACAATGTCATCAACACGAAACGACGTGTCGGCAGACCGGCGATGTATCCCCGCCGTTGATACCGCGAACGGAGTTCGCCGTCGCCTCAACGCCATCCGGATACGCGAACACCTCCGGCGAACCGAGACGGCGCTCAGAGACGCTGAACACGACCATCTCACGCCCCTCCAGCGCCGACGCCGGGAGCGCCACCTCAACCGGCTGACAGCGTACCGGCGCCGCGGGGAGTTCCCGACGAACCGCAGCGACCACGAGCGCGTCCCGCTGTTCGTCGGGAGCGATGGGACGCCCTGCGCCCTTGCCCACCTCATGCTCGAAGCAGGCCATGAGAATTTCGTGGAGTCGGTGCTTGCCGAAGACCCGACAGTTCGAATCGAGACGCTCCCCGATGACCACCCCGTCGTCGAGTGGGTCGAAGCAAACGGCCTGACGAAGACCGAAGCCGCTCGCATCCAACCCACCTACCCCGAGGGCGTCCAGTTCGCGACGACCTGTGGCCCAGTTCCCTGCTGGCTGGCCGGCGCCTTCGTGACGCTGGTCGGGACGGCCGTCTTCGCCGCCTCCGAGTCCGTCGGCTACCGTCTCGCCAGCGAGGTGTTCCCCGACAACGCGCTCAAACGGAAGGGCGTGCTCGGCTACCTGACGGTGTTGAACCTCTTTTTGGCACCGCTGCTCGCGTTGGTGCTGTTCGCGCTGTTCCCATGACGGGCCCGCGAAGGCGGCTGTTGGGGTACGCCGCAGCCCTCACGTTCGCAGTCGGCATCGTCGGCGGTGTCGTCGCGTCGATGACGCTGTTCGTGCCCATCGACGAGTCAGCGTCACTCATCGAGGCGCGTCTCGGGTCGTCGCTCGTGAAAGCGTTACTCTTGGGTATCATCGTGTTGTACGTCGCGATTCCCGTCGGAGTAGCAGCACTCCGCGCCCGTAGCGATGGCGACCGACTCCGTCACGCGGGCATCGCTGCGCTTGCGGTGTTCGGACTGCCGCTCGTCTTCCTCGGAGCGCTCTACGGTATCGGGCGGCTGGGAATCGGCTTCGTCGGATTGCTACCCCTTGGTTTGCTGTTCGTTCTCGTCACGGTTCCGGTTCTCGCAGTGCTGTTGGCGTATCAAGGATCATCCGCTCGTGGCCCTGGAGAGGGAACCGCTTGGCCCATCGTTCTCAGCGTCGCGGTGGTTACTATCTTCGCTGTCGGGTTCGTCGGCGCTGCTCCGTTCGGGGCGGCGTTCGCCGACGAGTACACCGAAACGCGCTCCGGCTATGGCGGGCCGAACGCGAACTTTGTCGCCGAAGAACGGCCGGCGGACGGTAACGGAAGCGTCCTCACGTTCACCCACGAGGGAGGCGACCCCATGCCCGCCGAGCATCTCGAAATCCGAGGAGAGGGGTTCGCCACGGTCGAAGCGGCCGACCAGACCAAACCGGGTCCGTGGAAGGGATCGGTAAGCGGCGAGCAACCACGACGCGGTGGTCAAGCCGTCGTCTATGGTGACTCGGTCGATGTGGGCGTGACCGCCGACTGCGAGGTGCAGCTGGTCTACAACGACGGCGACCAGTCATCGACTATCGCCGACCACGACTGCACCGAATCGTGACCGATACCAAGGCCTATGAGCGAGGGCGAACCAGAGCCGATATGCCACCGATACACGAGAGCCAGCGCGTCGCGGTCATCGCTGACTCCCAGAACCTCTACCATACGGCGCACAGCCTCTACTCGCGCAATCTCGATTACGAAGCCATCCTGGAGGCATCGGTCGACGAGCGCGAACTCATCCGCGCCATCGCCTACGTCATCCGCGCCGATTCCCCCGCCGAGGAGGATTTCTTCGATGCGCTGCGCGACATCGGCTTCGAGACGAAAATCAAGGACATCAAGACGTTCGCCGACGGCTCGAAGAAGGCGAACTGGGATCTCGGCATGTGTCTCGACGCCGTCACTCTCGCCCCGAAAATCGACACGTTCGTCCTCTGCAGCGGTGATGGCGATTTCGCGCGGCTCTGCACCCATCTGCGCCACGAGGGCGTTCGCACCGAGGTGTTCGGCTTCGGCTCGTCGACGGCCGAGGAACTCATCGACGCGTGTGACCACTTCGTCGACATGAGCGAGAACGAAGAGCAGTTCCTGCTGTAAGCCCTCGCGCGCTGCGGACGCACCTAATATATTAGCCGGCCGACTTACTCCGTTGCTAACCGAGACAACGGATATGGTGGGATTCCATTCATGCCTCGAACACAAACAGCACGCAGCGTAGCGGAGTGCAGAAACTGCGGGGCCGTCGTCCCCGTGACTGTCAGCGATGACGGTACGCTCGTTCCAATCGGCACCAAACGAAGCGGCAAATGCGGTGACGGTGAGTTCGAAGTTATCGACGGCGGGACGCTCGACTGACGCCGAGTCGGCAGTCAGCCGCTTTGCCGCTCGATTGTCGTAATCGGCGCTTTTTCCGGGAGTTCGATCACTAGCTGGTCGAATGCCGCCGCTGTTGCGACTTCGCCATCTGCCCCCCGATGGTCGCTTCGAACCTCACTCACGTACCTCTCGACTTCGGCCGCCCACTTACCTTCGTACCTGACGGTCAGTTCTTGCGTCACCGTTCCGACCTGGCCGTTCGCGTCTCGAAACGCGATGAACACGCTGATAAGTTCAGCCTATTAACATAAGATACCAACGAACTTCTCGATGAAAGGCCGCTGTAGTCGGCCTATGGCTGCGCCTGGCTGACCGCCTCGATGGCGTCGGTCAACACGTCGACGCCGAGTCCGAGCGACTCCTCGTCGACATCAAACGTGGCGGTGTGGTGGCCGCCCGGGTGGTCGGTGCCGACGCCGACGTACGTCGCAAAGCCGCCGTTGTCTTGCACGTACTGCATGAGGAACGTCGCGTCCTCGCTGCCGCCGATTGCGCCGCGTCGGGTCGCCTGCGTCACGCCCGGATGGGCCATCGAGGCGTCGTGAACGAACTCGACCAGCTCTTCGTCGCTTTCGGCGGAGGGCGCTTCGCCCTCGACTTCGATGTCGAACTCACAGTCGTGGCTTATCGCTGCCCCTTCGAACACCTTTCGTGCGCGCTCGAAGGTGTGATCGCGAATCTCGGTCGTCTCGCCCCGAACCTCGCCGTGGACGAACGCCTCCTCGGGGATGATGTTCGACGCGGTGCCGCCGCCGACGCGGCCCGCGTTGACGCGAGACGCCCCATCGCTGTGGCGTGGGATGCCGTAGAGGTTCTGGACGGCCGTCGCCATCGCCTGGACTGCATTGTGACCCTCCTCCGGCCGCGCGCCTGCGTGACCGGGATAGCCGGTAAACGTCGTGTAGAACTGCGTCACGGCGAGGAAGTCGCCGATACCGGCGACGGTTTCGCCGGTTGGGTAATCGAGACCGACGTGCAGCGCAAAGAGGTAGCCGATGTCGTCTAGATGGCCGGATTCGGCCATCGGTCGGCCGCCGCCGATGACCTCTTCTGCGGGCTGGAAGAACACTTTCAGCGTCCCGGTAAAATCGCTCTCCTTCACGGCCTCGATGACGCCCAACCCGATTGTCGCGTGTGCGTCGTGGCCGCAGGCGTGCATCGCGCCCGTCTCCGAGCGGAACCCCTCGCTTGCGGGGTGGTGGCTCTCGTCGGTGGACTCCTCTCGCGGCAGGCCGTCGATGTCGACTCGGAGCCCGACGGTCGGGCCCTCGCCCTGTTCGACGACGGCAACCGCGCCCGTCCAGCCGCCATCCATCGTTTCGAGGAGGTCGGGGTCGGCGCCGGCATCGCGGGCGCGGGTCATCCACTCGTCGAGTTCCGCATCGTCGGGCACGGCGAGCCGCTCGTCGGCCAGCACCTCGCGGCCGACATAGTAGTCGTCGACGCCGATGCGTTCCAGTTCGGTGACGATGCGTGCGGTCGTCCAGAACTCCTTCCAGGCCGGCTCGGGATGCCGATGGAAGTCACGTCGAAGTGCGACAAGGTGGTCGCGGCGGTCGGTGCTCATATCTGTATTTCGGGCCGGACGAACATAAGCCTCCACCGTTCGACCCAAACGCGACACCCTCTTTGAGGGGCGGCAACTACCCGTCGTATGAACGTTTCACGCCGGCAGGTGCTGGGTGGCGTCGGCGCTGCCGCCGCGTCGGCGCTTGCAGGCTGCGGGAACCGTGGCCCCGGACGCACTTCTTTTGCGGTGTTCGTCACCAACGCCACCGAGACGGAACACCGGGTGACGCTGCGGCTCTATCGGCTCCCCGGCGAGGCAGCATCGAACGAAACGGCACGCGAGGACGACACGTCGACGGACGACCTCGAACAGGTGTACGTCCGACGCGAGACGCTCGCGCCGGAGGGTGATTTCTCCGTCCCTGGCGAGGAACTGCCGGCCGGTGACCTCCGGGTTCGACTCGTGACCGCGGACGGGCCGGTGGGTACCTACGACTGGCGTCGAGTCGACGAGCGGTCGACAGTAGATATCCGAATAGAAGCGTCGTCGGTGCGGTTTACGGAGCTGGATTAGCGACTGCCGGGCGCAGAGACCCGCTCTACGTCCACGTCGATGTGGACGCCGCGTGGGAACTCCTGTGTGGCGACGTTACCGGCGAACTCGTCGTGGCCGACGACCTCCATCTGACGGCTGTAAACGGTGTAGTGCCACGGCGAAAAGCGGTCGTTGCCCGCATCGAGTTGCTTCGACTGCGGGACGCTTTGGTCTTCGGGCGACTCCGCGTGGGGGCCTTTCAGTTGGACTCCCTTCCGCTCCGCGCTGGCCTTGATATCCCCGACGACGCGCTCCAGAACGTCTCGATCCCCGCTTTGGAGCGTGAGGGTAGTGACAAAGGGCATACGTGTTGATGGACGCTCGATGGGCAAAAACGCACCTATCGTGTTTCGTGTGTGAACTGTCACCGGGATTCCCGCGACAGCGTCCGATATTCATTTACCTTGTGACCGATTACGTGAGGGTAATGATAGAGGCCACGAGCGCGGGAGCCATCCTCTTTCGCGATACGCGTGGCCGGCGCGAATACCTGCTGTTGAAGTCACGACCCGGCGATTGGGAGTTCCCCAAAGGCGGCGTCGAAGGCGACGAAGAACTGCAGCAAACCGCCATCCGCGAAGTGAAAGAGGAGGCCGGAATCGAAGATTTCCGGCTGTTAGACGGCTTCCGACAAGAGTACGACTACGTGTTCGAAGCGAACGGCAACACAATCCACAAGACGGTGCACCTGTTCATCGCCAAATCCTACGAGGCATCCGCAGAGCTCTCGTCGGAACATCGCGACCTGCAGTGGCGCGACTATGACCAGGCGGTGAACACCATCACCCAGGACGGCCCTCGCGAGATCCTCGACGATGCACACGAGTTCATCGACGAGGAGCACGAGGAGTAAACAAACCCGAACCCAAGACCGTCCCGCCACGCACGGATAGCGGCTGCGCTGTCCCCGTCGTTACGAGATGGCTTTCTCGATTTCGCCTTTCACTAGGGCGTTATCGAAGTCGTGGTCGGGGCGCATGTTGACGAAATCAAGGAACTCACGGGCAGCGAGCAGGTCGCTTGCCGAGTAGTGTTCGCGTGCGGCTTCGATGGCCACGGGCGCGCCGATAAGCGGTGTCAGCGACGCCAGTGCACACGCGAGGTCGTACGCTTTGGCGTCGGCAATCGCTTCTTCCCTGACGCGCGTGGCGTCGATGAAATACAGCGTCTCGACGCCCTCGTCGTTCGGGGCGACGAGGACGTTCTCGGCGCGCAAATCACCATGAGTCAGGCCGGCGTCGTGCATCCGCGAGAGGTTCTCGAACAGCTCCGGTGCGAACGAGACGGCCGCCTCGGCGTCGAGTTCATCGAGCGTCCGAAACGACGGCAGATATTCGAGGACGAGCACCCCGACCCCCTCGTGTTCGAACGCCTCGATGGGTTCGGGGGCGTTGACGCCGAGTTCACGCATCCGCCGGGTCGCTTCGAGTTCGTGTTCGGCCATCTCGATGGGCGTCGAGAAATGCTCGAAGAATCCCTCCGTTCCCGAGGAGAATGCGCCGATGTTCCGTCCCGTCGTCAACAGCGCGTGGACGAAGGAGTGTTGGTCTGCGATGACCTTCACGAACCACTGGTCGTTGACGACGCAGGGGACGGACAGCCAGTTGTTCGCCTCCAGACACTCGAACTGTGCCGACGGCTCCCCGTAACGGCGAGCGACCTCGTCGGCGACGGCCGCCAGCTGTGACTGGGGCACGCTCGCACGGAGGAACCGGCGGAATGGCATCTCTAAATCATAGCACACCAGCGGTCTTAAACATACAGTCGACACTGGAGAAACAGTAAACGCGTGGTTCGTCGTGCCGGCACGTTTATTTTCCAGTGGTCGAAGCCGTGTGTATGGACTTCACGCTCCCAGACGAACACGAGATGACCCGCGAGGTCGTCCGGGATTTCTGTGAGACGGAGATCAAACCCATCGCACAGGAGATCGAGGATGAACACCGCTTCCCCGAGGAGGTGTTCGAGGAGCTGGCCGACCTCGATCTGATGGGCGTCCCCGTCTCCGAGGAGTACGGCGGCGCCGGCGGCGACTACCTCATGTACGCCCTCGTCGCTGAGGAGCTGGGCCGCGTCTCCGGGTCTGTCGGCCTCTCGTACGTCGCCCACACCTCGCTCGGACTGATGCCCATTATCAAGTTCGGCACTGAAGAACAGAAAGAGGAGTGGGCGCGACCGCTCGCCGAAGGGGAAGGTATCGGCTCGTGGGCCCTCACCGAGCCATCGTCGGGGTCGGACGCCTCCGACATGGATACGATGGCCGAGAAGGACACCGCCGAGCAAAGCTCGGCGAGCCCTGCGCCGCCAGAGGCGGAGCAGGACGGCGACGAGTACGTCATCAACGGGACGAAACAGTTCATCACGAACGCCAACGTCGCAAACAGCGTTCTGGTGAAGGCCGTCACCGACCCTGGTGCTGGCTACGACGGCATCTCCACGTTCATCGTCGACCCCGAGAATGACGACGGCTTCGAGGTGTCGACGGTGTGGGACAAGATGGGGCTGAACGCCTCGCCGACGTGTGAACTCCAGTTCGACGACGTTCGCATTCCCGAAGACCGCCTGCTCGGCGAAGAGGGCGAGGGCTGGGAGCAGACGAAGAAGACGCTGGACGGTGGCCGTATCTCGATTGCGGCGCTGTCGACCGGACTTGGACAGGGGGCCTTCGAAGCGGCCCGCGAGTACGCCACCGAGCGCGAGCAGTTCGACCGGCCCATCTCGAAGTTCGACGCCGTCCGCGATATGATCGTCTCGATGGATCGGAAAATCGAGCGTGCACAACTGCTCACCCACAAGGCCGCTGTGATGTACGACAACGGTGAGGACGTGACCCGCATCTCCTCGCTCGCCAAACTCGACGCCTCCGAAATCTGCCGCGAGGTCGCAGAGGACGCCGTGCAGGTGCTCGGCGGCTACGGCTACACCACCGATTTCGCTCCCCAGCGGTTCTACCGGGACGCAAAGCTCATGGAAATCGGCGAGGGAACGAGCGAGATTCAGCATCTCGTGTTGGGGCGGGAACTGGGGCTCTAAACCCACTTTTTGCACGCTCCGGCGGTTCGGCGCGGACGCGCCG
>NZ_JBLGBY010000062.1:0-13210 GCF_047616845.1 Natronomonas sp. | reverse complement strand
ATAAGTTATCCCGGCGGAAAGCGGGTGTTCCAATAGCGGTAAGAGCACCGACGGCGAAGACAGGGTATGGACGCCGAAGCGACCGTGCGGGCGTACTACGACGCGCTTCGCACGGGCGACCCGCTGTATCCGTTCTTCGCTCGCGAGGATTCGGCCGTGAAGTTCGGCATCGGCGAGCGGTTGACTGGGTACGACGAGATTCGCGAGGGATTGCGCGCACAGACCAAGACGACCGACGGCTGGCGCGTCGAGAGCGACCGCCTGCTCGTCACAGAGCGCGATGAGCACGCGTGGTTCTCCGATGACGTGTTCATGGCCTGGAACAGCCACGAGCGTGGGATTCGCTACGAGTTCGACACGCGCTGGAGCGGCACGCTGGAACGCCGCGAGAACGGTGCCCTCGACACCGAGTGGCGGTTCGTCGGCATGCACGTCTCGACCGAGGGGAATCGCTGATGGTCGGCCCGATATCCGATGAAGACCGCGAGCGGACGATGCGCCGATTGAAGATCGGGTCAGTGCTGCTCGTCGGCGCCTCGGCCGGTCTCATCACGTCCCAGGGCGACGCATCGCTGCGCGTCCTCATCGGCGCCGTCGCTGCGGGGCTACTTCTCGGCGCTGCGCTCGTCTGGTATCTCTTCCCGGATTCCGAGACCATCTCTCCGGCATCTGATTATCGCTATCGCGAGTGACCCCGCTTTCTGCCTGTTTTTTGGCGTCTCCGGGCGTCTGAAATAGATTCCCATGCCGTTTTCGTGCCGGTTATAAGGTAGACTCCCCCATGACTCGGTATGGCACGAGCAGCCGTCGTCGGCGCCGGCATGACGAAATTCGGCGTCCACGACAGACCACTCCAGGAGTTGTTCGGTGAGGCGGCCATCGACGCGTTCGACGACGCCAGCGTCTCGCCCTCCGAGATAGACGCCTTCTACTTCGGCAACGCGATGGGCGGACAAACCGAGAACGACACCCATCTCGGGCCGAAACTGGCGGCCCACGTCGGCTTATCGGGGGTTCCAGTCCAGCGCTTCGAGGACGCCTGTGCGACCTCCTCGAACGCGTTCAAGAACGCCGTCGAAGCCGTCGAATCCGGTGTCCACGACGGCGTCCTCGTCGGCGGTGTCGAGCGGTGTACGCCCGAGACGGGCAAGGACACCCCGGAGATGACGCGCATCTTCGCCTCCGCCTCCCATCGGCAGTACGAACAGCCCGCTGGCCTGACGTTCCCCGGCGTCTTCGCGCTGTTCACGAAGCGGCACATGCACGAACACGGGACGACCGAAGAACACCTCGCCGAGGTCGCTGTCAAAAATCACGGCAACGGCTCGCTGAATCCCAATGCCCACTTCGGCAAGTCGACGACTGTCGAGGAAGTGCTCGATGGCCCAGTCGTCGCCGACCCGTTCCGGCTGATGGACTGTTGTCCGTTCTCCGACGGCGCGAGCGCAGTCGTCGTCGTCTCCGACGACCTCGCCGATTCCTACGACGAGCCGGTCGACGTCTCCGGCGTCGGCCACGCGACCGACGTGGTTCCCATCGGCGATAAGAAGACGCCGCACGTCACGCAGGCCGCCCGCGACGCCGCCGCACAGGCCTACGAGCAGGCCAACACCACCGCTGACGCGATGGATTTCGCGGAGGTTCACGACTGCTTCACCGGCGCGGAAATCCTCGCCAGCGAGGCACTCGGCCTCGTCGCAGATGGGCAGGGCGGCCCCGCCGCTGCGGAGGGTCGCACCGCCCCCGACGGCGAGATTCCCATCAATCCCTCGGGCGGCCTGAAGGCGAAAGGCCACCCCATCGGGGCGACGGGCACTGCACAGATCGTCGAACTCACCGAACACCTCCGCGGGAACGCCGGCGAACGGCAGCTCGAGGGCGCCGAACGCGCCGTCGCGCACAACCTCGGCGGTGACGCTGCGACAACCGTCGTCACGGTCATGGAGGAACGACAATGAGCGACCGACTCACGCATGAAGAATGGAGCACCGCCGTCCGTGAGGGCGAACTGCTCGGCCAGTCGTGTCCCGACTGCGGCGCCGTCCAGGGCACACCGAAGGCCGCCTGCCCCCACTGTGGGACGGTCGGACTCGAAACCGTCGAACTGCCGACGGAGGGCACCGTCTACACCGAGACGACCATTAACGTCCCGCCGATTAACGTTGAGGAGCGGGGTTACCAAGTTGCAGTCGTGCAACTCGGCGACGCGCGTGTGCTGGGTCGACTCGTCGACCAGGACGTCGATATCGGTGATACGGTCGCGGTCTCCGGTTACGACGAGGACGACCAGGGGTATCCGACCCCGCGGTTCGAAGCCGAGTAGTTCTAGCTTCCAAGCCGTTCGGTTCCATCCGGCGCGTTCGCGCTCGTTTTGCTGCTCGTCAAATCCGAAATACAGCGCCGGCAGAACCGATACGCCGGGTCGTTCGGCGTCCCGCAGGTCGGACACGGAATCCACTCGTCTATCGATTCCGTGACCGCGTTCTGGGCGGGCTGTGGCTCACGCCCTCGTTCGCTCGCATACGGCTCCTCGCGGCCGCCGGCGTCGGCCATCGCGGCCGCTCGGTACAGATACACGGCGATAGCGATATGGAAGAGGGCGAGTCCGACGGCTGCCATGGCGGCCCACGCGAGGGTTTCCATGCCTAATGTGAACGTACGTACTACGAACACTTAGTCGTTCGCGAGAACGGCGCTAATCGACGCGTGCGAGCCATGCCGCAGGGTCGTCGAGTTCTTCGTCGGTGGGGAGGTTCGCCGGGTCGTCCCAGACGACGGCCGCGCCTGCGATGCCGCGCTCGTCGGCGACTGTATCGAAGAAGTCCTTGCCGCGCTCGTACTGCTGCCGTTTCATCCCGAAGCCGAGCACCTTGCGGATGAGCATCGAGATGGGGCCGACGTCGTTGCGCCGAGCGTCGAGTTTCTGACGCAGGTCTTCGTACTCGCGGTCGAACGCCCGATCCATGACGAGCTCGGCGTAGCCCTCGACGGCCGTCATCGTGACGTTGAGCTCCGAGAGGGCATCGCGGTCGAAATCGCCGGCGGCGAGCTTCGAGACGGCGCCTTCCATCGCCGCTTCGAGGTGGGGTGCGAGCCACGGCGCGGCGCCGAACTCGGCGGCGTGGGCCACCTCGTGGAAGGCGATCCAGCGGCGGAAGCGGTCACGGTCGACGTCAAGGGCCGTCGCGACGGCCTCGATGTTCGGGTGGACGAAGTAGAGTTCGTGGTCGCCGTCGCCCATCAACAGCGGGTCGTACTGTCCGAGGACGTTGTTCGCCAGGAAGCCGAGCGTGACGGCCATCGAGGCGGTGTTTGCCGCTCGCGCAATCGACGGCGAAAGACTGGCCTGCTCTTCGATGGGCGCGAGCAGGCGCTCGAACGTCAAGGTGTTGGCGTCGATCCAGTGGTGGCGGTTCTGCACCTGCACGCTGTGTGGCAGGTCGAAATCGACGCCGGCAGCCTCACGGATGCCGTCGCGGGCGTCGGCGACGTCGTCCGCGTACCCCTCGTGTTCGCTCGCGGAAAGCGTCACGTCGCCGGGATCGGTCGCGGCTCGTGCAGCGGTGCTGACGGCGGTCCAATCGATCGGGCCATCGCCTCCGGAATCGGCGACGGCACGGGCGGCGCGAAAGAGACTCACACCCGATATAACCGAGCGCTGGGCAAATGCCTTCCGGGTGGTGACACGGGTGTCCGCGAACGGTTATGTGGCGGCCAGCCGATATCGGCGTATGGCCTGTCCGCATCTGGAGTACCGCGACGAGGACGAGGAACGCTCCTTCCACACAGAGCGAGCGTACTGTACCGCCGTCGATTCGTTCATCCAGCCGATGCGCGCCGACATCTGTAACGACCGCTACGACCTGCATCACGCGTCGGATTGTGAGTACTACCAGTCGGCGGGCGAAGAATGACGTACGACGCGTATCTCGACCGCGAGCCAGTCATCATCACCGCGGCGCTGACCGGCGGCGTCCACGGCAAGGAGGCGAGCCCGCATCTCCCGGAAACGCCCGAGGAGGTCGCTGAAGCAGCGGCGGCCTGTGGGGAAGCGGGTGCAGCAGTCGTGCATCTGCACGCCCGCCGGGAGAACGGCGAACGGAGCTTCGAGCGCGAGCGATTCCAGGAGCTCACCGAAGCAGTTCGTGACCGTACCGACCTCATCGTCCAGCACTCCACGGGCGGGACGGGCGCGCCGGACGACATTCGTCACGAACCGCTGCGCACCGATCCGGCGCCCGACATGGCATCGCTCGATATGGGGCCGTTGAACCGCTATCAGCATCTCACCTCCGAGAACACGCGGGCGCTCGTCGAAGCGCTCGGCGAGGAGATGCAAGAGCGGGATATCAAACCCGAATTAGAGGTGTTCAATGGCGGCCATCTCAACGAGGTACACGAACTGCTCGACCGGCGGCCCGACCTGCTCGATGACCCGGTTCACACGACGCTCATCTTCGGCGGCGGCACAACAGCGATGCCGACTCCGGACAACTTCCTGAGCCTCGTCAACCATCTCCCGGAGGGAGCGACGTTCAACACGCTCGGATTCGGCCACCATCAGTTACCGTTCACGGCGCTCGGAATCGTCCTTGGTGGCCACGTTCGGGTCGGTCTGGAGGATAACCGCTACTTCCGGCGGGGTGAACTCGCGACGAACGAACAGCTCGTCGAGCGGGCGGCCACGCTTGCGCGGACGCTCGAACGCCCTATTGCAACGCCACAGGAGGCTCACGATATCCTGAATCTCTGAGTCGTACAGCCGGTAACGCCTGTGTTAAGCCACTGGCGACCGCGCGGAGTTCATCGATGTCCTCGATAATCCCGATACGAACGCCGGATTCGAGGGTGCTGGCACCGTCCACCACGTCGCCTTCAGCGTGCCCGACGACGAAACTCAGGACGCGTGGCGCGAGACACTCACCGATGAGGGCCTTCGCGTGACGCCGCAGAAAGATCGCCAGTACTTCCGATCGATCTACTTCCGAGAGCCTGGTGGCGTGCTCTTCGAGATCGCGACGAGCCGGTCGCGGAACTCGGCACCGAACTCAAACTGCCGCCGTGGCTGGAGGCCGACCGCGAGAGCATCAAGAAGAACCTGGCGTCGCTGTCGGCCGACTAGCTCTCGTCGTTGCTGTCGCCGATAGCCCCGAACTCGAACTCCGTCTCCCCCTCGCTATCGAGCACTTTCCTCTTTGCGAGATACGCAACCGCGACCAGGAAGACGAGGCCAATGATGGCGGCGGTGGCGCTCCCTTTTCGCGAGGATGGCTCCGGCTCGACCGGTTCCTTGCTTGCGACGACATCCTTCTCGCCGCGGCCGAACGGCGTGTTCGCCGTCAGCGTCGAGTCTTCGAGATGCACTTCCAGAAACGTGAATTTAGCCATACGCCGGATTCGGCCGATGGCCACTTATATGTGTGTAGTCGGCGGGACGTTGATGTGGCTGCCGGACGCGATTCCGGTATGGACGGAGACTACAGAGCGTTCCTCGACGATCTGCTGTCGATTTCGACGCCTTCGGGATTCGAGGGCAAGGGCCAGCGCCGCTGGCTGGATTACGTCGAGCAGTTCGCCGACGAGACGCGCGTCGACGAGTACGGCAACGCCGTCGCGGTGTACGAGGGGGCTGACGACACGCCCGCAATCGCACTCGCCGGACACGGTGACGAAATCGGCCTGATGGTTCGGGACATCGACGAGAACGGCTTTCTCAAACTCGCTCGCATCGGTGGCTCGGACAAGACGGTCACCCGTGGCCAACACGTTACCATCCACACCGCCGACGGTGCCGTCGACGGCGTCATCGGGCAGGTCGCTATCCACCTCCGTGACCCCTCGGATGACGAGTACACCGACATCAACGACCAGTACGTCGACATCGGCGTTAGCGACGAGGCGGAAGCCCGAGAACGCGTCGATATCGGCGACCCGATCACGCTCGATACGGAGATAACCGACCTCGCTGGCGGCCGCGTCGCTGCTCGCGGCCTCGACAACCGGGTCGGCATCTGGACGGCCGCCGAGGCCTTCCGCCGGGCCGTCGAGACCAAGCCGGAGACGACTGTTTACGCCATCTCCACGGTGCAGGAGGAGATCGGCCTGAAGGGCGCGACGATGGTCGGCTTCGACCTCGACCCCGATGCCGTCATTGCGACGGACGTGACCCACGCGACCGACCAGCCCGAATCGCCCTCCAGTAAGGGCAGCGGCATCGAACTCGGTGCCGGCCCGGTCGTCGCCCGCGGTAGCGCGAACCACCCGAAACTGGTCGAGGCAGCGCGCGGTATCGCCGCCGACGAGGATATCGACGTGCAGTTGCAGGCGTCGGGGAACGCGACGGGTACTGACGCCGACGCGTTCTACACGACGCGTGGCGGTATTCCATCACTCAACGTCGGCCTACCGAACCGCTACATGCACACGCCGGTCGAGGTGGTCGAGTTCGCCGACCTCGATTCGGCCGCTGACCTTCTGGCCGGCATCGCGGTTCGTGGCGATGAGTTCGCGCCCTTCACCGTCGACATCTGAAAGCGCAGGCCGGTGCGTTTATACCGCCGGCGCGTGCGGACCTGAATATGACAGACCGTCCGCTCGACGTGCTCGAAGCGACTCTCGGTTCCGAAGTCAGCGTCACGCTCAAGGGTGGCGAGATGTACGACGGTATTCTCGCGGGCTACGACCAGCATATGAACCTCGTCCTCGAGGAGGGCGACAACGTAACCATTATCCGCGGCGATAACGTCGTCTCGATACAACCATGACTGGCGCCGGAACCCCGAGTCAGGGGAAGAAGAACAAGACGACCCACGTCAAATGCCGACGCTGCGGCGAGAAATCCTACCACAAGCAGAAGAAGGTTTGCGCCTCCTGTGGATTCGGCAAAACCGCCAAGCGGCGCGACTACGCGTGGCAGTCCAAGCAGAACGAATAGTCACCTGACGTTCTCGTTTCACGCTCATCCCCAGCGGGAGCTCTCACCCGCGTTCTTCATCGACGCGGATACCGCTGTTTGATGCCCGAACTGTTTCGAGCGAGGATTCGCGTGTTCGCCCGCCGTTTGTCGTCCGGGCGCTCTTCGGTCGTTTCGTCGTAGTAGAGCACGGTCAAATCCAGACACGAATGCAGGAGTTCGTTTGCGGCGAACCGATAGCGGTCGGTGCTCGGCCCGGCCGGCGTCGGCTCCGTTGATCGAAGATGGTGCTCCACGAACAGGTAGCCGCCGGGGACGAGCGCCTCCTTGATGTCCGGAAACCGGTCGACGGCACGATAGAAGCTGATGGTTATCAGTTCGTATCTGTTGGTCGGGAATTCGAACGTCGGGACGTCGGCCTGGATGAGGTTCACTCGGCCCTCGGCGTCCTGCCGTTCGGCGTTCTCACGAGCGATGCGGAGGCCGGCACGTGACTGGTCGATGGCGTCGACAGCGTAGCCCTGCTCCGCGAGAAACACCGCGTTCCGACCGGTGCCGGTCGCCACGTCGAGTGCCCGGCCGTCAGGGATGTCGTCGATAGACTCTCGGAGTATCGGTGATGGGTCTGGATTCTGAGGGTACGATCCCGACTGGAACCGCTCGTCCCAAGTTGTCATGAACTACCACACGGACGCGGCCGGCATCAAACATCCCCAAACCCGCTTGACGGCGGCCGCTGGCGTTTCGAGCCAGGATATACACAGACGTGTATACACACATCCGTGTTGAACCGCGTATCACGCACGATGGAGTGGGTTTTTATCGCTGGACACCACAGTCTCATCCATGCCAGACGGGCGGCACTCGGAGGGGCCGACAGAGAAATGCGGCGTGGTCGGCGTCTCGCTTGACGGGCGAGACGCGGCGCGACCGCTGTACTATGCACTGTATGCGCTGCAACACCGTGGCCAGGAGTCGGCGGGTATCGTCACCCACGACGGCTTCCAACAGCACAGCCACGTCGAGATGGGGCTCGTCGGCGACGCCTTCCAGGCGGACGACCTCGAGTCACTCAACGGATCGACCGGAATCGGACACGTCCGCTACCCGACCGCGGGCAGCGTCGATTCCTCGTGTGCCCAGCCGTTCTCAGTGTCGTTCAAATCCGGCTCGCTCGGTCTGAGCCACAACGGCAATCTCGTCAACGCCGACGAGGTGCGCCAAGAGCTCGCCGCCAACGGCCACGCCTTCACCAGCGACGGCGATACTGAGGTCATCGCCCACGATCTCGCGCGGAACCTCCTCGAGGAAGACCTCATCCGCGCCGTCAAGCGAACGATGGATCGCATCCACGGCTCGTACTCGCTGACAATCACCCACGACGACACCGTTCTCGGACTTCGCGACCCACAGGGCAATCGGCCGCTCTGTATCGGCAAGATCGACGACGGCTACATCCTCGCCTCCGAATCGGCTGCCATCGATGTCCTCGACGGCGAACTCATCCGGGACGTGAAACCGGGCGAACTCGTCGTCCTCCGGCCCGACGGCGACGGCTTCGACTCGTATCAGCTCGTCGAGCAGGAGAACACCGCCCACTGCTTCTTCGAACACGTCTACTTCGCCCGTCCCGATTCACGCATCGACGACAACCTCGTCTACGACGTTCGGCGAGAACTCGGCCGCAAGCTCTGGGAGGAAAGCGGCGTCGATAGTGATGTCGTCCTCCCTGTCCCTGACTCCGGGCGCGCGTTCGCCTCCGGCTATGCCGAGGCGGCCAGCGAGGCGCTGCGGAGCAGCGCCTCGGAAGATGTCAGCGGCGAAGCCGCGGACGCAGACAACGGCGCCGACGTCGAGTTCGCCGAGGGGCTGATGAAGAACCGCTACGTCGGCCGCACGTTCATCATGCCGACCCAGGACGCCCGCGAACGGGCTGTCCGACTCAAGCTCAATCCCATCAAGGACGTCGTCGAAGGCAAGACCGTCACCGTCATCGACGACTCCATCGTGCGCGGCACCACCTCGACCCAGCTCGTCCAGTTGCTCAGCGATGTCGGCGCCGAGGAGGTACACATGCGAATCGGCGCCCCCGAAATCATCGCGCCCTGCTACATGGGCATCGATATGGCCTCACGCGACGAACTCATCGCCGCCGGCCGCGATATCGAGGATATCCGCGACGAGATCGAGGCCGATTCACTCGCGTATCTTTCCATCGACGCCGTCGCCGACGCCCTCGGCGAATCCCGTGCCGACCTCTGTCTCGGCTGTGTCACCGGCGAATACCCCTACGACATCGACGGTGAGGCCACCGACCGCGAGGTCATGCGCCCCGACATCGACGGCGCTACGGCGGGTGTTGCGAGCGACGACGACTAAACCCCACTTTTTGCACGAGAACCGGTGTCGCGCGCCGTCAGGCGCGCGACCCGCGTTCTCGGCAAAAACTTGGGGAAAATATGCGCGAGCGCTGCGCGCTCGCGGATGCTTACAACCTAGCTTTCTTTACTGAGCTACAGCCCCAGCGCGCCGAGCAGGTCGTAGCCGATACCGAGATACTCGATGGTTTTGAATCCAAGGTAGATGCCGAGGATGCCGAGGATGCCGGCAATCGTCGGTGGGGCCGGAATCGGCACGCCGAGCAGGGCGAAGAAGGCGCCGGCGGTGAATCCGGTCAAAAGCGCCAGGAACGCGATGATGAGGCTTGCATCTACCATGGACGAGGCAGCGCCCGGCAGCCCAATAGCGGTTGGGATTCGGCTTACTCCTCGACGACTTCCGTAACCGACTCGGCGATGTCCTCCTCGGCGCGCCACAGATACAGCGTCGCGTAGCTCCGATACGGCGCCCACCGCTCAGCTTTGGCGACCATCTCCGCACGGCTCATCTCGCGGTCAAGGAGGTTCCCCATACCCTTCCTGACGCCGAGGTCACCGACTGGGAACACGTCCGGTCGGCCGAGCGAGAAGAGCAGTTGCATGTTCGCCGTCCACTCGCCGACCCCCTTGATGTCGGTCAGGTCGTCGACGACGGCCTCGTCGCTCATCTCGGCGAAATACTCGCGGCTGTACCCATCTCGGAACGCCTCGGCGACGTTGCGAACGTAGCCAGTCTTCTGTCTGGAAAGCCCTGCGTCTCGCAGCGTCTCGGGGTCGGCGGCGAGGATGCCCTCAGGCGTCACTTCGACGGCATCGAACAGCCGTTCGCGGGTCGCGGCGGCCGAGGCCATCGACACCTGCTGGCGGAGGATGGAGACGACGAGTCGCTCGAACATATCGTCTGCTGGGTCGAGTTCGAGCACGCCGTGTCGCTCGACGAGCGGGGCGATGTATGCGTCTTCCCGGAGGAACTCGTGCGGCGATGTCACGGTGAGAACGTAGTCGTCGACGGTGAAAACTCACTCGGCTGCACAATCCTCGGCCGACGATGTGCGCTCGGCGCCGGTGCCCGCGACCGGTTCGGCGGGGACGCCGGCCACGGTCGTGGCGGCCGGCACGTCTTCGACGACGACGGAGCTGGCGCCGACAGTCGCGTTCTCGCCGACCGTGATCGAGCCGACGAGCGTCGAGTCGGCACCGACGGTAACGCCGTCCTCGAGCGTCGGATGGCGTTTCTCACGGCGCATCGAGTCACCACCGAGGGTGACCCCATGATACATCAGGACGTCATCGCCGATGTCGGCGGTTTCGCCGACGACGACGCCGGCGCCGTGGTCGATGAACAGCCGTCGGCCGATGGTGGCTGCGGGATGGATTTCGACGCCGGTAAAAAACCGAACGAGCTGGGAGAGCGCGCGGGCGCTGAACGTGAAGCCACGCTCCCACAGCGCGTGAGCGACTCGATACCCCCAGATGGCGTGGAGGCCGGAGTACAGGAGCGCGACGGTGATGGCGCTTGTCGCAGCTGGGTCTTTCGCGAGGGCGGTGCGGACGTCTTCTCTAAGGTGTGTGAATACCATGGCGATGGTGTCGGATAGGTGGTTACCGGGCAAGCAGAACGAGACCAGCCGTCACTGGCAGCGACGGTGGTAAAAGGGACTCAGCAGCAACAGCCCGCCGCGGTCGCGACTGGTCGAACACCGGAACGACCCGTAAACGCGGCGTAGTTGCATACCATTCTAGCAGAATGTTCTGCGACGACAATATAAAAGGTGTCGGTCGTTCAGCTATTCGCCGAAGTCGTCGCCGTAGATGTCCGTGGCCCTGTCTTCGAACTCGTCGATGACGTTGCGGCGCTTGATTTTCATCGACGGCGTCAGCAGGTTGTTGTCCGCTGTCCACTCGATAGGCACCAGCCGGAACTCCTTGATGCGCTGGGATTTCGAGAGCGTCTTGTTGACCGCCTCGACCTCCTCGCCGATGAACTCGTGGACGCGGTCATCCTCACAGATCGCTTCGGGGTCGTCGGGAAGGGTGATACCCTCATTTGCGGCCCAGCGCTCGACGGCCTCGAAGTTCGGCACGAACAGCGCTGCGATGAACTTCTGGTTGTCGCCGATGACCATCGCCTGGTCGATACGGTCTGAGGTTGCGAACTCGTCCTCGATGGGCTGGGGGGCGATGTTCTTGCCTGTGTCCAGCACGATGAGTTGCTTGAGTCGGTCGTGGTAGACGAGGTAGCCATCGGCGGTCTGCTCGACGATGTCGCCGGTGCGGAACCACTTTCCAGAAGAGCGCTGCTCTTCCGACTCCCTGCTCGCTTCGCTCGCAGGAACGTCCTCAGTGAAGGCCTCCTCGGTCGCACCGGGGCGTTCCCAGTAGCCCTCGGTGACATTCGGCCCCTTGACGTGGAGTTCGCCGACCGGCCCCTCGGCGTCCTCGCGTTGCTCGTCGGAGACGACGGATTCGTCGAGACGGACGTCGACGTTGACGAGCGGCGGGCCGAGCGTTCCGGCTCGGGAGTCCTCCGGCGGGTTCACGGAGACGACGGGCGAGGTTTCGGTCAGTCCGTATCCCTCGTAGATGGGCAGACCCATCCCCTCGAACAACTGGGAGAGGCGCTTCGAGAGGCTGCCGCCGCCGCTGATGAACGCCTCGATGTTGCCGCCCATCTGCTCGCGGACGTTCGAGTACACCAGCTTGTCGAAGAAGGCGTGTTTCGCGCGGAGCACGAGCCCCGGATTTTCGGTCGTCGCCCACTCGCGAGCGACCGAGACTGCGCGGTCGAAAATCACCTCGGGTGCTTCCTCGCGGACGTTGTCGTAGATACGCTCGTACACCCGAGGCACCGATGAGGCGCCGCTTGGCTGGACGAGCTTGAGATCATCGGCGACGGTATCGGGCGATTCAGCGTAGCTGACCGTAGCGCCGGACGCGAACTGCAGGAAGTGACCGGAGACGCGCTCGAAGACGTGCGCAAGCGGCAGGAACGATAGCGTGCGGTCGTTCTCGTCGAAGACCGGAGTATCGGGGTCTTTGTCCGGGCGCGGGCCGACACGCTTGCGAACGCCGTTGATGTTCGCCCGGAAGTTTCTGTGAGTCAGTTTGACACCCTTCGGCTTGCCAGTCGTCCCCGAGGTGTAGATGAGGCTGGCGAGGTCGTCGATGTCGCGCTCGGCGAGCCACGTTTCGTAGGCGTCGCGCTCGAAACCCTCCTCGCCGAGGTGGTAGAGGTCGGCAAGCGAGATGATGTCTTCGCGGTCGTCGTGTCCGTCGAACTCGTCGATGACCACGATGAAGGAGAGATCGAGATCGTCCTCGACTTCGAGGACACGCTCGAGGAGTTCCTCGTTCTCGACGACGACGCCCTCGGCGTCGGGGTCGTCGAGCAGATACTCCACCTGTGCGGGCGCGGATTCGGTGTAGACGGTCGTGACGACGCCACCTGCCGCGAGAAGTCCGAAGTCGGTGTGTGCCCACTCCATCCGGGTGTTCGCGAACATACCGACGCGTGTCCCCGCGTCGATTCCGAGCTCGCGGAAGCCCGCAGCCAGGTTGTGGACGATGTCCTGCATCTCCGCGTAGGTCAGTGCCGCGAACTGGCCATCCGGTGCGGCCGGAACGATGTCGGGCGTCAGCGACCGCTCGTACACGCCGCCCTTGTACCACTGGGCTTCGCGACTACTGTGTCGGGAGGCACTCTCCTCGAACAGTCGTGGAATCGTATTATCACCTATTACTTCGTCTTCGTACTGCTTTTCGGCCTGCAGCCAGGCGGGAGTGTCAGTGGACATACTTGCTATCGCTTCCGTCGCGACCCTCCCATATTAATGGCGGTCTTTCGTAGCAGTATTGGGCCTGCTACCGGAGCTTTCGTTCGATACCGACCCCTGTACGATGTTTCCTCGATAGGGACGGA
>NZ_JBLGBY010000061.1:0-13692 GCF_047616845.1 Natronomonas sp. | reverse complement strand
TGGGGACGGAGGGATTTGAACCCCCGATCTACTGATATCTCCGGTATACGCCTCGGTTCTCCAGAGGGTCGTCAACGCGGAGCGATGATCAGTCGTCCGCTCGGTATATCAGTCTGGAGTATCGTCACCGGGCGCGTGGCCTCTGGAGTCAGCCGCCATGCCTGGCTTGGCCACGTCCCCTCGCTTTCCAGTATCTCCGTTTTCCCTAAAGGGGTTTCGATTCCCACGGTCGCTATGATGGGGGCCGCCCAAGCACGCGTATGGACGACGCCGTCCCAGTCACCGTCATCGCCGACGATGGCGAACAGACCATCGAGGTTGCGGAGGGTCGGGTGCTCCGCGATGCGCTGCTGGAACACGGGTTCGACGTCTACGGAAGCATCTCGCGCGTGGCGAACTGCGGCGGGCGAGGATTCGGCAGCACCTGTGGAGTACGAATGGATGCGTCGGATCCGAATCAGGAGCAGTGGCACGACGCGGCCGCCGAACGGTGGGGATCCCCCGGCTCTCGTGTCAAATTCGGGTCGCGGAACCGCTCACCGTCGAGTTAGTCGAGAAGATCGTCTGGGGGCAGTTGCTGCCGGATTAGCGATCCGTTTCGCTCCAGCCGCAGTCCTGGCATTTGTAGCCGGTGACGAACTCCGTGACACCGCTGACGCCAATCGGCAAATCGTCGGGGCCCAGAATGTGGAACGAATCTGGCTTCTGGATCTCGTTGTCACCTGATAAGGCCTCTGTGTGTCGCCTTCTCGAGTCGGCTCAGGGACAGTCTGCAATGCCATTACAGATTCAGAACTCTGTGCCGATTGGCAAAAACCCCGAGCCTCGCTGGCTAAACCCGACAGTTTTGAACTATGTGATATTCCTCTCCAACAGTTTGCGACAGAAGGGTTCCAATGTTGGAAAGGATTTGCCGAGCTGATTTTAACGTGGCAACCAGGTACTCACGATTCAGGTGTGACGAGCTCGGCGAGGCGTTCGAGATTAACTTAACGCCGATCAGCAAGTACACCCCTGTTGGCAAGTGAAACAGCCGTGTCAGAACGTCAAACGTTCGTTAGACGTAGTCGGCGAATTCGTTGTCGCCGAGTGCGTCCCCGAATCTCGTCTTCTCTCGGAGCACGTCCTGGACGATCTCGCTCCGCATCTCGAGTTCGTAGACGTAGCGGTTCCCCCCTCGGGAGCCCTCATTCCGTTCTGTCATTTGGATGAATCCTTTCAATGCGAGATCTCCCAACCGGCGATGAATCGTACGGGACGCCTTCGGTTCCGTGTCGAGGAGCTCCGCCAGTCGTGTGTACACCTCGTAGATCTCCTTCCGACGGACGGGTTCGCGCCCAGCCTCTTGGAGGGCGAGGATCGCGCCCAGGACGACGTGACTCTGGTGAGGCAACTGTTCGAGTTCGTCTTCGATGATGCCACGCTCCACTCGCTCGAACGCGTCCCGGACGTGTTCCTCTCCGATCGTCTCGTCGCCTCGCTTGTTCGCGAGCTCGCCGGCCTTGTAGATGACGTCGAGTGCCTGTCGGGCCGAGCCCGTCTCCTGGGCTGCTAGTGCAGCGACGAGATCGATGACACCGTCTTCGAGTGCCCCATCGACGAAGGCCTTGTCAGCACGTTGCTCGAGGATGGTGCGCAGTTGCGACGCATCATAGGGCGGGAAATGAATCTCGTGCTCTGCCAGCGTCGACTGGACTCGGGCAGAGAGATTGTCACGGAAGGCAAAGTTGTTCGAGATTCCAATCAGACCGGCTGCCGTCTCGGTGACGTTGCCCTCCGAACGGGCGCGCGGGAGCTGATAGAGCAGGCTGTCGTCAGTGCCAAGGGAGTCTACTTCGTCGAGGACGATGAGGACGTGCGTAGCATCTCTGTCGTTGAGCTCGTCCCACAGCTGGCTGAGAATGACGTTGTGGCTGTGTCCAGACTCGCTGAGTTGTTTGTCAACTGGGCGGAACTCGTTAACGAGATCGACAGTCACCTGGTACGACGACTTGTTTTTGCAGTTGATCCAGACGATTTCGAGATCGACATCGTCCGAGTCCTTGAGATCATCCTGGAGCTCGTCGAGTATCATCATCGTCGAGAGCGTCTTCCCGACGCCAGTATCGCCGTAGACGAAGATGTTCCGAGGTTGGGAGCCGCGCGCGACAGGCCTGAGTGCGCTGATATAATCCTCGCGTTCGTCCTCACGAGCTATCAACTCATCAGGCACGTAATCGTCACGCAACGCGTCCTCGTTCGCAAACACTTCTACGTCAAATTCCGAGAAGGCCCCCATAGAAAACAGCGTCGGGTGGGGGGCACATAAAACCACATGACAAGTGTGTCAACTGAGTCGAGTGTATATTCGTACATACCGACTCTCGTGGCCCAGCCTCCCCATGTCGAGGGACACCCCCACCCCGGTTGGCAAGTGTACCCGGTGCGAAAGAGTGGGGGAGGGATGCCCGGAGGATAGCTCCTCGTTGGCACGAACTCGTGCCTCGACACTCGTTGTCGACAACTCGTCTCGCTGTAGCACTCGTTGAGTTGTTTGTGCTTATAATATATAAAATTTCTTATACTTCCGCGGTAGAGAGCCAGCCGTGACAACCTCAGTACCAGCACCGACACCAACGGCACGGAATACCCGCTCAACGTTTCTCGCCACCACATACGGCTTGATCCGGTTGGACGTGTAGGGAGAACGGCCCCCGTCCCTTCGGAACGGCGAAGACACTTGCCAACCGGGGTGTGTGTCCGAAGTCGAGTCCTCTCCAACATCGTTCAACTGCCCCGTCCGAATTGTTGGAGAGGACGACGAACTGCGTGCGACAAATCGGCTACTGTTCGGGGCTACCGAGTCAAGAACGATTGAGGCTTGTCCACGAACTCGTCGACGAGTCTACTCATAGCCGAGGCGCTCCGTTTCTTCGACAGTGGGCTCGGGGAGCCCGCCGAAATCGAGCATGGTATAATTATTATGCGAGGCTCCCAGTACGGGATAGACCCAGGTTGGATTCCTGGAGCAACTCGTCGGCCTCGACGATGCCCACGAGCTCGGCGTGATTCCCATCGACGAAGGCCGAGATGTACACGTCTGCAGCGCCGTGAACTCCGTTTTCCCAAACCATGAGCCACGCGTTCTCGTATTTCGCGTAATTCGAGGTGGAGCCTCTCCTCACGGAGCGAGTGAAGCAAGCGAGTAGGCCGGAGAGGAACCTGACATGGTACAGGGCAATCGGTAAGTTCCACTCCGCTGTACTGCCAGGTAGTGCTGTGCTGGCACAAGTCCCGCGCAGTACGGGCCGCAGTAGCCCGGCCCCGAATGGTGGGTTCACCGACTCCGACGGACGTTCGGTAGGCGGGGCGCAAGAAACGTCCCGTCGCGTCAACTGCGGACGAGAACCACATCAAACCCCCACCCTCAACGAGCGAGGTCTCAGACCGAGCGAAGTAGAGTGGGGTCGGTTACCCCGATTTGGAATCCGTAACTGGCTATATCGATGCTTTGCACTGGCACCAGCAGACTGCCTTATTTCGTCGAGAAGAGGGGCGCTTACTCCGATCCTCGCTCGCTCCAGCCACAATTTTGACATTTGTAGCCGGTGACGAACTCCGTGACGCTCGGCATGTAGCCCACCGAGATGACATCACCACCACAGTTGGGGCACTCCCGGTCGGCATCTTCGATGTCTTCGGCGTCCATGACGGATTCGCCTTCGATGAGTTCGGCGAGCTTCTTGGGCGTCACCATCCGCCCTTCGACGACGCGGTTATCGGCCATACCGATGGACGGAGGCGGAGGCCCCTAAGCCTTTGCAGAACGTCCCGCGACCAAGCACGTGGTCTACAGCCAGGGTGCTCTGTCGCCGTCAGAGACACCGGGCGATCCGCGTTCGTCATCGGCATCTTCCTCGTCGACGGACTCGATAGCGTCTTCTGCGTCCTCGAAGGGGTCTTCTGCCGCGCCGCCATCCGTCGCGTGCGTCGCGCCGGGCGCCGGCTGCTCGCCAGTCGTCTCGGCGCCGTCGGGGTTGAACGCGAGGAGGCCGGTCACCGCGAGCACGGCGAGGGCCAGCGGGGCGTTCGAGGGGATGAGACCCAGGATGGTCAGCGGGAGGACACCGAGGGCGACCGCGCTCCCGAAGCGGAAGCGGTCGATGTCGACGTTACCGCGGAGCCACGGTGCGAACACCGCGACTGACAGCGCGAAGCCGACACCAACGACGGCCGCGCCCGTCCCGTAGAGGACGTACATCGGCTCGGCGACGAAGCCGAACTCGAACCCGCTCGGCCGGAAGCTCGCGACCAGCCCGAGCCCGATGATGACGCTCGGGCTGGGGAGATACTCCCCGATGGTCGCGCTCGCGGTTTTCGCCGCGATTGAGAGGATGACCAAGGCCGCGAACCGCTCGAAGACGTACATGTCCAGCACGGATTCGATGGTCGGGGCGATGGCTGCCTGGAGGGCCGCAAACGGGATGACGAGCGCGCCGACCAGCAAGACGTTCTTGATCTGATCGGCACGGGTGCCTTCCATCTCGGCGAGAACGACCGCGAGGGTCGCGCTCCCACCGAAGATGAGGAGGCCGACCTCAACCATCCCGAGGATGGAGGAGACGGCGCCAGCGAGGATGAGGGCCGTGAAGATGCCATCGAGCAGCGGCAGCGCCATGACGGTGGCGAGCAGCCGCGTGCCTTCACCGACCTGCCGCTCAAGGCGTAAGGCGATCGGGTGTCGTGAGGCGCTCATTCGTCAGGCTGAATGCCCCTCACCGTAGGGTCGGTATTGCTCACCACGATGCCCTCTCGACGGCCCGGTGGAGGTTCGACCAGTGGTGAGTTTCTCCGCTTTATTTGTCCACATCGCGAATGTAAAGTTGATGCCGGCGTCGAAGGCGGTTGCTCCGGCGGTACGCTGTGCGATGGGACTAGCGGAGTCCATACATCAAGTAACAGTTGACTGAAGCATAAGTGTTGCGTGGGTGTTGTCCCCACGGGGCTGACGCACACCCACAAGCGAGACAAATCAATGGACGAAACACCCCGAACGGTGTTCCCATGCTGACGAACGTCCACATTCGGTTCCAAGCCGACACATTCCACCACTGATGTCTCCCGTTGCTCGGAGGGCACGGCATGCAGTTACATGGCGTGCTATGTACGTTCTCGCAACGCTTTTGGGCGGGGGAACACGACGGTTTACATGGCGAGCGACGAGCCCTTCTCAGAGAAACTCCGTGTACCCGAGGCGCTGACGTTCGACGACGTGTTACTACGTCCCAAGGAGAGCCGTGTCGAGCCCGACGATGCCGACATGTCGACCCGCGTGTCGACGAACGTTACCCTCAACATCCCCGTCCTATCAGCGGCGATGGACACCGTCACCGAAGCCGACCTGGCCATCGAGATGGCCCGTCAGGGTGGCCTCGGTGTCCTCCACCGGAACATGTCCACCGCAGAGATGGCCGAACAGATTGAGGACATCAAACGCGCCGACGAACTCATCATCCGCGACGTCGTCACGGCCTCCTCCGACCAGACCGTTCGGGAAGTTGATCGGATGATGGAACAGGAGGGCGTCTCCGGCGCCCCCGTCGTCGACGAGGACGACACCGTTCTCGGTATCATCTCGGGCACCGACATCCGGCCGTACCTCGAAGTCGGCGAGTACGACGAGGTTCGTGAGGCGATGACCGACGAGGTCGTCACCGCCCGCGAGGACGTCACCGCCCGCGATGCGCTCGAACTCATGTACGAGCACAAAATCGAGCGCGTCCCCATCGTCGACGAGGACAACCGCCTGATGGGTCTGGTCACGATGGCGGGCGTCCTCGCCCGCCGGGAGTACGACAACGCGGCTCGCGCCGAAGACGGTTCTCTCGTCGTCGGCGCCGCTGTCGGCCCCTTCGAAGCTGACCGTGCAGAGGCCGCGGATAAAGCCGGCGTGGATATCGTCTTTATCGACTGTGCGCACGCGCACAACCTCGACGTCATCGATTCCGCTCGCCAAATCACAGCAGACGTCGACGCCGATGTGGTCGTCGGCAACGTCGGCACCCGAGAGGCCGCCGAGGCCATTGTCGACTTCGCCGACGGCATCAAGGTCGGTATCGGCCCCGGCTCCATCTGTACGACCCGCGTCGTCTCCGGCTCCGGAATGCCGCAGATCACCGCTGTCGCCGAGGTCGCGGACGTCGCAAGCCAGCACGATGTGCCCGTCATCGCCGACGGTGGAATCCGGTACTCCGGCGACGCCATCAAGGCCATTGCGGCCGGCGCCGACGCCGTCATGCTCGGCTCGTTCTTCGCCGGCACCGACGAGGCACCGGGCCGCATCATCACGATGAACGGCAAACGCTACAAGCAGTACCGCGGCATGGGTTCCGTCGGCGCGATGAACGACGGCGGTGGCGAACGCTACCTCAAAGAGGAAGAGGAAGACGAGGAGTTCGTCCCCGAGGGCGTCGAAGCCGCGACCCCCTACAAGGGGCCGCTGTCCTCGGAGCTCCACCAGCTCGTCGGCGGGATGCAGTCCGGCATGGGGTACGTCGGCGCCGAGACGATTCCGGGGTTCAAGGAACGCTCGGAGTTCGTCCGCGTTTCCTCGGCCGGCCAGACCGAGAGCCACGCCCACGACGTCGTCATCACTGACGAAGCGCCGAACTACAGTCCCGATAACTAAGCGTAGCTGTGCGGCAAACAACCCACCGCAGTGCTTGCAGACGTGTGTCAGCTTCTCAGAAATATAAAATGAATTACAAAATTTTCCCACGCTCCAGCACTAACTGGCGATTTTCGGAGCAGAGTTCATGAAAAAGCGGGCCGAGGGGGATTTGAACCGGGCGGAGACGTTCCTGCTCGCTTCGCTGCGCGGGCTGCGTCTCCTCGGGTTCAAATCCGGGGCCGCTTTGCTCGGCGCGTTGATCGAGAAGCGCCTCGCAGTGCTCGGCGCTTCTCGGGTTGCTCCTCACAAAAGCGGGCCGAGGGGGATTTGAACCCCCGACCGTCTGGTTAAGAGCCAGACGCTCTCCCTGGCTGAGCTATCGGCCCTGCGAATTTACGTAACCGTGGTTGCCTCAAATAGGTTGCGTTCCCCGGTTGCATGGGCACGTCGTCCCACGGTTCGGACAGTACGGGCCAATTAAGTGTATCCCGACCCTCGGCACGGCTATCATGAGCAGCGCCATCTCGATGGCATCGATGTCGACGTACGCCATTCTCGGGTGCGGCAGCGTCGGCCACGCCGTCGCCGAAGAACTCGTCGAGGAGGGCAAAGACGTCCTTATTCTCGACCGCGACGAGGGCCGCGTTGAGGCGCTCCGCGACCAGGATCTCGACGCCCGAACCGCCGACATCGAAGACGAGGCGGCCGCGGAAGCCGTCGCCGACCGCGACGTCATCCTCATCCTCTCGCCCGACGTCGAGGCGAACAAAGCCGCCGTCGAAAACATCCGCGCACGCGCCAACGAGAAGTTCATCATCGTCCGCGCGTCCGACCCCGTCACCGCCGACGAGCTGAAACAGAAAGGCGCCGACGTCGTCATCAACCCCTCGGCCGTCATCGCGGATTCGGCGCTGCGCGCGCTCGAACAGGGCGAACTCGAATACAAAGCCTCCCAGCTCGCCGACGTGCTCGATACGGGTGAGTCGCTTGCGATTCTCGCCCACCGCTCGCCCGGCCCCGACTCCATCGCCTCGGCTGTCGCACTCAAGGCTATCGCCGAAGCACGCGACATCGAGGCTGACATCCTCTATGAGGGTGAGATTGGCCACCAGGAGAACCGAGCGTTCGTCAATCTGCTCGGCATCGAGCTGACGCCGCTTGCCGACGCCGACCTCAGCGGGTACGACAATCTCGCGTTGGTCGACTGTGCGAAATCGACCGAGCCGGTCGTCGAGGAGAACGTCGACATATTCATCGACCACTTCGAACCCGAGGTGGAGTACGACGCTGGCTTCACCGACATCAGGCCGAACGTCTCCTCCACGTCGACGATTCTCACAAAGTACGTCCAGGAGTTCGACATCAGCCTGCCTGAGGAGGTCGCAACGGCGCTTTTGTACGGTATCCGTGCCGAAACGCTGGATTTCAAACGCGACACGACGCCCGCAGACCTGACCGCCGCGGCGTACCTGTACCCCTTCGCAGACCACGACACGCTCGAACAGGTCGAATCGCCGTCGATGAGCCCCGAAACGCTCGACGTGCTCGCAGAAGCCATCCGAAATCGCGAGGTCAAGGGGTCACACCTCGTCTCGAACGCCGGCTTCATCCGCGACCGGGACGCTCTCTCGCAGGCCGCCCAACACCTCCTCAATCTCGAAGGGATTACCACCTCGGCGGTGTTCGCAATCGCTGACGACACCATCTACCTCGCGGCACGGTCGAAGGACATCCGGATGAACATCGGAAACGTCCTGCAGGACGCCTTCGGCGAAATCGGCGAGGTCGTCGGCCACTCGACGGACGCCTCCGCGGAGATTCCGCTCGGCATCTTCACCGGTCTCGAGATAACGGGCGACAATCGGGAAACCCTGCTCCAGCTCACCGAGCAAGCGGTTCGCTCGAAACTGTTCCAGGCGATGGGCGTCGAGGGCAGCAGCGGCGAGAGTTCGAACGGGAGTTAGGCTGGCGCTTCTTCCGTTTCGGGGTCGCGAAGCCGTTCGACGATGTCGTTGACGAGCACGATATCGCCTACCGCTCGAACCCACCGATACGGGATGATGACGCCTTTCGAGTCCTCGATACGGGAATCGAAGAGGTCGTGATTGACCGTTCCCAAGGCGAGCCCGGTGACGACCTCTTGATCGAGGTCGAGTCGGATGTCCTCGACCTCACCGACGAACACACCGTTGTTCGAGTACACCTCTCGACCGACCAGTGACGTGATCTCCTGCGGGACAGACTCCATCTCCATAGCGGCCGGTGGAGTGGGCTCCCCTTAACTGTTGGCGGTACTACCGAAGCCGGCGTTCACGGCACCGAATCGACACGCCGTGTACAGGCGGCACAACTCCCCAAAGGAATTAACCCCGAACACGCGCTACAAAGCGATATGAGCGACGCAGAAGATATCGACGACATCCGCGAACAGAAAAAAGAGAAACTGGCCGAAAGCGTGGGGTCACCGGGCGAACCCATCCACGTCGACAGCGAGGCGCACCTCGAAGAAATCCTCGAGGACAGCCACCTCGTGCTCGTGGATTTCTACGCCGACTGGTGTGGCCCGTGTAAGATGCTCGAACCGACCGTCGAGGAAATCGCTGCCGAGACCGACGCAGCGGTCGCAAAGGTCGACATCGACGCGCTCCAGAACCTCGCCCGCGAGTACCAGGTGCAGGGTGTGCCCACGCTGTACCTCTTCGCGGACGGCGAAGTCGCAGACCGCATGGTCGGCGTCCAGGACAAGGGAACGCTCGTCAAGAAGATCGAAGCCAACGCCTGAGCGGCGTCTACTCGTAAACTCCGCATCGGCGTTAGGTTTACAATCACGTCTCTCGTTTTTGATGTCGTCCGAGCCCCAGTAATCGGTAGCTGCTGCGCTCGATAAATTCAGAATGCCCGGTAGATTTATTGCTTAGTCAACTGCGTTGGCTAGCGTGGTTTACGAGACTGGTAACCAAACGGTAGACGACGCGGTTCGGCGGGTGCTCGACGGCGAGACCCTCGACCGAACCGATGGGCTGGCGCTCATCGCCCAGCCTGCTGATGCGTTGGCGGCGGGCGCCGACCTCGTGCGTCGGGAGTTCTCCGATGGCACGGTCGACGCCTGCAGTATCGTCAATGCGAAGGCGGGCGATTGCGCCGAAGACTGCGGCTTCTGTGCCCAGTCGGCCCACTTCGACACCGGCATCGACACCTACGGCTTCCTCGGGCCGGAGAAGGTGCTCGAAGCCGCGAAACGAGCCGAAGCCGACGGCGCACAGCGGTTCGGCATCGTCGTCGCCGAGAAAGGCGTCTCGAAGGAACACCGCCCCGACGAGTGGAACGAGATCGTCGAGGCGATCCGACTCGTTCGCGACGAAACCGATATCGAAGTCGACGCATCCCTTGGATTGTTGACCCGGGAAGAGGCCGACGAACTCGCGTCCGAGGGCCTCAACCATTACAATCACAACATCGAGACCTCACGGCGCTACTTCCCGGAGGTCGTGGGCACCCACGACTTCGATGACCGGCTGAAGACGCTCCGTCGCGCGAAAAATGCCGGCATGGATCTCTGCGCCGGCGTCATCCTCGGGATGGGCGAGTCCCCGACTGACCGCGTGGACGCCGCCATCGAACTCCAAGGCATCGGCATCTCCTCGCTGCCGATCAACATCCTCAACCCCGTCGCCGGCACGCCGATGGGTGACCGCGACCACGCAGCCATCTCGAAGCCGGAGGTTCTCAAAACCATCGCCGTCTACCGGCTGCTCCATCCCGAATCTCGGGTGCGCCTGACGGGCGGCCGCGAGGTCAATCTCGCGCCGGACGAACAGCACCTCCCCTTCGAGGCCGGCGCCGACGGCATCCTGACGGGGGATTATCTCACGACCGAGGGGCAAGACCCCGGCGACGACATCGAAATCATGGAGCGGGCCGGCCTGGAGCCGAACCGCGCGGTCAACGAGTTCGACCCCGAGGCAGTGAAAGCGAAGCACCGCGACACCGACCCCGACACCGCTGTCGGGACGGCGACGAGTAACGCAACGACCGAACTGGACGACTGAGCTCGATTCAACACAATGGACGACATCAACTTCGCAGTTCTCGGAACTGGTGGCATCGGCCGACGAGCGCTCGACTATTCGACGAAGAAGGACAGCCTCACGCCTGTCGCGGCGTGTGACCGCAACGGCGTCGCCGTCGACCACGACGGCCTCGACGTGGACGAACTGCTCGCGGCGACGGAAGGCAACATCGCGAGCGACGGGGGCGCCGTCGCCGTAAAACAATCAGGACAGCAGAAAGGCGTCGCGGCCTCCACACAGGCCCAGCCGACGGAAACGCCAATCGACGACATCATCGCCGAATCCGACACCATCGACGCCGTTCTCATCGCCCTGCCGAACCTTGAGCACGACTTCATTCCACGAGTCGCCGACCGCTTCGCCGAGGCCGACTACGAAGGCGTCCTCGTGGACGTGCTCAAACGCTCCCGCGTCATCGGAATGCTTGATGACCGCGCCGAGATGCTCGAAGACTCCGGCATCACCTTCGTCTGCGGCGCCGGCGCAACGCCCGGCTTTCTGACCGGCGCCGCGGCGCTGGCCGCCCAGTCGTTCGTCGAAATCGAGGAAGTCGAAATCTGGTGGGGCGTCGGCCTCAAGTCGGGCTACGAGGACAATCGTGGCACCGTCCGCGAGGATATCGCCCATCTCGACGGCTACGACATCGAAACGGCCCGCGACCTCTCCGATGCGGAGATCGAGGCCATCATCGAGGAACACGACGGTCGAATCGAGTTCAACGACATGGAACACGCCGATGACGTCCTGTTGGAGCGTGCCGGCATCTGCGATGCCGAAGACGTCACCGTCGGGGGCATCCTCGACGTCCGCTCCGACGAGAAGCCGACGACGACGACCGTCAGCGTCACCGGCCGGACGTTCGATGGCGAGGTCGGCACCAACACGTTCCAGCTCGACGACAACACGAGCATGGAGGCGAACGTCAACGGGCCGGCGCTCGGCTACCTGAAGGCCGGCGTCCGGCGGAACCGGGCCGGCGAATACGGCGTCTTCGGCCCGGCCGACCTCATGCCCGGCTTCTGAATGTCGCTGCAGCACGCCCACGGTTTCGACCTCGAAGCCCGCCTCCGGGAGCGGGAACGCGCCGGCCTCCGGCGCGACCTCGCGCCTGTCGATAGCGTGGCTGCTCGCGCCCGCGTCGCTGCCGACCCGAAAGACGACCAGCCAACCTTCGGCGACGAACAGCTCGTGTTCGCCGCGAACAACTATCTCGGACTGGCCGGCGACGAACGAGTCGCCGAGGCAGCGGCACGCGCGGCCGCCGACATCGGCACCGGCGCCGGCGCATCCCGACTCGTTGTCGGCGACACGCCGGCCCACCGCTCTCTTGAGCGACGGCTCGCCGAAGAGAAGAACACCGAACGCGCGCTCGCGTTCTCGTCCGGCTATGCGGCGAACGTCGGCACCATCACCGCGCTCGACCCGGACGTCATCTTCTCGGACGAACTGAACCATGCGAGCATTGTCGACGGCTCGCAGCTCTCCGGGGGCGATGTCGAGGTGTACGACCACTGTGACGCCGACGCGCTCGCGGAAGCGATGGCGGATCGTGACACGAACGCGAGCCACGACGAATCCTGGCTCGTCGTCACGGATTCGGTGTTCTCGATGGATGGCGACGTCGCGCCGCTGGAAGCCATCTGTGACGTGGCCGATGAGTTCGGAGCCTGGGTGATGGTCGACGAAGCCCACGCGACTGGCGTGTACGACGGCGGTATCGTCGGTGAGCGTGGCCTGGAGCACCGCGTCGACGTGCAGTTGGGCACGCTGTCGAAGGCGCTTGGCGCCCAGGGCGGCTTCATTGCGGGCGATGAGGTGCTTATCGAACACCTGCTCAACGTCGCACGCTCGTTCGTCTTCTCGACGGGGCTTGCGCCGCCGGCTGCCGCGGCCGCCGAACGCGCACTCGACCTCGCCCCCGAACAACGCGACCACCTCTGGCGGAACGTCGACCGGCTCCGCGAGGGCCTCGAAACGATGGGGTACGATGTCTGGGGCGATACCCACATCCTCCCTATCGTCGTCGGTGACCGGGCGGACGCGGTCGCACTCGATGAACGACTCCGCGAGGCGGGCCTCATCGCGCCTGCTATCCGCCCGCCGACCGTCCCCGAAGGAACGAGTCGCATCCGCCTTGCGCCGCAGGCGACCCACACCGACGCGGACATCGACCGCTGTCTCGCAGCCTTCGAAGCCGCCGGCGAGGAGGTCGGATTGCTATGAGTGGCCACCTCGCCGTCGTCGGCACCGACACGGGCATCGGCAAGACCGTCGTCACCGCCGCGCTGGTCGCGCGAGTCCGGGAACGTGGCGTCGGTGCACGGGCGATCAAGCCAGCACAGACCGGCTATCCAGAGGACGACGACGCCGCGTTCGTCAGCGAGGCGTGCGGTGAGTCGACCGCAGCGAAAAGGCTCCGGACGTTCGGGGAACCGCTCGCACCGGCGGTCGCAGCACGGCGTGCCGACGAGCCGATCTCCTACGACAGCCTCCTCGCCGACACACGAGCGGCGCTCGACGAAAGCGAGATGGGCATTGTCGAAGGTGCAGGCGGCCTCCGCGTGCCGCTCTCGAACGACCCGCGGAAGGATATCGTCGACCTCGTCGCTGACCTCGACGTTCCTGCCCTCGTCGTCGCCCGTTCCGGGCTGGGGACGCTGAACCATTCTGCACTCACCGCCGAGGCGCTCCGGCGGCGCGGCGTTCCGGTGCTCGGCGTCGTGCTCAACCGCTATACGGCCGCCTCCGTCGCCGAGCGTAGCAATCCCGACGAACTCGAACGGATGACCGATAGACCGGTCTGGACGCTCCCGGAAGTCGAACTCGAAACACCGGCCGACGTGGAGAAACTGACTGACGAACTGCCGCCGCTGCACAGACAAATGGGGGAGGAACCCCCTGTGTGACACTACGGAGCCGAAAGGCTCCACCTCCCGTTTTCTGCGGCAGCAGCATAATTCTGTGGTCGGTTCG
>NZ_JBLGBY010000060.1:0-13775 GCF_047616845.1 Natronomonas sp. | reverse complement strand
TCGATAGTGAAACGGAGCTGCTGGGCGTATCCGAGGGTCCAGTCGGGTTCTAGTGTGTGAGTTGCGACCGACTCGGTTTGGTCGATAGACTGCTCGGCGATGATCGTCTCGTCGGAGAGCTTCAGATTCGGAGCAGCGTACAGACGGAGCGTGCCCGCAAACGAGTCTTGCTGCTCCCAGTACGACTCTGTGACACTGCTCTTGTCTCTCCCGCCGAGGTCGAGTTCCAGCGAGACTTCGTCGATGCCGTACTCGGCGGAGGTGACGATACTCTCTTCGACGCTGGGTCGTTGTTCCTCGGTCGTCTGTTCGCTCGATCCGCCGAGATCGCCTGAGAGTTCTGAACAACCTGCGAGCCCGCCCATCGCTCCAGTCCCGAGAGCGAGTGCCTGACGGCGAGAAAGAGACCAGCGATGGACTCGATCTGGTTCGTCGTCGTCCTGGCGACCCGTCATACCACGATACGGCGAGAGCAACGAAATATACCTTCGGGTGTCAGATAGCCGTCACAGGACTCGTCACTTCCCCCAGAAGGGGTCGCGCTTGCGGTGCTTCTCGAGGTACATCCGAAGCGCTTCGAGTTCGTCAGCCGGGATGTCGTCGGCCAGTTCCTGTTCGAGGATTTTGGCGTGTTTCTCTGGCAGTTCCGTCCAGAGCTCGTCGCCCTCCTCGATCTGTCGGCCGACGGTCGGGCCGTCGATGGACGCGGCGACTTCCTCGCCCGCCCGCGCCTCGTCGATGTCCTCGCCGGCGGCTTGCAGCGATTTGAGTTCGCCGATGCGCTCGGCCTCGTTGCCGTCCCATTTCACGACGTGGGAGTTTCGCTTCAGCGTGCCGCTGAGCACCTCCACGCCGACGACGGCGGGATTCGACTGCCGGAAGACGTGGTCTTGCAGCACCCGGAAGCGGCAGGGCCGCTTGATCTTGTCGAGCACCTGCTCCTGTTGGGCGCGTTCGATGGCCTCGATGTGCTCCTCGTAGCCCTCGACGAGCTGGTAGATGACGTCGTCGACGAACAGTTCGACGTCTTTCTCCTCGGCCTCGCGTTCGGCGTCGTCGAGGACGTCGACGTTGAATCCCAGAATGGCCTCGTGTTTCGGCTCGTCGGCCGTCGAGGCGACGGCGATGTCCCGCGGTGCGACGTCACCGACCTCCGCGCGGACGATGGGCACCTCGGCGTCGTCGAGCGCAGCCGCGATGGCCTCCAGCGATCCGAGCGTATCGGCTTTCACGACGACGCCCTCCTCCTCGGTGACGACGTCGATTTCCGCGAGCTCTGCTTCGACCTCCTCGATGACTTCTTCGAGCGGGCGGTCGCGGACGACGCGAACCGGGGCGCCGGCCATCGCATCGTCGAGGTCGGGTGCGGCGATTTTCACACCTGCGGCGGCCCGCACCTCGTCGACCTGCTCGAACTGCTTTTCCGTCCGAATCTCCGCGAGCGGCTGGGGTTGGAGCAGCGCCCGGACGTCCGTAACGATGGTTTGGTTCTTCGCGCCGACGACGATGGTGTCATCAGCGCGGACGGTGCCGTCGTACAGCACGATGTCGATCGTCGTTCCGAAGCCGCGCTCCTCTTTGACCTCCAGCACCGTCCCGACGCCGGGCCCCCCGATGTCGATGGACATCTCCTCTTTGAGATAGCGCTGGGAGAGTCCCATGAGGACGGTCAGGAGATCGGGGACGCCCTCCCCCGTTTCGGCGGAGACCGGTACGACGCCGATGTTCGCCCGGAAATCCTGGACGCGCCAGTACATGTCCGCCGAGAAGCCCTCGTCGGAGAGCTGGCCGATAATCTCGTAGAGCTGTTCGTTGAGCCGCGACTCCGCGCGGTCGCTCTGTTTCTCGAGCGTCTGCTGGACGGGCTCGTCCGGATTCGGATTCCAGCCCGGAACGGTGTCGATCTTGTTCGCGGCGACGATGAACGGCGTCTGCGTTCGCTTGAGGATGTCGAGGGCCTCGTAGGTCTGTGGCTGGAAGCCGTCGTTGACGTCGACGACGACGACCGCGATGTCGGCGAGGGCTCCGCCACGAGAGCGCAGCGTCGAGAAGGAATGGTGGCCCGGCGTGTCGATGAAAAGTAGCCCCGGCAAATCGAAGTCGTCGGGGTCGACCAAGGCGCCCGCGATGTCGGAAATCGTCGACAGCGGCACGGCCGTCGCGCCGATATGCTGTGTGATGGCACCGGCCTCGCCCGCGGTCACGGCGGAGCCGCGAACCTCATCGAGCAGGCTCGTCTTCCCGTGGTCGACGTGGCCCAGCACGGCCACGATAGGCGTCCGTAACTCCGCTGCATCCCCGGCGTCGGTGGTGTCGGCGTCAGACATAGAAGAGACCTCTTGTATCCGTCTCACTGCCGCCGGCATATAACGGTTTCAATGTCGTCTCGCCTCCGCGATTACTCCGTGACGGTGAACTGGGCAGTCATACCGCTGCTCCGGTGGGGCACACAGTAGTAGTTGTACTGGCCGGCGACCTCGAACGTGTGCCAGTGGTTGTGCCCCTCGCCGTACGTCGTCGTTCGGCTCCCGTCCGTACCGTTCCAGTCGGTGCCGTCCGGCACATCGCCCTCGTCGTATTTGATGTTGTGGCCGCCGCCGACCCACTCCCAGAGGACGGTATCGCCGACCGAGACCTCGAAGGAATCGGGGTCGAACCGGAGGCCATCGCCGACCTTGACACGCTGGTCGGGGGTATCCGGTGGCGTGGCCGTCGGCGTCGAAGATTCGGTGGCTGTGTCGGTCGCGGTCTCGGTTTCGGTGGGCGTGTCGGTCAACTCGGCGGTATCGGTCGGCGTCGCCGTCGATGTCGACTCAGAGGTGGGTGTCCCGTCGTCGCCGGTACAGCCCGCGAGGCCGATGGCGGTTCCAGCGAGTGCGACAGTCCGGAGATAGCGTCTGCGTTCCATACTGTGCTCTGCCGGTGGAGACGCTTCAACCTTGACCCGATTCCCGCCGTATTTGCGACGGCGGACCCGAACGTTGATAGCGAATCGACCTCAAGCGGGGCACATGCCAGACGTACTCGCCGAGAACCTCTCGGAGAAAGAGGTGATGGGCTCGGACGGTGCAAGCCTCGGTACGCTGTACAACATCACGATGGATCTGAAGACCGGGTCGTTGCAGCGACTCGTTGTCGACCCCGGTGAACGGTCGACGTCCACCCAGTTCGATCATGACGAACACGGCAACTACCTGGTACCTGTCAGCCGCGTGCAGGCGGTGAAAGACACCATCGTCGTCGCGCGCTGATTTTCAATGCAGGTTCTCGACTCGTCGGCGTTCATCAACGACTACACGACCGAAGAGCAGAAGGCGACGATCCCGCTCGTCCGAGAGGAACTCGAAGACGAAGCGGGCTATCGGTTCGACGCACTCGAAGGGTCGGGCATGCGGATTCACATTCCGGATCCCGGAACCGTAGAGCGCGTCGAGCGGGCGGCGCGTGAAACGGGCGATTCGGAGGAACTCTCACGCCCCGACGTTCGCTTGCTCGCCGCGTCGTTCGAACTCGATGCGACGCTCGTCACCGACGACTACGCCATGCAGAACGTCGCGGAGAAACTCGACATCCACGTCGAGGTCATCGCCCAGGAGGGTATCGACGAACGCCTCGATTGGCAGTTCCAATGTCAAGGCTGTGGTCGGACGTTCGACGAGCACCGCGAGCGGTGTGAGATTTGTGGTAGCGACCTCGAACGCAAACGCCCCTAATCGAGCTCCTCCAGCCCGGTATCGACCAGCTGTTCGAGGACTTCCTGCTCGGTGAGGCCGTACTGGATGGCCAGCCCCTCGACCTGTTCGGCGACCTGGTCGTCACAGATCAGGGTGTACTGAGGCATGACAACACCCTACATGGTCGGGGGAGTTAAATTCCCGTCAGACGAACGACCGACGAGAGACTGACAAGGTTAATCCTTCGGCAGCCAGTAGTGTGGACAATGAGTGGCTCCGCCTCGCCCGCCACCGTCCGGTGGTCGCCAATCGCTGCCGTCGCCGGTGCCGCCGGCCTCGGTCTCGTCGGCTTCGTCGTCGGCGTTCTGGTCGCTCTCATCGCCGTCTCGCTCGTCGGCGCGGTCATCCCGCTGTCGTCGACATCGCCGAGCGCGAACCTGCTGCAGTTGGTCGGGCAGGGTATCGGCCTCGTCGCTGTCGGCTACCTGTACCTCGAATCCCGCGGCCTGCCGCTGTCGTACGTCCGCATCGAACGGCCAGCTTTCCGTGACCTCGGATGGGTCGCGCTGGCGACGGTCGTCCTCTTTGCGGTCGTCGCTGGCAGTTCCGGCCTTGCGAACGTCCTCGGCCTGCCGCTCGCGGAACACGGCATCGCCGACACCATCGAGGCGAATCCGTCCGTCGCACTCCTCTTTATTCCGCTCTCGCTTCTGGTCACGGGGCCGGTCGAGGAGTTCCTCTATCGCGGCGTCATCCAGACGCGACTCCGGGAGACGTTCGGTTTCGCGCCGGCAGTGGCCGTCTCCGCTATCGTGTTTGCCGCCATCCACATCCCGGCGTACCTCTCGACGACCGCCCCGGGAACGACCCTTACGACCGTCGTCTTCGCGATATTGCCGCTCGCTGCGGTGCTTGGCTTCGTGTACGAGTACACGGGTAACCTGGTCATTCCGGTGTTGACCCACGGCATCTACAACGCCGCCGTCTTCGGCGTCAACTACGCCGAAATCGTCGGTATCCCTGGCTTCGGCTTCTAACTCACTCGATTCGCAGCTCCGTCTTGTCTTCGACGGCTTCTGCTTCCTCGAAGTCGCCGGCGCCGAGCAGCCCACGAGCGGCGCGTTTCCCCCACTCGACTGCGGGCTGGGTGAACGTCGACACCCCGAGCAGTTCTCCATAGAGGATGGTCGCAGCCTCCATGCCGTAGAGCAGTTCGCCGATACCGTGGGCGTCGAGGCGGTCGATCTCGATGCGGATGTTGGCCTGGCCAGCATCCGCCAGGGACGCCTCCGTCGCCTCGAACTCGGCGTCGAGGAGTTCCCCGAGGCCGCCGCCGCTCAGATACGATAACTCCTCGATCTCGGTAGCCGGAATCTCGTGGTCGTCGCGCTCGCGCGGGCGGACGAGCGTGACGAGTTTGTCCCGGCGCCCGGCGCGGTACAGCTGCAGTTGGGAGTGTTGGTCGGTCGCCCCGAGAGCGCGGGCGGGCGTCTGCCCCAGGCCATCTTTCCCGAGGCTTTCGGCCCACAGCTGGGCGAACCATTCGGCGAACGGCTCCAGGGCTTCGGCGTAAGGGACGAACGCGTTCGTCGTCGCACCGCGCTGTTCGGTAGCGTAGGCGACTGCGCCGTACGCGTAGGCCGGGCAGTCGAACAGCGACGGTTCGAGCGCTTCCCGACCCGCGGCGCCGCCCGCCAGGACGGCTTCGATATCGCCGCCGAGCGCCGCCGCGGGCAGCAGGCCGACTTCCGACAGCGCCGAGTAACGACCTGGAACGCCCTCTGGAACCGAACAGGTCGGCAGGTCGTGTTCGACGGCGAGGTCGGCGAGCGGCCCGGATTCACCCGTCGTGACGACCGTCCGGTTCGTCCAGTCGATGCCGGCGTCGGCCATCGCTTCTCGGACGACGAGGAAGTTCGCGAGCGTCTCCGCCGTCGTGCCGGACTTGGAGACGACGTTCACGAGCGTCGAATCGAGCGGCAGTCGCTCAAGCAGCCGCCGTGTGTGCTCCGGGTCGACGTTGTCGAGGGTGTGGTGGCCGTCGAGGCCGAGCGCGCTCGTGATGGTGTCGGCACCGAGCGACGAGCCGCCGATACCGACCGTCAGGACGGCCTCGGGGTCGAAGCCGGCGACGGCGTCCCGAATCGCCTCGGGGTCGGTATCGGTCGGCAACGCGAGGCTCGTGTATCCGAACTCGCGGGCCTCGATACCCGTCTCGACTCGTTCGTGGGCGCGGGCGACGCGCTCGTCGAGGCGCTCCAGCGACGCCTCCGAAACGCCGGTGGTCGCCTCGGCCGCTAACGCGTTGCCGATGTCGACGTACATACCCGTAGACGCGGCCCCGGTCACAAAGGTGTTGACGATGCCCGGCCCGCCGCGACCGCGTCGTTTATTCGCCATAGGCACCTACGGCGACCAATGAGCGAGGAATACGGCGGCCTCCTCGGCGCCTTTCCCTACGCGTTCCGCCACAGCGATTCGCGGCTCTTTCGGGCCTACACCGCTGTCAGCGGGGTGTTGGTCGCTGTACTCACGCTGTTTTTCGCGCTCGCACTCGTCGTCACCGTCGCCTCGACGACCGGGAGCGCCAGCGGAACCATCACGTTCGTCCGCTCGGTGTTCATCCTCCTGGGGTTCCTCGTGGTGGCGCCACTCGTCGCACCCGTCCTCTTCGTGGCCCGCCGTATCCGCCGTGGGGGAAGTGATGCTCCCTACGACGCCGCCCTCGGGGCGACCGGCGTCGTCTATACGTTCACGCTGTATCTCGGCGCCATCGCGTCGATGCCTGCGGAGTTCGAACTCGACGGACAGGTGACGCCCCGACCGGAGCCAACTGGCGTGACCGCGCCGCTCGTCGAGGCGCTGTATGCGCTCCCAGAGGCACTCTCGTGGACGATTCCGCTGGCCGGCGCCGCTCTGATATATCTCGTCCACCGACGGCTTCGGTGACCTATGCCACACCCTCCCGCGAAACGCCGAAAAGGCCGCGGTGCCTTTCTCCTCCAATGACAGAAAGCCGCTTTCTCGTGACGCACGCCGACGATTCGTCGGCGGTGCTGAAAGACATCGACCGCGGGCAGGTACACACGCTCGGCAGCAACCCCGGCCTCGCGGTCAACGACCTCATCGCGGGTACCGTCGAACCGGAGCCACCGATGGAGGTGACCTCCCAGCTCGTCGAGTTCGAAAAACGCCGCACTCTCAGCGTTGAGCACAGCCCGGAACCGCCGACGAAACAGGAGCGTGAAATCGCGGCCGACCAGCCCGACGGTGAGCTCACCCGAGAGGAACGGGCCGGAACGGGCGAGCTCCACGTCTTGACGGTGCCCGAAGCGCAGACAGAAGACGCCGCCGCGGACGTCCTCGAAGACGAGGGGACGCTCGTCCGGGCGGCGAAACTCGGCGTCGAGCGCGTCGAGGTGCGGAGCGCCGAGGGCGTCGTCAGCGTTCGCTACCTGCCCTAAGCGGGGTACGGCCGCTCGCCGAGAATCGCTATTTCATCGCCGACGCGAAGCGATTTTCCGACCGTCGCCTCCGGCACGAACGTGTTCACCATCAGCCGGAAGTAGTGGTCGAACCACGCCTCGGACGCCCACTCCGGGAGCGTCTCCGCTCGCTTCTGCACAAACGTCTCCCGGAACCCGGGCGTCTCCTCGCCGGTGTCGGGGTCACGTGTCGGAACGACACAGCGCCGACAGGGGTTCGAGCCGATGAACTCACAATCTCCAATCCGGAATCCGATGGCGGTCTCCTCGTCACGATACAGGCGGTCTTCCCAGAAGGGCTTGACGCCGGAGACGATGAGGTTCGGCCGGAGGCGCCGCTCCATCTCCTCGGGCGTGATGTCGTCGTACCAGCCCGCTACTTCCCGAATCGCCGCCTCGGAGATGACGGTCGGGCCCGAAGCGAGCGTATCGTCGGGGAACCCCCCGTGTTCGTCGTATCGCAACGAAACCGGTTCCTCGAAGTAGTCGGTCAGCCACGCCTCGATGGCCTCGCGGTTGTCGGTGTCGAAGGCAACGGGGTTGCCGTCGTTCGGCCGGAGCGTCAACCGCCCCGCCTTCAGATCGAACCACGACCGGAGTTCGTGAACCCGACGGTCGTTCTTGCCGTTGAGGTAGTCGCCGTCGGCATCGACCATAGCGAACGTGCGGTCGTACGAGAGGCCACCGTCGGGTCGTATCTCGACCCGCTCTGCGGTGTCGTGGGGGTCGAGCGATTTGACCGGATACACGATGATGCGTTCGAGCGTCGGCGTCGCCATTACCGACTCGTGTGGTGCGCCCCCGGATTAACGGTTCGGGATGGCCGCCACGAGCCGCGCGATTGGAACGACGCCCTGTCGGGTGAACGACGAACGATAACCCTTATTCACGGTGGCCGCACACCCGAAGGCATGGACCTGTCGGTACCGACAGTCGACTATTCGGAGTACACCAACCGTGAGCTGGTCGCGATACCGCTCGCGATGTTGGTGGTATCTATCGGCATTCTCGCCCTCGCCACGGCGCTTGTCGGCTCGCCGGTGTCGCTCGGCATCGAGTTCACCGGGGGCACCGAGATGCAGATCGTCACTGACGACTCGCCCGAGGAGATTCGAGCAACGTTCGACGAAGAGATCGCCTCGCTTACGCCCATCTCCGGGCAGTCGGGGACGTACCAGGTGACGTTCCAGACGGACGACGCCGACCCGCTCATCGACCAGGCGGAGTCGGCTGGCTATGAGATCGAATCCGTCGGGGAGCGGTCTGCGAGCTTCGCGGCCGACTCCCAGCGCCAGGCGGTTCTCGGGATCGGCATCGCGTTCGCGGGCATGGCGATACTCGTCTTCCTCATGTTTCGGACGTTCATCCCCTCCATCGCCGTCGTCGCCTCGGCGTTCTCCGACATCATAATTCCACTGGCGCTGATGCGACTGTTCAACATCGAGCTCTCGCTCGGGACAGTCGCAGCACTACTGATGCTTATCGGGTACAGCGTCGACTCCGACCTGCTTTTGAACAACCACGTCCTCCGGCGTCGGGGTGATTTCTACACCTCGACGTTCCGGGCAATGCGAACCGGGGTGACGATGACAGTCACCTCCATCGCGGCGATGATCGTGATGACCATCGTCGCCTCGCTGCTCGCCATCCCGCTGCTTCCGGAGGTCGGCATCGTACTCGTGTTCGGCCTGACCGCTGATCTGATGAACACCTACCTACTCAACGTGAGCCTGCTTCGCTACTACAAATACGAGGGGATCGCGACATGAAACTCAGTCCCAGAGAGAACTGGCGAATCTGGTTGCTCGTTCTCTTCGTCATCGTGAGCTCCGTCGCGGTGTTCGCCCCGACTGGCGGCGGCAGCGACGCGAACGTTACGAACGAAAGCGACGCCGCGACGCAGTCGACGCTTACGAACCTCCAGTTCGGCCTGGAACTTTCCGGCGGCACCCAGGTTCGGGCACCACTCGTCGGGATGACCGCCGAGGGACTCGAGTTCCAACCCGACCAATCGAGAGATATCGAACGCACTGTCGAGGATGAGCTCGGCCTCGGTGCCGGTGATGTCCGCGCGGACGCCCAGGGCGGCACCGTCGAGGTGTTCGCAGACCGCCACATCGGCAACGTCACCAAGGCGGAGTTCGTGGCCGCGCTGCAGGAAGCCGGCTTCTCGGTCACCGAGGAGGATGTCCGGATGGGTGTCACCGCTGAAACACGCGAGGACACGGTCGAAGTGCTCGAAAGCAAGATCGACCAGAGTGGCCTCAGTGGCGGGACGGTGACGCAAGTCGCTTCCCCGGGCCAGCAGTTCATCCTCGTTGAAGTGCCCGGCGCCGACCGCGAGGAGGTCATCGAACTCATCGGTGACCGCGGCCAGGTCGAAACCGTCGCGCTGTTCCCCGAACAGCGGGACAACGAGACGGTGTATCGGAACGTCTCCCTGCTCAGCCAGGATGACTTCGCCCAGGTCGGCAGCGCAACGCAGGACAGCGGCCGGGCGTACGTCCCGGTCACGCTGACGGAAAGCTCCGCCGAGGGCTTCCAGCAGGCGATGCGGGAGTTCGGCTTCGCCCAGGAGGGCGGTACCGTCTGCAACTACAACCTCGAACAGTCCCTTGCGGAGAACAAGGCGAACAACCCCGGTCGCTGTCTACTGACGGTGCTCGACGGAGACGTCGTCTTCGCGGCACGCGTCACCGACGGCCTCGCGGATTCGTTCCGCGACGGCAGTTTCGCCGACCGACCGACCTACCAGTCGACGACGACGAGCTTCGAGGACGCCCGCCAGCTCGAAATCAATCTGAAGACCGGTTCGCTGCCGACGCAACTCGACATCCAGAACCGCGGGACGACGTACTTCCTCCTGCCGAGTCTCGCAGACCGGTTCAAGACGCTGTCGCTCGCGACCGGCGCGGCCGCAGTCCTCGCGGTCGCCCTCGTGGTGTTCGCCCGCTACCGGCGCCCCGAGGTCGCGGCGCCGATGCTCCTGACCGCCGCTGCGGAGGTGTATCTCCTGCTTGGCTTCGCCGCTGCGGTGGGCTTGCCACTCGACCTCTCTCACATTGCCGGCTTCATCGCCGTCATCGGAACGGGGGTCGACGATCTCGTGATAATCGCCGACGAGATCATGCAACAGGGTGAGGTGAAGACCTCACGCGTCTTCGAATCGCGGTTCAGGAAGGCGTTCTGGGTCATCGGCGCCGCGGCGGCGACGACCATCATCGCCATGTCACCGCTTGCAGTGCTGTCGCTGGGTGACCTCCAGGGCTTCGCCATCATCACCATCATCGGCGTCCTCCTGGGTGTGTTGGTCACCCGGCCCGCGTACGGTGACATCCTCCGCGTGCTCGTGTTGGAGGACTGACGCCGTTCCATTTCGCTGCCGTCGCCGTTACTGCTGCCGAGTTCGAAGCGCTTTCCATCCTGCCGACGAAACCGTTCGTATGACCTTCCGAGACGGTACGCTGGTCGACTGGCGCGAGTGGGGCGAAGAGCCCTTCGACGCCGCCGACCGCGCCGGAAAGCCGGTGCTGTGCTCGCTCACAGCGCCGTGGTGTGACTGGTGTGAAAAGATGGACGAGGAGGTGTACTCCGACCCGAAACTCGCCGCCCACATCGGCGAGAGCTTCGTTCCCGTCCGCGTCGATGTCGACCGGACCCCTCGCGTTCGCGAGCGGTACAACATGGGTGGGTTCCCGACGACGGTGTTCCTGACGCCGGACGGCGATGTCCTCTCCGGGGCGACGTATCTGGGTTCCGACGGACTCCGGCAGATCCTCGATAGCGTCCGGGAATCCTGGGACGCGAAGGGCGCTTCGGCCGGCCGCGTGCCGCGGTCGCTCTCCGGTGCTGACCTTCCGAGCGGCGAGGTGACAGCCGACATCGAGGCCCACATGGTCGAACAGATCGCTGCCTCCTTCGACGACGAGTACGGCGGCTGGGGGACTGGCGCGAAGTTCCCGCTGCCCCGAACCGTCGAGTTCGCTCTCAAGCGCGACCGAACGCGTGCGACTCGGACGCTCGAAGCCGTCCAGACACACCTTTACGATACCTATGATGGCGGCTTCTATCGATTCACCGAGACCCGCAGCTGGGGTGAACCACATCGCGAGAAACTGACGGACGAGAACGCCGCCGTGGTGCGGGCGTTCACGAACGGCTATCTCTACACCGGTGAAGAATCGTATCGTGAGGTCGCCGAGGGCACCGTCGATTACCTGACGACGACGGCCTGGACGGGCGATGCCTTCGGCGCGAGCCAGGCCGCGAGCGACTACTACCTGCTCGAACCGACCGAGCGGGAGGAGACGGAGCCGCCGCACGTCGACGAGACGGTGTTCGCCGACCGAAACGGCATGGCTGCCGAGGCGTTACTCCGCTTCGCCGCGATAACCGACCACGAAGGCGCCACCCGATACGCCGAGCGAGCCCTAGAGTTCACTCTTGAGACGCTCGTCGAAGATGGCCGCGTGGCCCACTTCGATGGCGACGACAGCGAGACGGGGCTGCTCGCAGACCACGCCCGTCTCCTCTCCGGCCTCACCGCTGCCGCGCAGGTGGCCGGCCCTGACGGATGGCTCAACTCCGCACGCGAGATCGCGGACGACGCCATCGACCGCCTCGCTGGCGCCGACGGTTCGTTCATGGACGGCGACCCCACCGGTGCGGGGCTGCTCGACCGACCGTTGCGCCCGCTGGAGACGAACGCCGAGATGGCCGACGCCCTGCTCGATCTGTGGGCGCTCACCGACGACGACCGGTACCACGAGATCGCGACCGACGCGCTGGCGGCCTTTGCCGGCGCCTACGAGCGAATGGGCATCGAGGTCGCTGGCTATGCAGCAGCTTCAGCCCGAGCCCACTACGACCCGCTGGTCGTTCGGACGCCGCAGGCCGGGAGTGACCTCCACCGCGCTGCGCTCCGTATCGCCGACCACGAGAAGGTCGTCGTTCCCGAAGCCCGTGAAGACGCGGTTGCCGTCCGGGCTGGCGAGGCGACCGAACCGGCGGAAACCCCCGACGAACTGCTCGAACGGGCTGCGGACGGCCCCGCGCCCTGAATCGCCGATACGGTCAGTATCGTAACAACAACTCAAACCGTTCCTAAACTTGCGGTGTGTTTATAACCTGGGAGAGGGAGAGACGTAACAATGGCAAGTCTCAGAGACCTCGGTTTGTCCGAGTACGAGGCCCGCGCCTATCGCGCGCTGCTGAAAACGGGGCCCACAACCGCCAAAAAGTTGTCCCGGGTCAGCGACGTCCCGATGGGGCGGATCTACGACGTCCTCAACAGTATCGAACAGTACAACCTCGTCCGGTCGCAGTCAGCCTCTCGACCCAAGAAGTACGTCGCCGTCGAACCAACGACGGCGCTCGACCGCCTGCTCGACGACAAGAAACAGGAACTGGAGGAGAAAGCCACCCAGTACGAGGACATCGTCGACGAGCTCACCGGCGAACTCGAAACGGCTGACCCCGTCGAGGAGACGTTCTGGACGGCGTCTGTCGGCCCCGAAGAGACCGTCGACCTCCTCGTCGAGCGGCTCTCGGCCGCCGACTCACAGATCGTCATGGTGCTGTCGACGTACACCGAGCAGTTCTTCGATATCGACACGGTCGGAACGCTGATTCTCGACGAACTCAGCGATGCCCTGGATCGTGGTGTCGAGGTTCGACTCCTGATGCGTCCCGACCTCGTGCCCGTACTACCGGAGTCCATCGGCGAGCGCTACCGCGCCTCGCTCATGGAGCATGACCGATTCTCCGTTCGCACGAGCGAAAACGTCTCTGGAACGTTCACCCTCATCGACGAAAACGAAGTCGTTATCGAGGTGCCACACCCCCTGAAAAGCCAAGAGGTGTTCGCGATGATCGACCTCAAAGACCGCGAGTTCGCCCAGAGCGTCCGTTCGGAGTTCGAACCCCGCTGGGAGAAAGCCCAGGAACTCACGTTCTAATCTCGCCGGACTGCTTATATCGCCCTGTGTATTTCTGCTATTACATAACGGCATCTCCCGCGAACTGGTCGGAAAGATGCCCTCATCCCCGTTATGAACGACTTAGAGACCCAGACTGCGCTGCTCGACCACACACAGGACAAGGTCGTGGTCGTCGACGAGGCGGGCACCTACCAGTACGTGAACGCAGCCGTCGAGCGCGTGCTGGGCTACACGCCCGAGGAATTCGTCGGCATGAGCGCCTTCGAGTGTATGCACCCAGACGACCGCGCGGAGATGCGGGCGGCGTTCGAACAGCTCATCGAAGCGGATGCGGAGACGGAAGCGACCGTCGAGTACCGCCACCGGGCCAAGGACGGCTCGTGGGTCTGGGTCGAAAGCCGGCTATCGAACCGGTCAGCATCGGCCTTCGACGGCTACGTCGTCACCTCGCGGGATATCACCGCTCGGAAGCGTGCGGAACGGAATCGACGCGAAACCGAACAATGGCTCGAAGAACTCGCTGCCCACGCCGACGACGTGCTGTGGATGTTCTCCGCAGACTGGTCTGAGCTGCTGTTCGTCAACGACGCTTTCGAGGACGTCTGGGGCCAGTCGACCGATGCGGTTCGTGCGGAGCCGCTCCGGTTTCTGGACGGTGTCCATCCGGACGACCGACC
>NZ_JBLGBY010000059.1:0-14611 GCF_047616845.1 Natronomonas sp. | reverse complement strand
GTATGACGTATAGTCAGTCCGGGTTCGAGCTCAAAAATACGAGTGGTCGGACTGCAACACTCTGGCTCAGCAAAATCGGTGACATCCCAATACGGTATCACCGTGAAATCCCTGATGAAGCTGCAATCAAGGAAGTCACGATCAAGAAAGAAACCACGGGTGACTGGTTTGTGAGTTTCTCGCTCGAAGACGGTAATACACCAACAAAGCCGAGTATTGATGAGATCACACCTGAGAATAGTGTTGGTGTTGATCTTGGCATCATCAATTATATCCATACCAGCGATGGTATTTCGGTCGATTCACTCGATTTGGAGAGTGAGTATGGACGGTTGCGGAAGGCGCAGCGAGTGCTTTCACGGCGCGTTGAAGGCAGTAGTAATTGGGAGAAAGCACGCAAGCGTATGGCGAAGGTTAAGCGCCACATCAAGAATAAGGTGCGTGATTTTCAGGATAAACTCACGACGTGGTTGGTGACCGAGTATGAGGCGGTGTTTGTTGAGGATCTTGATGTGAAAGAGATGCTTGAACAATCACACAACGCCCGGAATAAGCAGAATGCGGCGTGGCGTCAGTTCCTGGAACTCCTGAAGTACAAAACTGACAAATACGGCTGTCACGTCATTGAGGTCGAACCACGTGGAACGACCAAAGAGTGCGCTAGTTGTGGTGTGGAAACGGCCAAGCCGATTTGGGTGCGAGAGCATTCGTGCCCGTCGTGTGGGTTTGAGACGGATAGAGATGCGAATGCAGCCGTGAATATTTTGCAGCGCGGGTTTGACGAGTTAGGGCTGGGATGGCCCGAAGATACGCCTGTGGAGACTGTGGCCGCTACGGACACGACTCAGTTTGAGTCAGTGTCTGCAAGTCACGTCATTGAATCAGGAAGCCCTACCCTCAACAAAGCCCGCATGGCTGCGTAGGGTAGGGTAGTTCACTCGGAACCGGGCGGTTCGCTACGTACCTCAGCACGCTTCGTCCACTCGGCCTCAACATCGCGGTTCGCGAGGATGGTCGTATCGCCGTTATCGAGCGTGAAACGGCTCTTCCGCAGTTCGATGGCCGAGACGATTCCCTCCGTGCCATCGACCTCCACGCGGTCGCCGACCTCGAAATCGGGGTCGCGAAGGAGGTAGACCCCGGCGACGGTGTCTTCGATCATCTCCGAGAGCGCATAGGAGATGCCCAAAGCGATGAAGCCGACGGCGGTGCCGAGACTCGCCGCGATGTCGCCGAAGCCGACGATTTTCAGGAACGCAAGCGCCGCGCCGAACCACAGGAACAGGCCGACGATGGTGACGAACAGTTGCGCGACGAGCGCCTGCCGCTCAGTATAGTACCGTCGAAGTGCGGCTCCGAGAACCGTCAAAAGCAGCCGAATCGCGATGTACGCGACGATGCCGAACACGAGGCCGGTGATGAGACGCGGGATGGCGGCCTCGATGCCGTCGGCGAGTTCTGCGAGCGTCCGCTCGACGATACGGGTCACGAACTGAACGGCCATGTCGGCACCCCTCACCGGACGGGCAAAAGCGTTCGCGTCGGGGTCGTCCTGCTCGTCGTCGACGCCGTGGTCGCGGTGTAGGCGTCGGACGCCCGTCATGCACGTCGTGCCGTCGCCTGCTTCCACTTTCACCGCGCTCCCGACGAGGTTTTACGTTCCCGGAGGTTTACCTCCGATTGAATGACCTCGTATCAGTCGCAACTCGCGGAGGGCGGCGGGAGCGAGCCCATCGCGGAGGAGCTCGCTCGTAGCCAGCGCTCCATCTCTATCGCCGAGTTCTTCGAGAAGAACAAGCAGATGCTCGGCTTCGACAGCGGGGCGAAGGCGCTCGTCACCGCTGTCAAGGAAGCCGTCGACAACGCCTTAGACGCCACCGAGGAGGCCGGCATCCTGCCGGACATCTACGTCGAAATCGAGGAGGCCGGCAGCTACTACCGGCTCGTCGTCGAGGACAACGGCCCCGGAATCACGAAAGAGCAGATTCCGAAGGTGTTCGGGAAGCTCCTCTACGGCTCCCGGTTCCACGCCCGCGAGCAGTCGCGTGGCCAGCAGGGTATCGGTATCTCCGCGGCCGTGCTCTTCTCGCAGCTTACCTCCGGCAAACCCGCCAAAATCACCTCCAAGACGAACAACGGCGGCGACGCGAAATACTTCGAGCTCACCATCGATACCGACACGAACGAGCCCGAAATCGACGTCGAAGAGGATGCCTCCTGGGAGCGCCCACACGGCACGCGCATCGAACTGGAGATGGAGGCGAACATGCGCGCCCGCCAGCAGCTCCACGATTACATCAAATACACCGCCGTCGTCAACCCCCACGCTCGCATCGAGTTCCACGAGCCGAAGGAGTCGTTCAAATTCGAGCGTGCGACGGACGACCTCCCGCCGGAAACCGAGGAGATTCGCCCCCATCCCCACGGCGTCGAACTCGGGACACTGCTGAAGATGCTCGACGCGACCGATTCGTACTCCGTCTCTGGGTTTCTCCAGGGTGAGTTCACTCGCGTCGGCGCGAAAACGGCAGACAGCGTCCTCGCCAATCTTCGCGACCGCCACTTCGGCCGGGGGGTCGCCTGGAAGCCGCCACAGGCCCACGAGGAAGCCGACATCGAGCCCGCTGTTCGGGGTGCCGTCGCGAACAAAAGCGCCGAGGCCACGGCTGCCTTCGCACGCCGAGTCAAAGAGGCCGTCAGCGACCACGAACGCATCGCACACTCCGAGGTCGACGCCATCGTCGAGGAGACGGCCAACGACGTCGAAGACGAGTTCGACGAGACGTTCGGGGCGACGGTTCGGGAGAACGCTGTCGAAGCCGCCTGGGGCGAGATCATCGACGAGCGCGCCGCGGACTGCTATGAGCTGGTCGACGAGGCAACGACGAGCCGGAAGGACGACGCCGCCATCGACGGCCTGGCGACGCGACTCGCCGAGAAGTTCGAAAGGCAGGACGACTGGCGCAACCGCGTCACCCGCGAGAAACTTCGGGAGTACGTCGACCGGTCTGCGGACAACACCGAGGAGTACGACGACGCCACGTTCGGCGACACGGCCCGAGAGAAGGTCACGGACGCCGTCTGGGAACACGCGGTACAGGTGCCCGACGAAGTGCCGAAGGTCAACTCCATCGCGGACGACCGGGATACGGCCGCCCAGATGCTCGAGGCGATGCGCGAGACGGACATCCTCGCGCCGCCGACCGGCTGTCTGGCCCCCATCTCGGAGGAGCTGGTCTATGCCGGCCTCGAGAAGGAGTACGATGCGGATTTCTACGCCGCTGCGACCCGCGACGCCGAGGTGCACGGTGGCGACCCATTCGTCGTCGAAGCCGGCATCGCCTACGGTGGCGACCTCGAAGACGGCGGACAGGCTGAGGTACTTCGCTTCGCCAACCGCGTCCCGCTGGTCTATCAGCGCGGCGCCTGTGCGACCGTCGACGTCGTCAAGAACATCAACTGGCGGAACTACGGGCTCGACCAGCCAGGGGGTAGCGGCATGCCGAACGGCCCCGCCGTCCTGATGATACACGTCGCCTCGACGAACGTGCCGTTCACGAGCGAGTCGAAGGATGCCGTCGCCAACATCCCCGAAATCGAAGACGAGATTGAGCTCGCCCTCCGGGAGGCGGCCCGCGAACTCAAATCGTATCTCAACAAGCGCCGGTCGCTGGAGAAGCGCCGACGCAAGCAGAACGTCATCGCCGAAATCCTCCCGCAAATGGCCGAGAAACTCTCGGAGGTCACCGAGCGCGAATCGCTCAACATCGACGATTCGCTGGCTCGCATCATGAACAACGTCCTCGTCGAGCGGACGGTCGACGGGTCGACGGTGCGGTTGACAGTCCACAACTACGGCGACACGAACGTCGACCCCGAGATCACGGAGATCGTCACCGCCGACCCGGGCGACCACGACGACGCCACCGTCGTCGAGATGGATGGCGAGTGGTTCCTGAAGTGGTCGCCGACGGTTTCGGGCGGCGAGAAGGCCACACTCGAATACGATATCGACGGAGACGCCGACTTCGATGTCTCCGTCGAGGGCATCGAAGCCGAGAAACTCACTATCAACGCCTAACATGAGCACAGAATCCGACGCCGACATCGAGGACGAACTCGCTCGCGAGCGACTCATCGACCTCGCAGCGGAGTTCTACGACCAGTTCGCCGAGGGGACGGTTCCGCAGATGGAGATCCCCACTCGGACGAAAAGCAACATCGTCTTCGACGAGGACGAGAACGTCTGGGTGTACGGCGACCGCCACTCCACGCGGTCGGCAAACAGCGTCCGCGGCGCTCAGAAGCTCCTGAAAGCCGTCTACACCATCGAATTCCTCGCAGACCAACTGGAGCAGGAACGCTCCTCGACGCTGCGTGAACTGTACTACCTCTCCGAATCGTGGGACAACGAGCGCGCCCAGTTCAACGACCAGGACGAATCCAATCAGCTCATCGAAGACCTCGAAATCGTCAGCGAGGTCACCCGCGAGGACTTCCACATGCGCCCCGAGGAGTCCGGTGCGACCATCATGGGGCCGCTGTATCTCCGCGAGCAGACCCGCCGCGGCGAACGGGAGATTCACTGCCAGAAAGACGTCGGGGAGGGCGGCTATCAGATTCCGAACAACCCCGACACCATCGAGTTCCTCGACAACGACGCCGATTTCGTCCTGTGCGTCGAGACCGGTGGGATGCGCGACCGCCTCGTCGAGAACGGCTTCGACGAGCAGTACAACGTCATCGTCGTCCACCTCAAGGGCCAGCCGGCCCGCGCGACACGGCGCATCACGCGTCGGCTGCACGACGAACTCGATCTGCCGGTGACGGTGTTCACTGACGGCGACCCGTGGTCGTACCGCATCTACGGGTCGGTCGCCTACGGCTCCATCAAATCAGCGCACCTCTCGGAGTATCTGGCGACACCCGCCGCTGATTTCATCGGCATCCAGCCGGAGGATATCGTCGAGTACGACCTGCCGACCGACCCGCTCGCCGACTCCGACATCAACGCCCTCGAAAGCGAGCTCGACGACCCCCGATTCCAGGACGACTACTGGACGGAACAGATCGAGCTCCAGCTCGATATCGGCAAGAAGGCCGAACAGCAGGCGCTCGCCTCGCGCGGGCTTGACTTCGTGACCGACACCTACCTGCCCGAACGGCTCGGCGACATGGGCGTACTGTAATCGGCGCGGTTCGCACGGTTAACCGACGGGCACACCCTTTTCTTCCGCGGGCGCCAGATAGAAGCATGGAGTGGCGCTGTGCGGAGTGTGGACGGTCTCACGATGAGCCGCCGGAGACGTGCGTCTGTGGGTCGTCGAACGTCGAACCCGCTGACGAGGCCGACACTGATGCCGACCGATACTCGTTGCTCTCGTTCCGCAAGCGGTTGCTGAATCCGAGGGAGGCCGACCGGAGCCTGATTCGAGACGAGCCGTACGTAACCTTCGTCTTCCGGCTGTTGTTCGGGCTCGCTTTGGTCGGTGCCGTCGTGTTGACGGTGCAGTTACTCGTCTAAGTGGACACTGATACCACGAGCCTCGAGGTCGGACGCGAACGCCTCAGCATCGGCCTCGATTGCATCGAACGTATCGTAGTGTATCGGGATGACGAGTTCGGGGTCGAGTGCCTCGGCGAGGTCGGCCGCCTCGTGACGATTCATCGTGAACGACCCACCGATTGGTGGGCAGAACACGTCAACATCGAGGTGTTCGTGGCCGTCGAGAACGTCCGTGTCGCCGGGCCAGTAAACCGACGTTCCTTCAAGCGTGACGTGGAAGCCACAGCCGAGCCCTTTGGGATGGTACGGCTCGCCGTTCGGGCGGACGTGAGGGCCATCGGGCTCGTTGTAGGCGGCCGTCGTCCGGAGTATCACGTCATCGATGGCGATGTCTGACTCCATGTCGACCTCCCGAATCTCGTACGGGAGGTCGGCAGGTCGCTCGATATCCCGGCTGATTCGGTGGGTGTTGATGCCCTCGAAGAGGACGAGCGTCGCATCTGCGTCCGCGACCCGGCGGATACCATCGGTGTCGTAGTGGTGGTTGTGGGTGACACAGACGATATCGCCGTCCCCAAGCGGTGTTTCGATATCGTCGAGGACGCCGTAGCGACCCGGGTCGAGATAGACGACTGTGTCGGCGTTCGCCACTCGCAGCGTGGCGTAGCCGAGCCACGACAGTTCGAGGCCGTCGTGTTGTATCATACCCTCTCTTGCGTTCGGCGCGTCTCAAACCCCGCGGTTTTCTCGAGGTGAAACCACGGATGCCATTTTATAGTGGTCGAGTCCAATTGGAAGTTATGGCGAGTGATGAAGAACTCGCACGCCACGTGGCCCAGCTAGAGGACGCCACGAAGACGGACACGTCAGCCCTCCAGGAAGAACTCGACGAGTACAAATCAGTCGCGGGCGAGATACACGACGAGCTCGCTCGCCGCATCGAATCGGTCGATGAACACGCCGCTGACGAAGCGACACTCGCGGACGTTGTCGACCGACTCGACCGACTCGAAGCCCGCCTCGACGATCTCGACGACCGCGTTCAGGATTAGGACTGACCCGCTGCCAGTCGCTCGATGCGGTCGAGGCTGTCAGCGTCGGCCGGGCTTTTGTCCGCCCGAACGCCGACGAACCGGGGAAATCGGAGCGCGTACCCGGACGAGTACGTCGGCGACGCCTGTATCTCCTCGTATCCCACCTCGAACACGACAGCCGGTTCGATATCGACCTCCGTTCCGGTTTCCGAACGGACGTGTGGCTCCAGCAGTTCGTGGAGGTCGGCCAATTCTTCGTCGGTGATGCCCGTCGCGACCTTCCCGAGCGTCTCGTAGTCGTCACCATCGCGGGCCGAAAGCAAGAAGGTTCCGAGGACGTTTGCCCGTCGTCCCTCGCCCCACTCGGCGCCCGTGACGACGAGGTCGAGCGTCTCCACGTCGGGCTTGCGCTTCAGCCAGTTCTGACCGCGGTTTCCCGGCGTGTACGCCGACTCCGGGTTCTTCAGCATGATACCCTCGTGGCCGGCCTCCAGAGCCGCCGCCTCCAGGTCGGCCACCTGGTCGGCCTCAGACGTAATCGTGAGTTCGGAGACGCCAGCATCGAGAAGGCCGGAGAGACACTCGTGACGTGCCGTCAGCGGTTCGTCCAGCAAATCCTCTCCGTCAGCGTGCAGGCAGTCGAAGGCGTTCAGTTCGACGGCGACGTCTTCACGCGTCGCTGCCACGTCGTGTTTCCGGCGGAACCGCCGGAGAATCTCCTGGAACGGGAGCGGGTCGCCGGCGTCGTCGATTGCGACGACTTCCCCGTCCAGGATAGCGGGCACGTCGAGTTGGTCGTCGACGAACTCGACCACCTCCGGAAGCGGGTCGGTCACGTCCTCCAGATTGCGCGAGAAGAGCTGGACGGTGTCACCGTCGTAATGCACCTGCACGCGTGCGCCGTCGAATTTGGTTTCAACAGCTGCAGTATTCCACGATTCGAGCGCATCGACGGCCGTGCCGGCCTGTGCCAGCATCGCCTTGACCGGGCGGCCGATCTCGAGGTGTACCGAATCGAGGCCAGCGGTGCCCTCATCGCGTGCCGTCTCAGCGACGAGGCCGCAGTCGTTCGACACCTGCAGCGCCCGCTCGACGGATTCGACGGACACCTCGAAGGCTTCGGCGATGGCGTCACGGACTGTTCCTTCACCGACGCCGATGCGCATCTCCCCGAGGACGAGCCTGGCGAGGAACCGGGCTTCGAGCGGTTCAGCGCGGTTGAACAGCCCGAACAGGGTGTCGAGTTTGGTGTCGGTGCTGCCGGCCCCCGCCGCTGCCGCGAGTCCGCGGAGTTCGGCATCGACCTCGGCGACGGTGAGGCCGTCCTGTCCATCGCCAGCGCCGAAAGCTGCCAGACCCTGCTGCCCACCGAGGTCGAGCCCCTCTGCCACGGCGCCGATTTCGCCGATATCCGCGAGCCGTGCTTCGATATCTTCGGCGGAGACGTTCGTGCCGGCTGCCTTCGCGAGGGCCTCATAACAGAGCGACGGGCCGATATCGAGTTTGGTTCCGTCGTGGGCCGGGAAGACTCGTCCCTGAACGAATCGCGTGATGATACTGAGTTCGTCGCCGGCGTCCTCGAAGAGGTTGGCGACGAGGCCGACTGTTTTGAGGTCTGCGGGTTCGGCCTCGATCTCGTCTGCTCGGGCGGCGAACTCGGCGAATTCCATCGGCTGTCCGTAGGTGAGTCGTCTGATTAAAAGGTGTGAATCGCGGCAGAGAGAACGAAAGGCATCCGCGAGGCGCGCGAAGCGCGCCGGAGCTGCGCCGTGCAAAAAGTTCGGGTTACAGAACGTCGTCGAAGTTCTTGTGGCCCTTGATGTCGACGCCTTCGTCGGTGACGGTGGCGAGGAAAACACCGTTGCCGGAGCCGGTATCGCGCTCGACGGCAGCTTTGACGCCGGAGGCTGCGACCCGCTTTGCTTCCTCGTTGGTCATGTCGTCTTCGTACTCGCGTTCGAGGGTGCCGTAGGCGACTGTGAGGCCGGAGCCGGTGACGGTGTAGTCGTCCTTCATGACGCCGCCTGCGGGGTCGATGGAGAAGACGTGGTGGCCGTCATCGTCGACGCCGCCGAGAATCGGATTGATAGCGAAGAAGGGGCCGCCGCGGGCGAAGTTGCCCGCGAGCGTCGCGAGCGCTTCGATGGAGATGTCCTTATCGCGGCGGGCTTCGTAGAGGTTGACCTCGGCGCGGAGCGAGCGGATGAACGACTGGGCACCGCCGACGCTGCCGACGAGCGTCAGGGCGGCGTTGGGGTGAATCTGTTCGACCTTCTGGACGTCCTTGTTCGAGACAAAGCGACCGCCGAGAGAGGCTCGCATGTCAGTCGCGACGACGACGCCTTCGCTCGTCGAGATGCCGATGGTGGTCGTTCCCGTCTTGTTGACGCTTTCGAGGTCGTCGGCTGTGAGGTCGTTAGACGGCACCTCGCCGAGTTCAGGTTCGTACGGCGAAAGGGTGTGATCCTGGCCGGTGCGTGGCAGGGAGGATTCTGGCTGTCGCATTGGCTGCTCGTACAAACCCACCGCTGATAAAACCTTCCGGTCAGGCCGCTGACGCCGCTTCCTCGTGTGCTTGGCTGAGTCGCTCGATGAGACGGCCGACGGGGAACGGAACGCCTGCTCGGTTCGCCACGAGGGCGACGGGGAGGAGCGTGATGCCGAGGACGATGCTGAACTGGTACAGAGCGAACACAGTCGCCCGGTACAGGCTTGATGCCATGTTAGCCACGCCAAATCGTTGGGTGTGTATAAGCTTTCCCGTTATTTCGAGGAGACTGATGATAGATTATGAAGAAATGGGGCGCCGCCATCTTGCGGTTTCCGTTCCACCGTAATATCGGTCAACGAACCGCCACGACCAGCGCTTGAGACGGATAGCCGGGGTATGCTGCCGGCGCTATCGTCATAAGTTATAGCGATAATGGCGGTCACGTGCGCACCGCGGCCGCGGTGCCGAGAGACCCGAAACAATAGGGCTATCCGTCATGGCCCGCTTACAACAGACATGAGCAATTACCTCGTCGCGATGGAAGCCGCGTGGCTGGTTCGTGACGTCGAGGAGATCGACGACGCCATCGGTGTCGCCGTCAGCGAAGCCGGGAAGCGTCTGAACGATGATGATATGGACTACGTCGAAGTCGAGGTCGGAGCGACGCCCTGTCCGGCCTGCGGCGAGCCGTTCGACTCGGCGTTCATCGCCGCGGACACGGCCCTCGTCGGGCTCCTGCTGGAGATGAAGGTGTTCAACGCCGACAGCACCCAACACGCCGTCCGCATCGCCAAAAGCGAAATCGGTGGTGCGCTTCGGGACGTTCCGCTGAAGGTCATCGATACCCAGGAGCTCGCGGAAGAAGTCGAAGAGAACTAGGAGATATGGGCCGCGACGTCGGCCTCGGTGATGATTCCGAGTAGCTGCCCTTCCTCGACGACCATCACCGCATCCTGATGGTTGAGATGTGCGTTCACCTCATCGAGCGTCGCGTCCGGCTCGACAGTGGTGATGGATTCTCGCATGGCATCCGCGACCGGCAGGTCGCCCGCCGTCTCCGAGTCGAGCTGGCGGATATCGGAGTTCGAGATGACCCCCTGCGGACGGCCGTCTCGGACGACCGGTAGCTGGGAGTACCCCTCCCGAACCATCAGATCGATCGCTTCGCGGACGCTGTCGTCCGGCGCGATGCTGATGACGCCTTCGTGCATGATGTCCTCTGCGTGCATTACCGCGCTCTCGGCCTCATCGAGCGCGTTGACGATGCGCCGGAGCGTCGAGAGCCGTGGGTCGACGTCGCCACCTTCAATGCGAGCGATGAGTGGTTGGGAGACGTCCGCCCGCTCTGCGAGTTCGCTCTGGGTCAACTCCAAGTTCGTCCGCCGTTCGCGGAGGTCAGCTGGCGTCGGCAAATCCATTCCCATACGGCACAATAACCCGTGGTTATCAAAAAGGTTTCCGCCGCGACCGGGGATTGAAATACGATTCCGCGATCAGACTGCCCGTGACGTAGACGGTGCGGTCGGCCCCCGAGGCGGGAGCGCGGGGACGGGTCGACCGACGGAACGGCCCCGCCTGTTCGCTACAACTCCAGGCCGCGAATTTCGACACTGTCGCCCGATTCCGCGCGGCCGATTACGCGTGCGTCGTCGAGTTCGTCAGCGACGGCTTCGGCGTCGTCTGCCGGCAGCGCTGCCACAAAGCCCGTCCCCATGTTGAACGTCCGGTGCATCTCCTCGTCGCTCACGTCGCCTTCCTCCTGGACGAACTCGAAGATCGGCTGTGGTTCGAAGGGGTCGTCGATGACGTAGCGGAACTCGCCCATCCGCGAGAGGTTCGTCCAGCCACCGCCAGTGACGTGGGCGGCAGCGTGGGTTTCGGCGGCGTGCAGCGGCGCCAGAGCCTCTCGATAGATACGAGTCGGCTCCAGAAGCACCTCCCCGATGCTTCGCTCCTCGTCGTACGGGAACGGGTCGGTGTACTCGTGGTTCATCGTCGCCGCTTCCCGTGCGAGCGTCAGTCCGTTCGAGTGAATGCCTGAGGACGGCAGGCCAACGAGAAGGTCGTCCTCGCGGGCCTCGCCATCGAACAGTTCCGCATCGGTCGCTAGCCCGGCACAGGCGCCCGCGAGGTCGAGGCCCTTGATGACGTCGGGCATCACGGCCGTCTCGCCGCCGATGAGAGCGATCTCCGCCTGTTCGGCGCCAGCCGAGAGCCCGTCGCCGACCTGCTCTGCCGTCTCGTCATCCGGTGTTTCGACGGCGAGATAATCGACGAAGGCGACCGGTGTAACGCCGGTCGCGATGAGGTCGTTCGCGTTCATCGCGATACAATCGATGCCGATTGTCGAGTAGTCGCCGAGCGCCTCTGCGACGAGCAGTTTCGTCCCGACGCCGTCCGTCGCGAGGGCGAGATAGCGGTCGCCGATGTCGATGAGCCCCGCGTAATCGCCTTCGAACTCCCCGACAGCGCCGATGAGTGCCGCCGTCGCGGCCTCGCTGGCCTCGATGTCGACCCCCGTCTCGGCGTAGGTGAGTCCCTCCTCGGAATCGTCTGCGTCCTCGGTCATACAAAGAGCGGCGGCCGAACGGAGCAAAAGCGCGTCGGTTGGACGCGACGACAGCGCCGGCGGCTCAGAACTGCGGGAAGCCGCCGAGAATGAAATAGGAACCGACCGCGAGCGCGGCCGTCCCCGCGAACACGACGGCGAAGACGGCCTTGCTCCAGGAGAGCACCTTCTTGCCGTCCAGCGGGCCGAACGGAATCATGTTGAAGGCTGCGAGGATGGCGTTGACGAGGACACCGAGTTGCCCCACGTCACCGAGGAAGCCACCGAACGCGACGAGTGGGAAGAAGAGGGCAACCAGAGCAACGTTCGTCAGCGGCCCCGCGACCGACACCAGGCCGTTCTGTCGGACAGTGATGCGGCCACGGTGGTAAACGGCCCCAGGCGCGGCGAACAGAAAGCCAGCGAAGGCGGCGCCGACACAGAGTGCCAGCATCGAGTAATCGGCTTTAAACGCAGCGACCTGCCCGAACCGAACCGCCACGACCTTGTGAGCCAGTTCGTGCAGCAGGAAGCCGACGCCGACGGTCAGCATGCTGATGAGGAACACCCGGACGAAAAGCGGCGACGTGAAGGCCCCCGCGATGTCCGGAAACACCTGCCGGCCGGTCGCGACGAAGATGAAGACGCTGAAGGCGATACCCAGTGCGACCCACGCGATAGCGAGGTCACGCATCTCGTCGGGAGAAAAACGGATGCCGCTCACCTCGATGGCGCTCGCGCTCATGCGAACGCCCCCACAATGATGTCGACGCTGTTGCGCGCGCCAGCCAACATGAGGCGTGCAACACCTTCAGCACCCTCGATACCCGACCCGGCGAACAGATACGGAAGCAGGACGGTCGCGAACACCACACTGCCGATGAAGCTTCCGACGTTCGTCAGCGCGACGATCATGATGAGCCGGAACAGCGGGACTGCACGGAGGTCGTGCCAGAGCTGTCGAATCGGTGCCTCTTCGTCGGACATGATCTCGTTGAGCGTCGAGATGTCGCTGACGTTGACATCGAGATAGCGGAGTTCGACGTAGCCGGCAAACCACCCCGGCGCAAGCAGCGGATTGACGCTCGTCAGCCAGGCGACGCCGCCGCCGATGCTGGCGGAGCGCCAGTGAGCGCCGGCGAGCTTCGCCAGTCCGAACGCGATGATGCCGTTGACCAGGAACCACGCCGCGAACAGCCGGAAGAGCAGTTCACTGGAGGCGCCTTCGACCCCGGTGTACGTCGCGATGGCCAAGAGGACGAAGAACGCGAGGAAGCCGAGCGTGAACAGGTAGCCGAACAGCTTGTACAGCGAGAACCGACTGCCGGAGGTGCGACCAGTCAAGTCACTCATCGGTGGCAGCAGTTCCGGCGTTTCAAGATAGCGCTCGATGCCCTCACGGTGGCCGGCACCGACGATGGCGACGGCGTGTTTGCCCTGCTCGCGGAGTGCGACCAACTGATGTGCGATGTAGGCATCGCGTTCGTCGATGAGCGCCTCGGCGCCACCGGGAGAGAACCGACGGAACTCCTCCATCATCGCGCTTACGACATCGGTATCGGTCATCTCCTCGATATCGAACTCCTGGAGGTCGTCGTCTTCAGGGGCGCTTCGCTCCAGGAAGACGATGAGTGCGGCGCCAAGAGCGAGACCGACGCCCAGTCCGACCACGAGCGTATCCACGATAGTGACGAGGAAACTCGGGCCGATAGTTGCTGGGACGACGAACGGCCCCGCGATGGCGCCCGCGATTATCGACAGCATGAGGGCGATACCGATTCCGACACCCATCCCGATCTCGCGAGGATTGCCGGCGCCGACGGCGAGCCCGCCGATGAGTTTGAGTTTCTCCATGAAGGAGAGACTGGCCCAGAAACGCTGTATCGTCACCTGGATGTCGCGGTCGACGAGAGCAACATCGATGTCGAATCCCTCCGCGGTGTCGATTGCGGCTTTCATCTCGGCACCCGGCTCAATGTCGAAGCGGTCGCCGAGCCGCGCCTGGATGTACGAGAGCATCCAGTACGCGAGGAACTGATACACCGTGTTGCCACGGAGCAGATCGCCCGCATCGAGGTCGTCGGGCGTCTCGCCTTTCATCTGCCGATAGCGGCCCTCGTCGAGTTCGACGGCGACGACGTCGGGGCGTTCGGCATCGATGACCTCTTCGACCTCGTTGACGCTCGCCTCGGAGACGTGCGCCGTCCCGACGACTCGCACAGAACCCTCCTCGACGTCTTCGCTCATTGTCGGTTTCAATCGGGCAAGCGGCTTACGTGTGTCGGGATGGCATGAGGACTGTGACCGGGTATTAAATGCGTTGGGCCTAATTGGTTTGTCATGTTGCCGGATGTAATCGGGGGTTGCAGCTAGCGGATGGCAGACATCGGGGAGGGGATATGGCCGTGACCACTGAGACACCGACAGTGCTCGTCGTGGACGATGAGCCACACGTTGCGGAGGGATACGCCCTCTGGCTCGGCGACGAGTACGAGACACTCGTCGCGACAGATGGATCGGATGCACTCGAGAGAGTCCCCGACGCGGACGCCATCTTGCTCGACCGGCGGATGCCCGGGATGAGCGGCGATGAGGTGCTCGACCGCATTGATGAGGAAGGGTACGACTGCAGGGTGGCGATGGTCACCGCGGTCGACCCGGATTTCGACATCATCGAGATGCCGTTCGACGCCTACGTGACGAAACCAGTCGGAAAAGCGGACATCGAGTCGGTCGTCGACCGCCTACTCACTCTTTCGGAGTACGACGATGCCCTCCAGCGTCAGTTCAGCCTTGCACGGAAGCGAGCGATGCTCGAATCGGCGAAATCCGAAGGGGAGCTCGAAGACAGCGATGAGTACGCCCGACTCGAGGAGCGATATCAGGAGCTCTCCGGCCGGGCCTCGGAGCTCATAGCGCAGATGGAACCCGAAACGTTCGGGTCGGCCGTCAAGGAACCGTAGCGGTCGGTGGGAGAAGGTCGTAGAATCGAAGCGCCCTTCCTCCGAAGCGGAAACAACCCAGTATGACGA
>NZ_JBLGBY010000058.1:0-14762 GCF_047616845.1 Natronomonas sp. | reverse complement strand
AGGCCGTTGACGCCGGCCGCGGTCGTCCAGGCTGTCGAGACGCCCGTTCGGAGCGTGTCGTCCTCGATGCTTTCGATTTCGGGAAACACCGATTCGATATCCATACCGGGTGGACGGGAGCCGGCGGCTAAATCCTGTGGAACCGCTATCGGTTCCGGAACCGGCTGCTGGTCAGGGCAGGACTTATCGTCCTTGTTGTAAATCGGTACGTATGCACGACGAACTGGAGGCGGCATCACTAGAAGAGCGTATCGTACTCGGTTGTATTATCGACCTTGCCGACCGCGAGGCCACACCAGCGAACTCAGCCGAGATACGGGAGGCAGTCACGGCCGCACTCGAGCGTGTTGACAGCGGAACGGTCGGGCGGCTCTCGGAAGCCGATGTCATGCGCTCGCTCAACGCGCTGGCCGAAACCGAACTGGTGGAGGAAAAGCGCCCGGAGGACGGCTCGCCGGTTGGCAAGGGTCGACCGACGTACTCGCTCGGCGCCGACGACGGCACCGTACAGTCGATGCTCGCAGAAGACGACCGCGTCGCCCCGCTCGTGGAGTAGGGGCCCCCGGTTTCTACTCGCCCCAGTCGCGACGCTCGGTCGGCCGCTCCGAGACAGCCATCACGTCGAGCGGTTCGTCGACCGTCTCGATGGCTTCAAGCGCCGCGCGGGCGCTCGGCACCGTCGAGAAGTAGGTGATGGTCTCCTCGACGGCGACCTCGAGGAGGTCACGGTCACGCGAGAAGATAACGTCGATCTCGTCGTCGCGAATCGCGGCTTCGATGTCATCGAAGTCGTCCTTCTCGTGGACGTCGAAGCGGCGTTCGGCACCCTCGCGGACGTCGGAGATATCCTCGTTCTTCTGGGACATGCCGCGCAGGGTTTCGAGGTCGACGATGGCGGTGCCCTCGGTCGGGATGGGCTTGCTGGTCGACGACTGGGCTTTGAGATAGGCTTTGCCGAACGAGCGGGCCGTGCCCATGACCTCGCCGGTCGATTTCATCTCGGGGCCGAGACGGGGGTCGCTGCCCGGCAGGCGGTCGAACGGCAGGACGACTTCCTTCACGGAGACGTGTTCGGGCACCTGCTCGTGAGCGCGGAGTTCGTCGAGCGACTGGCCGGCCATCACCTTCGCCGCGAGTTTGGCAATCGGGACGCCGGTCGCCTTCGAGACGAACGGAACGGTGCGCGAAGAGCGGGGGTTGGCCTCCAGGACGAACACTTCGCCGTCGCGGACGGCCAGCTGGACGTTCAGCAGGCCGACGGTATCGAGTGCGCGGGCGATGTCGAGTGTCACTTCGCGGACGCGTTCGAGCGTGTCCTGGGAGAGCGAGCGCGGCGGAATCATACAGGCGGAGTCGCCGGAGTGGACACCCGCTGCCTCGACGTGTTCCATGATGCCGCCGATGAGGACGTCGTCACCGTCCTCAGAAATCTTCGATTTCTGATGGGCTGCGGAATTCGTCCCCGACGAATTCCGAACGTCGGCGACGGCGTCGACATCGAGCTCGACCGCGTCCGCGAGGAACTCGTCGACGAGGATGGGTTTGTCCGGGGAGACGCGAACGGCCTCCTCGATGTACTCTTTGAGTTCCGCGTCGGAGTAGACCACGTCCATGGCGCGGCCACCGAGCACGTAGGACGGGCGAACGAGCACCGGGTAGCCGATGTCATGGGCCAGCTCCAGGGCCTCGGATTCGCTCGTGGCGGTGCCGCCTTTCGGCTGACTGATTCCGAGTTCGTCCATCAGGGCGTTGAACCGGTTGCGGTCTTCCGCGAGATCCATCGCCTCGACGGAGGTGCCCATGACCGCACAGTCGAGGCCACGCCGTTCGAGTTCGGCCTCAAGGGGGTCACCGACGTTGACGGAGGTTTGGCCACCGAACTGTACCATCACGCCGTCGGCGTTCGTCTCCTCGATGATGTCGGCGACCTCTTCGGCCGTAATCGGCTCGAAGAACAGCCCGTCGGAGGTGTCGTAGTCCGTCGACACCGTCTCGGGGTTGTTGTTGACGACGTGGGCGTCGATGCCCTCCTCGCGGAGGGCCCGGACGGCGTGGACAGCACAGTAGTCGAACTCCACGCCCTGCCCGATACGGATGGGGCCGCCGCCGACCACGACAACGCTTTCGACGTCACGGTCGACCTGTACCTCGCTTGCGCCCTGTCCGGTCAACGGCTCGCGTGCGGAGTAGTAGTACGGCGTCGACGCGCGGAACTCTCCGGCGCAGGTGTCGACCTGCTTGTACGTCCGGTGGGAGGTCTCGTCCTCGACGTCGTCGATGGTGACGCCGGCACCGTCCGTTTCGAGTTCCGGTTCGTCGTCGGTCTCACGCTGTTCGGACGGAATCCAGGAGGCGTGAGTGTCGTTGAACTCGCCGCCGGCCATGGCGGTGACCTCCTGGTTCGTGAAGCCGGCGTCCGCAGCAATCTGGAAGTCGCCTTCGGCGGCCGCTTCCGCGGCGTCGGCGATGCGCTTGAACCGCTCGACGTACCATTCTTTGATGCCGGTCAGCTCGATGACGTTTTCGACGGTGTAGTCGCGCTCGAAGGCCTCGAAGATGGCGTACGGGCGGTCAGGGGTCGGCCGTTCGAGATACGACGCTTCGAGTTCGTCGTCGGAGACGGTCGTCCAGTCGACCGCGGGGTCGTACTCCGAGGAGCGAAGCGCCTTCAGCATCGACTCCTCGAAGGTGCGGCCAATGGACATCGCCTCGCCGGTCGATTTCATCGCCGGCCCGAGCTCGAACTCGACGTCGCTGAACTTGTCCTTCGGCCACCGCGGCACCTTCGTGACGACGTAGTCGATGGCGGGCTCGAAGGCGGCCGTGGTCTGTCCCGTAATCTCGTTTTCGATCTCGTGGAGGCGCTTGCCCATCGCCACCTTCGCGGTGACGCGGGCGATGGGGTAGCCGGTCGCCTTCGAGGCGAGTGCGGAGGAACGGGAGACGCGGGGGTTCACCTCGACGACGCGGTATTCGCCGGATGGCGTCCCGTCGTCGCGCCAGGCGTGCTGGATGTTACAGCCACCTTCGATACCGAGTTCGCGGATGACCTTCAGGGCGGAGTCGCGCATCTTCTGGTGGGCTTCGTCAGGGATGACCTGCGAGGGGGTGACGACGGTGGATTCGCCGGTGTGGATGCCCATCGGGTCGATGTTCTCCATGTTGCAGATGATGATACAGGAGTCGTCGGCGTCGCGCATCACCTCGTATTCAAGTTCGACCCAGCCGGCGATGGATTCGGTGATCTGGACTTCGTGGTTCCGGGAGAGCTGGAAGCCCTTGCGGACGATTTCGCGGAGCTCGTCCATGTCGTCGACGACACCGGAGCCGGAGCCACCGAGGGTGTAGGCGGTGCGGGCGATGACCGGCAGCCCGCCGACGGACTCAACCGCATCCTCGATTTCGTCCATCGACTCGATGGTCTCGGAGCGACACACCGGCTCGCCGATCTTCCGCATCCGCTCGCGGAAGAGCTCGCGGTCTTCCGTCGCGTAGATGGTGTCGAGCGGCGTGCCCATGATTTCGACATCGTATTCCTCGAGGACGCCCTGTTCGGCGAGCTCAGCAGTGACGTTCAGGCCAGTCTGGCCGCCCAGGCCGGCGATGACGCCGTCGGGCTGTTCCTTGCGGATGACCTCGGCGATGGCTTCGGGAGTGATGGGCTCGACGTAGACCTTGTCGGCCATCTCCGGGTCGGTCATGATGGTCGCAGGGTTCGAGTTGACGAGGACGACCCGAGCGCCCTCTTCCTGGAGCGCCCGACACGCCTGGGCGCCGGAGTAGTCGAACTCGGCCGCCTGTCCGATCTGAATCGGTCCGCTGCCGATGAGCAGGATGGTACGCTCGTCGTCTGTCATTACTCCTGTTCAGTTCGTACATCGTAATAAGCCCGGCGAAAGAGTGCGGATTTCGTAACAAGAGTACGAATTTCGAATCGTGCGACGATTGCCGATAGCGGCGATAAGACGTGGAAAACAGGAACGCGTCGGGCCGAACCGCCGCCGAACCACGGTTCAGAGCTTCGCTATTCGTAGCGGTGTGACGGGAGAGTGTGATACGGATTGTTGTAGTCGTTTCCCAGCGAACGCCGAGCCGTACCGGCCGCTCACCCATAATTTGGGACAACAATCCGTATGAATCCATCGGCATCGACTCGAACCGGGTGGTGCTACCGTTCCCCACGGGCAAAGCTGGCGGCAACAGAACTGGGGTTAACTCACTTCGCCGAGCCGATAGCGGTACGGCTGGTCGCGGATGACCTCGACCTCGCCAGCCTCCGCCTCACGGCCGAGAACGGTGGCGACGCGGTGAGCGCTGTCGAACTCCTCGCCGTGCTCTTCCAGCAGGTCGAGGATCTCCCGTGCGGTCAGTGGCTCCTCCGGGTCGGCCTCCGACAGCACGGAACGGATACGCTCAAACTCACCCCGGCGTATGCGCATGTGCTTACGCATGTGCCCGTATACCATAACACCCCGTCAGACAATCGTCAGACGGGCGAACGACAGAAACCGAACGACGGCGGCAGTGTGGAACTGAACCGCCTCGTCAGACACTGAGCGGCCTGGCCGTGTTACACCGTGTCGCCCTCACACCGGCGTATCGACTTCCGATTCGAACGCTCGCTCGTCCCGATAGGCGTCGACAAACGCCTCGACATCGAAGTTCGTCATCTGCTGTTCGAACTGCGAGGCGGTCGCATTGTCGCCGTGGCTGGCGGCGTGCTCCATCAACTCGACGAGCAGTTCGACGATGATTTCGTGGAGACGGCGCGAGTCGAAGTCGGTCACCCAGATGAGCGCGTAGCCGACGTGGCCGTCCTCGCTGACGTCGGCAACGGCCACCTTCTCGGGGAACTCCTCTAAGACGATGCCCATCACGTGGGCGATGCCGAACTCGGGGAACTCATCGTCCGTCTCGATGGTTTCCCGGAGGACGTCGGCGATGGATTCGGGGACGAACCGCGAGATGGGGTGGACGTCGACGACGACGGCGTGGCGTTCGCCGCAGTCACACCGAACCTCCCGCATCCCCATATCGAGGTCGTGGGCGTGTACCGTCTCGCCACAGGAAAGCTCCAGCGTCCCGGGGTCGTCGCCCGGCACTCTCGGGTCTGCCATTGTCCGTTCTCGGCGACCGAGCGGGTTAAAAACAGCGTTCCGCGGTGGCTACTCGGCGACCCGCCCCTCCGATTCGTCGTCCTCGTCGTGTTCTTCCTCTATCTCGACTTCAACCTCGACTTCGATTTCGAGCCCATCCGTCACCAGCTCGGCTTCGGCTGTTTCGGTATCGCCGACCTCGATTTCGAGTTCGTCCTCGTCCACTTCGACCTCAACCTCGACCTCGACGTCGGTATCGCGTTCGGACATGCTCGGCGCTACGGTGCAAACCGGGAAAACAGTAGTGTCGGCGAACGACTACTCGGGGATGTCGTCGGCGCCCAAGGCGGCGTCGTAGGGGTCGGTCTGTTCGTCGGACGTTTCGGGTTCGGCCTCGAGGTCTGGCTCCTGGAGCTGGACGTACGCTCGCGTGACGACTGCGGCGCCGAAGACGCCGAGGATTCCGCCGACGACCGGCGTGACGAGCGCGCTCGCGAGCGGTGACAGTTCGCCGAACGCGCTGCCGACCATCGCTTCGAGTTGTGCGATGAGGACGAGCACGAGCGCGAGGGCGAACACGGTGATGCGGTGACCCTTCGTTACTCGCCAGGAGTCAGCCATCGCCTGGACGAAGTTCTTGTCGTTCAACGCGATCTCCTGTCGCAGGAAGTAGAACGCCACCGCGAGGAAGATACCGGGGATGATGAGGAAGACGAAGCCGACGAGGATGAGCGCGGAGACGACGATGCCACCGATGAAGCCGTTCAGCGTCGCCAGAACGATGTTTCGAGTGGTGAGATCGCGGGGCATCGTTTCGGTTTCGTCGGTGGCGAAGACGCGAATGGCGACGATGGAGACGGCTTCCGAGACGATAGCGAGGACGAGCAGGCCGGCAGCAGCGACGCCGGCCGGGATGTTGAGCGCAAGCGGCGACGTCTGTCGGGTCTGCTGGGCAGTGTTCCGGAGCTGCTCGAGCGCCTGGTCGTATTCCGATTGTGGGATACCGAGTTCGCTGGTGGAGGCGCTCTGCATGAATTCGAGGATGGCCTCCAGTAACCCGACCAAAAACGTCTGGAACAACACGGTCGTCAAAAGCGCAACGACGGCGAAAACAACCGCCAGTAACAGCCCGTTCTTGGCGACCGTCCGCGAGATACCCTCGCTGAACGCCTCACCGATATCGAGACTCATACCGGATGGCCTACCGCCGGCCTCTTAAGAATGCCCGTGACGCGCTACCGGCCACGGAGACGTCTGGCATACGCTGCCAACGCGAAGCCGAGGCCGATGACGAGTCCGACCACCACCGCGTAGCGTATCGGCTCTGAGAAGATTCCGCGAACGATAACAAGAGACGCAAGCAACACACCGATGACCCGGAGCGTTCCGGCGACGAGCGGTGAATCGCCGGCAGTCACCGTTTTACGGCCAGTCGTCGCGCGCTTCGTCGTCGGCCTCGGCGTCATCGGCCTCCGCGTCGCCGAGTTCCCAGCCCGCCGCGTCGGCGGCCTGTTCGAGGGGGAGGTACTCCCAATCGACTGTCTCGGCGAGGTCAGCGTCGTTCTGGTCGACGCCGACGAAGACGTGTCGGTCGGTGTCGAACTGCGTTTTCACGTTGTCGAGGCTCTCCTCGCGACCGCGCGGGCCCGAGAAGAAGTCCTGTCGAATGCGGTTCTTCCGCGTGAAGTTGGTCACGACGTAGGTCGGCTTATCGGAGACGACCCCGACGTACTCACTCCAGGTGCGAGCGTCGGAGAACACCTCCTCCGGCCGAGCCAGTCGCTTGAGCGCTTCCAACTCGAACGCGAGTGTCATGTCCGTAGAGCCGCCGCCGTCCATACCTGACACGTGGTGGGCCCGGAGAAAACACTTTGGAATCGTCCGCCGGAAACGGTACTCGCGTGGGCGGGCGCAGCCACGGAAGACAACGCGTCACTGACCAGAACTTTTAGGCGATGATTGGGCGAAACGGCGGTGTGTTCGCGCTCGTCGCTGGAACCGGACTGACGACTGGGATGCTCGTCGTCTTCGCCATCATCCTCGTCGCGCTCGTGCTCTTCGTCACGGAGCCGGTGCCAATCGACGTCACCGCCATCGGCGTTCTCGTTGCGCTCGTCATTCTCGAACCGTGGACGGGGGTGACGCCAGAGCAGGGTGTCTCCGGCTTTGCCTCCTCGGCGACGGTGACGGTGCTTGCGATGTTCATCCTCTCGGAGGGTATCCGCCAAACCGGCGTCGTCAACATCATCGGGCGGAAGATCGCCGAACGGTTCGGTGAGAGCCCGTTCGGACAGCTCGTCGCCGTCCTCACGCTTTCGGGCGGGACGGCCGGCTTCATCAACAACACGCCGGTCGTCGCGGTGATGATTCCGATGGTGACGGAGCTGTCCGACCGGACGGGTATTTCGCCGTCGAAACTGCTCATACCCGTCTCCTTCGCCTCGATGATGGGCGGGATGCTCACGCTCATCGGCACGTCGACGAACATCCTCGCCTCGGACGTGTACGACCGCATCGGCGGCGCCGCAACGGAGCCGTTCTCGATGTTCGAGTTCACCGCTCTCGGGGGCCTGGTGCTCGTCTCCGGGACGCTGTATCTGCTCGCGTTCGGGCCGCGGCTCCTCCCCGAGCGCATCAAGGCCCGCACCGAGCTCACGGACGAGTTCGAGATGAAGCAGTACCTGACGGAAGTCATCGTCCGTGAGGATTCACCGATGATCGGCAAATCCGTCGATCAAGCGCTTTCCGAAATCGACGTCGACGCCGACATCGTTCAGCTCATTCGCGACAAGCAGGCGTTCAACGAACCGCTCTCACGGAAAGTCGTCCGTGAGGGTGATATCCTCGTGTTGCGGGTCGACCGCCAGAGCCTCGTCGGCCTCATGGACACCGAGGGGCTGGATTTCGCCCCCGATGTCGAGGCGACCGACGAACTGCTCGAAGGCGAGGAGACGGGCGTCGACGAGGAGGGCGAACAGCGCCTCGTCGAGGTCGTCCTCACGCCGGATACCTCGCTTCTCGGCGAGACGCTTGAGACGCTCAACTTCCGGCAGCGCTACGACGCGTCCGTGCTGGCGATTCGCCGCGGCGGCGACATCATCCACCAGCGGATGGACAAACGCACCCTCCGGGCCGGTGACACGCTGTTGATACAGGCCAGCGAGGACACCGTCCGCCGGTTCTCGACCGACCGGAACTTCATCGTCGCCCAGGAGCTCACCCGACCCGACTTCCGCTCCGAGCGCATCCCGGTCGCCGTCGGCATCGTCGGCGCCGTCGTGGCCACCGCCGCGCTCGGCATCCTGCCCATCATGATCGCGGCATTGGCGGGTATCGTCGCCATGGTCGTCACCGGCTGTGTCCGCCCGACCGAGATGTACGGCGCCGTCGACTGGAACGTCATCTTCCTGCTTGCCGGCCTCATCCCGCTCGGCGTCGCCATGGAGGAGACGGGCGCCGCCTCACTGCTCGCCGACGTGGTTGTGGACGCAAGCGCCGGGCTCGGTATCGTCGCCCTGCTCGGCATCTTCTATCTATTCACCTCGCTTATCACGAACGTCGTCAGCAACAACGCAAGCGCCGTGTTGATGATACCGGTCGCCTACGATGCGGCCCTGCAGTTGGGCGCCGACCCCTTCGCGTTCGTCCTGGCCGTCACCTTCGCCGCCTCGACGGCCATGCTCACGCCCATCGGCTACCAGACGAACCTCATGGTGTACGGCCCCGGTGGCTACAAGTTCACTGACTTCGCACGCGTGGGCGCGCCCCTGCAGTTGCTGTTGACCGTCGTCACGACCCTCGGTATCGTCTACCTCTACGGCGTGTGACTGTTCACCTTTAACCACCATCCGGCTGAGGGATACGTATGGACGAGTGGCAGCGCCGAACGGTCTACTACACGTCGGTGCTCATCGTGACGATACTCGGCTATACGGTCGCCTACCAACACGGGATGGCGACGTTCGAGGGCGAGCCGACGACGTTTCTGCACGCGCTGCAGATCGTCGTCGAGACGTTCACGACGACCGGGTTCGGCTCCGATGCGCCGTGGACGAGCCCGGAGATGAACGTCCTCGTCATCGTGATGGACATCACCGGCGTCGTGCTCATCTTCCTCGCGTTACCGGTGTTCGTTTTCCCACTTTTGCAGGACGCCCTCTCGACGACGGTGCCGACCCGGCTCACGAACGGCCTCGACGACCACGTCGTCGTCTGTACGTACACCTCCCGGGCCGAGACGCTCATCGAGGAACTCCAATCCCGCGGCGCCGACTACGTCCTCATCGAACCCGACCGCGAACGCGCGCTCGATCTTTACGAGGATGGGTACGAGGTCATCCACACCGACCCCGAAACCGCAGAGGGGCTTGCGGGCGCGAATCTCACGTCAGCGCGGGCGCTCGTCGCGGACGTCTCCGACGAGGTAGACACGAGCATCGTTCTGACCGCCCGGGAACTCTCGGAGGACGTTCGCGTCGTCAGCGTCGTCGAAGAGCCCGACAGCGAACGCTACCACCGACTCGCGGGTGCCGACGTGGTTGTCTCGCCGCGCCCGCTGCTCGGCCGCAGTCTCGCCTCGAAGGTGACAAGCGCCGTGACTGCCGAACTCGATGACGCCGTCGAAATCGGCGATGATTTCGAAATCGCCGAACTGGCCATCCAGCGCGGTAGCCCGCTGGCCGGGTCGACGCTCGCCGAAAGCGGCATCCGCGAAGAGACCGGCGCGAACGTCATCGGCGCGTGGTTCCACGGGGAATTCCGCAGCCCCCTGTCGCCGGAGACGACGCTCACCGACGGGTCGGTGTTGCTCGTGACCGGCACCCAAGAACAGCTCTCTGCGCTGCGGTCGCTCACCCGCTCGCCCGTCCGCCGCATTGAACAGGGCGAGGCCATCGTCATCGGCTACGGCGAGGTCGGCCGAACCGTCACCGAGGCACTGGAGACAGCCGACGTTCCCTACACGGTCGTCGACCGCGACGACCTCGAGGGCGTCGACATCATCGGCGACGCGACCGAACCCGACACGCTCGACCGAGCCGGTATCGATGGGGCACGGTGGGCCATCCTCGCGCTCCCCGACGACACTATCGCGGAGTTCACCGCCCTCGTCATCGACGACCGTAGTCCCGAAACGGAAATCGTCGCCCGCGCCGAGGAATCCCAGAACGTCACGAAGATGTACCGGGCCGGCGCCGACTACGTCCTCTCGTTATCGACCGTGACCGGCCGGATGGTCGCCTCGGCGCTGCTCGAAGAGCAGGTGCTCACGCCCGACTTACAGATCGAGCTCGTCCGAACGTCGGCACCGCGGCTGGCCGGGACGAGTCTCGCGGCGGCAGATATTCGCGCTCGAACCGGATGTACGGTTGTCGCCGCCGAGCGTGAGGGCGAACTGCTGACGGACATCGGCCCCGAATTCGTCATCGACGAAGACGACACGCTGGTTGTTGCGGGCACCGATGACGGCATCAATCAGTTTTCGACGCTGGCCGGCTAAGCGGCTAAACGCGGTTATTCGGCCGCTGCGGCTTCCTCGAAGGCGTCGACGTCGATGGATTCGGCAAGCAGTAGTTCTTCCTTGCCGGAGACATCGACCTGTCTGCGGGCGAGCTGTTTGAGGCCCGACTGGGGCGCGAGGTCGCCGATGAGGACGCCACCGATGACGCGGCCGTCCTTGATGGCGACGCGACGCCAGGTTCCCTCGTCGTATTTCTTCTCGACGGTCTTGTCACCGAGCGTCGGATGGCCGAACGAAAGGAAGGGGAAATCGAAGTGTGTGATAGAGTACGATGAGACCCACTCGAAGGTTTCCGCGGGTTCGTCGGCGACCATGTTCGAGCCGGCGATGGAGCCCTGCTCCTTTGCCGACCCCCAGGCGCCGTTCTGGGCGCGCTCGCCGAGGATGACATCGTGGAACTGCGTGATGTCACCGGCCGCGTACACGTCCTCGACGTTCGTCTGCATGTGCTCGTTGACGACGATGCCGTTGTCCATCTCGAGGCCGCTGCCACGGAGGAACTCGGTGTTGAAATCCAGGCCGATGGCGACGCCGGCGAAGTCAGCCTCGAAGCGCTCGCCGTTCGGGTCGATGGCCGCGGTGACGTGGCCATCGTCGTCCGGCTCGAAGTGGTCGACGCCGGAGTCGAACACCGGCGTGACGTTCTTCTCTCGTAGCGCGTCGTGGATGATTTCGGCGCCGTCCTCCGAGAGCGCATAGCGCCACCAGGCGTTGCCACGCATCAGATAGTGGGCTTCGACGTCCTGTGCGCCGCAGATGGCCGCAAGATCGATACCGAGCAGGCCGGCCCCGACGACGACGCCGGAGTCGGCTTCCTCGGCGCTTTGCTTGATGGCGCGGGCGTCCTCGAACGTCCAGAAGTGGTGGATGCCCTCGGCGTCGCTTCCGTCGACGGGGAGCTGCGTCGGCGTCCCGCCGGTCGCGACGAGCAGTTTGTCATACTCGTAGACGTCGCCCGCATGGGTGTGTACCTCGTGGGCGTCGGTGTCGACCTCGGTGACGACGGTGTTCATCTGGAGGTCGATATCCCGGTCTTCGTACCAATCGGGGTCGTGAATCGAGACGGGCGCCTCGGGCAGTTTCCCCTTCGCGAACTCCTTGATGAGAATACGATTGTACAGGGCCTCCCCCTCCTCCGTGATGACGGTGACGTCGGCATCCGGATCGGCCTCCCTGATGGTCTCGGCCGCGGACGAGCCGGCGATGCCGTCACCGATTATAACGTGCGACGCACACATGTCCACGGGTATGGCACCCGCCTTAATGTGAATTGCTATGTTGCGATTCATCACGCTGCCACGGGGCGTCACGGCCGTTTGTGATTACGGCTGGAAATGCGACGGCGGCCGTCACCGCGTTCGGCCGTCGAACCGCGCTCGCGGGCGGACGCTGGCCGAGTGCTTCCGGCGTCGCGGGGTTCAAGGACACAGAGCCCCCATCTACGAACATGAAAATCCGCCAGAACGTCCGCCACTGGGCCGCCAAGAAGGCGCTGACAATGCCCGTCATCGGCGACATGACCAACGACAAGCTGGTCGATATGCACACGAAAATCTTCCTCGGTAAAACCGACGAGGCAAACCGCGAGGAGCGACGTGACCACCTCGATGACTTCTTCGATGCGACGATGGACACCTACGTCGAGGCGCTCGAATCCGGCTACACCGAGGCCGAGGCCCGAGAGATTACGCACATCCAGGCCAACTTCGATTTCTTCAACCACGGCTGGACGGAGATGATGGAGTTCCCCGGCGACGAACTGGACGAACACTTCCGCCGCTACGAGGAGTTCTTCAAAACCCACGGCATCACCATCGACGACCCGCTCGGTGAGTTCCGGCCCGCTACCGGCATTGCGGAGGCGCCCGCGACGCCCGAGAAACTCGAGGAAGGCGAGTACGAGAACGCCGTCGCTGGCTTCGCCGACGATGTCTACGTGGAAACGCCCGAGGGACAGACCGTGGCCGGCGGCACCGAGGAACCCGAAGACATCGACCCGACGCAGGCACCCGGCGTCGACGACGAAGTCCAGGCCGATTAACGGTTCTTTTTCCGCGTTCCGTCCCGAATCTATTAGCCGTTCGCGCCGCTTGTATGGCTGTCCGTCGGTACCACACCGCACGGGAGATAGGTCATGAGCACCACAGAACGAGTTCTCGACCATCACCTGGAGGCGTTCGAAACGCAAGACCTCGAGGCGGTCATGGTCGATTACGACGAATCGTCGACGGTCGTCACGAACATGGGCGCGTTCCACGGCCTCGAGGAGATAGAGGGATTGTTCACCGAGCTCTTCGCGGAGTTCGACGTTCCCGATGCCGAGATCAACATGCACCAAACGACGGTCGAAGGCGAGTTCGGCTACATCGTCTGGGATGCCGAAACCCCGGAGAACGTCTACGAGTTCGCGACCGACACGTTCCACATTCCCGGCGACATAATCGAGTTCCAGACGTTCGCCGGGAAGATCGAGCCGAAATAGGGCGGGGCAGCGTCAGCGGCCGTCGGCGTCCAGGAGCCCGTCTACCGCGGCGTAGCCGGCCTCGATAGCCCCGTTGAGGCTTCGCTCAGGATACTGTGCGCGCGAGGCCATGCCCGCGTAGTGGACGCCCGGCGCGACCGACTCCGAGAGGTCGTAGGGGATGACCAGATCGAGATAGCCGCGCTCGTACACCGGAGCTGTCTTCGGGTTTTGACCGATTAGCATCCAGTTTACGCCGTCGCGGTCGAAATCTGGGAACATCTCCTCGATGCCGTCGAGCCACAGTTCTTCGACGCCGTCGTCGTCGAGTTGCCACAGTTCCTCGTCGGTGTCCTGGATGTAGCTCGCGACGTACAGGAGGTGTTCACCGCCGTAGCGCTCCGGCGAGACGAAATTAGTGTGTTCGATGAGGGCGCCGAACGGCGCCTCGTCGGCGATGTTGAGCCAGTAGGTGTCCATCAACTGCTCGTCCATCGAGACGACGCCACACACAGAGCCCTGGAAGTCGATGTCGCATTCGTAGCCGGTCAGTGATTCGAGGACGTCAGGCATCGTCGCGACGACGACGTCATCAACGGGGTGTACCTCTGTCACAGTCGTCTCCTCGGCATGTTTCTCGACCGTCAGTGATTCGACGGGGCCGCGGGATGGGGTCTCACCATCCTCGAACGCCAGGTCTGTGACGTACGCCCCCGTCTCGATATTCTCCTCGCCGACCGCCTCGATGAGCGCGTCGACCAACACGCCGAAGCCGCCTTCCAGGTAGCCGAGACTCTCGCCGCGGAGGATGTCGCGCTCGCCGCGGAACTTGACGCGGCCGAGCAGCCACGCCGCCGAGACGTCTTCCGTCCGGGAGCCGAACTTCGCGTCCAAAAGCGGCTCGAAGAAATACTCGTAGACGCCGTGAGTCGTATGCTCGATGAGGAACTGCTTGATGGGAACGTCCTCAAAGTCCTCGAGGTTCTCATAGGTGTCACGGCGCGGCCGACCACCGCGGACATCGATGCCGAGCGTGAGCATCGTCAGCCGGAACTTATCGTACGTCGAGAGATACGGGTAGGCGGCGATCTCCCAGGGCGTATCGAGGGGATGGGCGACGCCATCGACGTAGTAGGCGTTCTCGCCGATGTGCCACTCGATTCGGTCGCCGACGCCGAGTTCCTCAGCGAGTTCGACGATGGTCTGTTCGGATTTCGAGAGGTGATGGTAGAACTTCTCGATGCGGTCACCGCGGGTCTCGTAGGTGGCCGCAAGGCCGCCAAGGCGGTCGTTGGCCTCGAAGACGCGCACCTCATGGCCTGCGTTCTGGAGGCGATACGCGGCGGAAAGCCCCGCGAGACCGCCGCCGACGATGCCGATCATACGCCCAGTCGTTGGGGCACAGTGTTGCCTCTTTCGACTGGCCGGGCGCATCGGGTAGATTTATCCGGGGGCGAGCGGTATCCCCGGCCATGCTCACGGTGCGGGCGCCCGCGACGAGCGCGAACCTCGGGAGTGGCTTCGACGTGTTCGGGGCGGCCCTCGAACGGCCGGCGGACATCGTTCGCGTCGAGAAGGCCAACCGCACCACCATCGACGTGACCGGCGTCGGTAGCCAGTATATCCCGGAAGACCCTGACAAGAACACCGTCGGCGCCGTCGCCGAGGCGCTTGAGGCGCCCGCCCA
>NZ_JBLGBY010000057.1:0-14800 GCF_047616845.1 Natronomonas sp. | reverse complement strand
TGAAGGTCAACGAGTACGGTGTCTTCGACGTGAGCGACGTCGAGGACACGGACGCGGGCCAGCGCGTCGGCCAGCGCGTCGCCGGCGAAACCGAGGAGGAAGTGTACGAGGCCCTCGACATGGAGTGGCCGGCGCCCGAGCTCCGCGAGAACCGCGGGGAGGTCGCCGCGGCGGCGGAGGGACGCCTCCCCGACCTCCTCACGCTCGAGGACGTCCGCGGCGACCTGCACCTCCACACGGAGTGGTCGGACGGCGACCCGACCATCGAGGAGATGGTCGAGGCGGGCGCATCGTTCGGCCACGATTACATCGGCCTCGCCGACCACGCCACCGGGCCCGGAATGGTCGGCGGCGTCGGGCTAAGTGACGAGGAACTCCGCGAACAGCTCGGTGAGATTCGGTCGGTCGCGGAAACCGCCGACATCGACGTCTTTGCCGGCGTCGAGGCAAACATCGACAGTGAGGGCGGTATCTCGGTCGGCGACGACGTGCTCGCCGAGTTGGATTGTGTGGTCGCCTCACCACACAGCGACCTCGACGGCGACGGCACCGACCGCATCATCACGGCTATCGAACATCCCGAGGTAGATATCATCGGCCATCCCACGGGCCGGATGCTGAACCAGCGCCCCGGCCACGATATCGACATGGAGCGGGTCGCCGAGGCGGCCGCCGAGAACGGGACAGCACTGGAGATCAACTCCGACCCACACCGGCTCGACCTCCGCTCCAGCAACGTCAAAGTCGCCATCGAAGCGGGCGCGACCATCAGCATCAACACCGACGCTCACCGGCCCGGCGCTTACGAGTACATCCGGTTCGGCGTCCACACCGCCCGTCGCGGCTGGGTCGAGCCCGAAGACGTGCTCAACTGCCGGGGCGCCGACGGCGTCCGAGAGTTCCTCGGACTGTAACGGATGGCGGTTCGGCCCGAAACCGACCGGTTTCTCCTCGACGTGATGTGTGGCAAGCTCGCCGTCTACCTCCGGATGTGCGGCTACGACGCCGCCTACGCCGGCGACCGAGGCATCGAGGCTGACGACGAGATTCGCCGGGAGGCCGAAGCGGAAGGTCGCAGCCTCCTCACTCGCGATGAGGCGCTTGCCGACCGCACCGAGGACGCGATATTACTGACCAAACGCGACATCGAGGGGCAGCTCGCAGAACTCGAGGCCGCCGACGTACGGCTCGAACTCGCCGCTGAACCCTCACACTGCGGACGGTGCAACGGGCCGCTCGAAGCGGTGCCCGAAGACGCCGACACGCCCGACTACGCACCAGACCCCGCCGAAACGGACTGCTGGCGCTGTGCGTCGTGTGGACAACTGTTCTGGAAAGGCAGCCACTGGGAACGGGTCGCAGAAACGCTCGCTTAGTTATTCGGCGTCCACTCCTCGCAGGCGTCCATATCGTCCATGGGTTCGCTGTTGAGGCCGCAGTACGGCACCATGCCGTCGTCGGTGCGGACGTAGCGGAAATGCGCGCAGTTGCCGCAGTAGGTGTCGCCAGCCGGCGTCGCGGGCTCGTCGTCGAGGAACTCGGCGTCGTCGGTCGTCTGTGGGCTGGACGTCTGCGTACCGGGTGTGTTCAGCGACGCGCTCGTCGACCCGCCGTCGGTGACGCCGGGGCTGGCGTCGACGGACGTGTTCTGTGGCGCCTGTTGTGTCGTCTGGCGCGATTGGCCGGAACCGGCGTTGCGGTTCGTCTGGGTCTCGACATCGCCGTCGGGCGTGCTGCCGAGCAGGCCGATACCGCCGAGGCGGCCACGGAGATCGTCGTCGGAAACCTCGACGATCTTCGTTTCGCCACCCTTCGTGATTTCGAGTGTGACGGTGCCGCCAGGGTCGTTGCGCGCCTTGAAATTCGCGACCGAGGCGAACAGACACCAGCAAGTGACGATAGCGCCGGTGAAGTACACGCCAGTGACGACGAGCGTCATGTTGGCGTTGCCGGAGCCGCCGACCCAATCGACCGGGTACGCACTCTGGAAAAGCACGACGCCGACGACGCAGACGAGTGCGCCGGCGGCAGCCGCGACCCGAACCGTGCGCTGGGCGCGCGGCAGGACGGTCATCGTGCCGATGAGTAACGCCGGCAGGCCGAGGCCACCGAGGACGCCGGCGACGCGGCGCGCCTCGAACAGCCCGAGACCGAACAGCTGGCCGAGTTCGGTGGCCGCGATGGCGATACCCGCAACGAGTACGACCGAGCCAACCCCGAAGAGCGCGACGCCGGCATACAGCCGCCGGAGGCCCGTCCCGTTGCCTCCCTGATAAACCTCCGTGAGGCTAGCCATGGGATACGTTACTTCCCCGACACACAAAACACTACGTCAGACGCGCGCAAGACGCCTTTCGGCAGGTCGACAGGTACGGGCGGTGGATTACGAGTCATCGGCGTCGTCGGGCTCTCGAATCGCCCGCTCGGCCGCCGCGAGCGCCGTCTCAGCGTCGAACCGCTCGATAATCGCATCGAGTTCCTCGTCGTCCGCGTCGGCCAGCTCGCGGGCGTGAGCGGTCATGTTCGGCACCGCACGAATCAGGTTGTCGATGATGGGCACCGTCGCGCTCTGGGCCGACCGCGAGAGCGGGTTCAAATCGACCACGAGTTCGGTCTTGCCCATCTCGGCGAGCGCCTCGGCACGGTCGCCGTCCTCCAGCGGAACAAGAACGACATCCGCATCGCCGATGCCGTCGGCGTCGACCTTCGCGCGCTCGTGGTCGAGCCCGGGAATTCGGCCGTCGGCGTCCAGTCCCTTCACCGCCTCGGCGCCGTGCTCGCGGAGGTGGTCAGCGATGCGTTCCATCCGCGCTTCGGTGCGGTTGAAGAGGTTCACTTCGAGGTCGGCACCCGTCGCTTCGGCGAGTTCGACCAGCTCGCCGGGCGCCAGCGCCGCGACGTTGCCGTTCACCGAGAGCACGGCGTGGTCGGCACGGAGGAGAGACGCCGCTGCCACGCGTTCGGCCTCGTCGGCGCTCGGGAGGGTCTCCTCGCCGAGGAGGTAATCGAACGCCTCGCCGCGTCCTTGAGCGATGAGTCCCTGTCTCGAGGTGATGCCGAGGTCGACGCCCTCCTCGATGCGGTGTCGCGTCAGCAGCGACTCGTACCGAGGGTGTGACTCCGGAATATCCGGGCCGGTCATACGAATCGGTCGGCGACCGTCGCCTAAAAGGCTCCCGCTCCGGCCGAATCTGCGATCTCCTCTTTCAGCACCCGGACATCGGTCTCGGAGATGATGACGGCGATGTTTCGGCCCACCTGGACATCCGACGACGTGACACTGACCGTGCGAGTCGTCGTCCGCTCATCGTCGACCGCGGCACGGAGTTCGTACTCACCGGCCTCGGGTATCCGGGGGTTCGCGTACTCGGTCTCGTCGGCGTCGACCGCGACCGTCTCCTCGAGCGTCACCGACCCGCTTCGCTCGACTGTGAGGTCGACGCTGACCGGCGAGTTCGTGGTGTTGTCGACCTGGATGGCGACATCCTCGACGGTGTCGAATTCGTCGGCGCTACACCCCGATAGGGAGACGGTGGCGAGCAGGCCGACCGACGAGAGGAACGCACGGCGGTTCACAGTTCTTCTCGAAGATGCAGCCCTATCTGTCTTTACGCTCGTCAGGCCACGGCCGATTCGAGCTGTTCGACGTACAGGTCGGCGAATGACGCCGCAGCCTCCTGGTCGAACTGCTCGCGGTCGTGCCGAAAGCCCAGGTAGACGTTCCCTTCGACCGTCGCGGCGGCGATAGCGACGCCGATAGGCTGCCGACACGGCGGGGAGAGCCACAGCCGACCGGGGTCGTCCTCGTGGAGTCGCGGTGCGGCCCCGGGAATCCGTCCGAGGTTCGACAGCACCGCGGTGTCGAGCAGACGACTCCCGGCACCGTGCAGGAGGTTCGGCAACTGTCGTTTCAGGCCGACCGGGAGGCCGGGCGGAATCATATCGAGCGCCGCCTGGAACGCCGCCGCGCGGTCGCGTTGCTTCAGCCGCTGGGTCTGCTCGACGACAGCCGCGATGGCCGACTGCGACGTCTTCCGGTCGTCTGCCTCCGTCGAGATGCTGACGAACAGCGTGTACATGCCGACCACGTCGTAGAACCACTCCCGTGGCCGGAGGTTCACGGGCATCAGCAGACTGATCGTCTCCGTCGATTCGCCGTGGGTCGCGTTCCAGCGGTCGATGCCGAGATGGAGCGCGGCAAGCAAGACGTCGTTGACCGATACCTCCTCGGGGCGTCCGTTCACCAGCCGATCCGTGAGCTCGGCGTCGAGCCGCCGGTGGACGAACCCCCATCCATCCTCGTCGGTGGCGCCCTCGCCTGCGATGCGGGCTGGCGGGTCGACCGATTTCGGCAGTTGACCGGCAGCCTCACCGAGGCGGTCGAGACGTTCGCCGAGCGATTCAGGCCGGAGGTCGTCCATCACCTGCCGGGACGTTTCGAAATCGATCGGGGGGCCATCGGGCGTCTCCCCGCGATACGCCTGACAGATCGACCGGAGGATTCTGAGCGCTCCGACCCCGTCGGCCGCGACGTGGTCGACACAGCAGCAGAGCCGGTCACCACCTGCCTCGCCGTCACCCCGAACGACGAGCAGCCGAAACGGTGGCGCCGCTGTGAGGTCGAACCGATTGCCGTAGAACTCGGCTCGAAGCGACGCCATGTCGGTTCCGTCGAGTGTCGCTACCGAGACGGGGTCGGTCTCGACGGCATCCGGAATCTCCCACATGTAGCTCGACGCGAGTTCGTGGGTGGGCTGGCGCCGCGCTCGCGCGAACGGGTGGGTGAGACACGCCGTTGCCGTCGCCTCCCGAAGCCGGTCGAGGTCGATGGGTTCGGTCGTCACGATCTCACCCTGGATGTTCATCGGCGTGAACTCCAGGTCGAGGTGGAAGATGGCCTCCTCGAGCGCCGTGAACGAGACGGTTCGTGTCATAGTGTTCGGTCGGCCTACAGGAGGTGTGCGCCAGAGAGACAGACATCGCAGCGCTCGGCGTCGTAGCCAGCCTCGGAGAGCCCGCTGTCGAGCGCGAAGACGGTTTCGCCAAGCATCGCCATCGAGGCCTCGCCGCCCGCGTCCGCCACGTCCTGAATCGCCTCCCGGAGCTGTGGCGTCAGCAGGTCGGCCTCGCGGGCGAACCGCCGCGAGGATTGCATGAACGTCTCGAGCGTCGGCTCGGCGACGAGCGCCGACAGGCTCTGCTTGCCGGCCACCGTGAGCGCCTCCGTGTCGCCACCGAGTACCTCCTCGGTCGAGAGTTCGCCGAACGTGACGTACTCGATCTGTTGACGTGCGGGAATGCCGTCCAGTTCGCCGTAGGCCGGCGCGCCCGGTTCCAGCCGGATGGGGAAGCCACCACGGGCCTGTGCGACCACGTCGCCGAGCCCCGTTCCGGCCTGCACCTCTGCGCCATGGGCGATGGTGACGAGTTCGTTCTCCGAGAGGCCGCGGCTGAACACCTCGTTTGCGGCCAGCGCTGTCCCGAGAGCGGCGGCGCCGGAGACGCCGAAGCCAGCCCCCAGCGGGAGCTCCGTCTCGATGACGACGCTCGCGGTGGCCCGGAGCGCGTTCAGCACACGGTCGACGGCCTCGATGTCGACCACCTCGCCGTTGAGTTCGAGGCTATCGCCGGGTTCGAGCCGCACCGTGACGCCCGTATCGAGTGTGACGCCGGCGCCGCGGGAGCCGGCTTTCGTCGGATCGTCGTCCGGGTGTGCGCTGAAGAACCCCGTCACGTGGCCCGGAACGAACGCCGCCGCATCTGTCATACGCGGGGCTCCGAAGCGCGCCGGGTTAAGCGTTATCCGATGGCGGTGGGGGACACCGCCGTGAAGAACAACCGTTTTGGTGCGGCTACCTGAATACCGGGGTAGTGACCAACTGTGCCTGAGGACTCATCGAACCAGACCGACGACGGGGCTATCCTCGTTCCGGTCGGCGAGTCGGTGACGCTGCGAAAAACCGTCGCCTACGCGGTTCGAGAGGCCATCGAGACCTCGGCCGAGCTCCATTTCGTCGCGCCGGTCGCCTGGCGCGATATCGGCGCGGCCAGCGCCGACGTCCGGGCGGAGTTGGAGTCCCTACTCGAACGCGTCGCCGTCTGGGCGGAGGAAGACTCCGATGGGTCGGTCGACGCCAGTACCGCCATCATCGGCGAAGACGAGTACCTCTTCGGCCCTGACGACTTCGCTCGCGTGCTCTCTCAGTACGCGCGACGCAACAGCCTCGAACGCGTCATCATCGACCCTGAATACAGCCCCGGCGGCAACGCGCCACTGCTCCAGCCGATGGAGACCCAGCTCGTCGCTGCGGGCCTCACTGTCGAGGAAGCGCCCGTCGAACGGGCGACTCGGCGCGGCCGCCTGCTGCGGCGCGGTGGCCTGCTCCAGTTTGCCGCCCTGTTCGGCATCTCGTTTCTGTTCTATCAGCTACTCGGCGGCTTCAGCGGGGAGCGATTCGATCTCCTGACCGGCGCCGGCAGCGCCCTCCTCGTCGCGACGATGCTCCACCGCATCGCGTTCAGCGACCGAATGAAGCTGACAGCCATCGCACGTCGCGTCGCCCGCCTGTTCATCTTCATCCCGTATCTCGCATACGAGATCATCGTCGCGAACCTCTACGTCTCGTACGTCATCCTCCATCCGAGCCTGCCGATAGAGCCCCGAACGACCGAGGTTCGCTCGGCCGTCTGGGGCGGCATGCCCGTCGCGACGCTCGCAAACAGCATCACGCTCACGCCGGGCACGCTCACCGTACGCGTCCACGGCCAGGATTTCATGGTGCATACGCTCATCCGACCGGCCCGTGAGGGCCTCTTCGATGGCGCGCTCGAACGCGCTGTTCGGTTCGTCTTCTACGGCCGTGAGGCCGCCCGCATCTCCTCGCCTCGGGAGCGCGACGACTGCCGCATTCTCGAAACCGTCACCGGAACCGAACCGGAGTCGGGAGGTGACGCCGAATGATGGACACCCTGCTGCTCGGTGCGGCGATAGCGCTCGTCGTCCTCGCTATCGTCGTGCTGTACCGCGCGATTCGCGGGCCGACGATGCTCGACCGCGTCCTGGCGGTCAACGTCCTCGGGACGAACACGGTCGTCATTCTCGCGCTGCTGTCGGCCGCGCTGGACGTCCCGTCGTTCCTGGATATCGCGCTGGTGTACGCGCTGTTGAACTTCCTGATGGCGGTGGCCATCTCGAAGTTCACCGTCGAACGTGGAGGGGTGATGTGACGTGACGCCACGCGAAATCGCCATCGCCGTGTTCCTCGCCGGTGGCGTCTTCTTCACCCTCGTCTCCGCGGTCGGCGTCATCCGACTGCCGGACGTCTACGCCCGCGCTCACACCGCGAGCCAGACCGACACCCTCGGCGCCGGCCTGACGCTCGTTGCCGTCGTCCTCGCGCTCGGGTTCGGCACGACGACCGTCAAGACCCTCCTCCTGCTCGTGTTCATCTTCATCACGAACCCGACGGCGGCGCACGCGGTCGCCCGCGCCGCCCACGAAGAGGGTATCGAACCCTGGAGGGAAGACGAATGATAGAGTACGTCGCCTACACGCTGGTCGTGTTCGTCCTCGCGACAGCGGTTACGACCGCGCTGCTGCGGGACGTGCTCGCGGCAATCATCGTTTTCGCCGCCTACAGCCTCGGGATGGCGCTTTTGTACACGCTGCTTTTGGCGCCGGACGTCGGCCTCACGGAGGCCGTCATCGGCGCCGGCGTGACGACCATCCTCCTGCTTTTGACCATCGCGAAAACCGTCCGACCGAGCGAGGGGCCGAATCTCGAACGCATCGACCCCCGCGCTGCTGTCGCCTGCGGCGCGCTCGCTGTCGTCTTCGGCCTGACGCTGTTCGAGTTGCCCGCCGTCGGCGACCCGACATCCCCGATTCTCTCCTACGATGCCGTTACCGGATACTACCTCACCGAATCCTACGAGGAAACGCACGTCAAAAACACCGTCACCGCGGTGCTTGCGGCCTACCGTGGCTTCGACACCTTCGGCGAGGCAACCGTCGTCTTCTCCGCCGGGGTCGCGGTTCTCGTCGTTCTCCGACGGGAGGTGTTCACATGAGTAACAGCGACGCCGAGTCCGATATCACCGCCGACCGCCGCCAGCCGTACACCGAAAGCGAGGTCATCATGAGCACGGTTCGCGTCGTGACGCCGTTCGTGCTCACGTTCGGGCTCTACATCACGTTCCACGGCGCCGACTCGCCAGGGGGTGGCTTCCAGGGCGGTGCCCTTGTCGGCACCGTCGTCCTGATGCTCGCATTCGCGTTCGGCATCGAACCGACCCGAACGTGGCTCGGCGAACAGGCCGTCACGGCCGTCACCTGTCTCGGCCTCTTCGTGTTCGCCGGCATCGGCCTCGGCAGCGTCGGCCTCGGCGGCGGCTTCCTCCAGTACGAACTGTATCCGCTGCAAAACCCGACCAAACTCGGTATCGAGGCCGTCGAAATCGGCGGCATCGCGCTCATCGTCGCTGGCGTCATCATCGGGCTGTTCTTCCTGACGGCCGCCGGGCCGAACCCGGACGACGGAGGTGAGGAAGCGTGATCGAACTGCTCGTCAACCGCTGGGCGTACGTGACGTTCATCATCCTCATGGTCACCGGCCTCTACATCATGGTCGCCAGCCCGAACCTCGTCAAGAAGGTCATCGGATTGAACCTCTTCCAGAGCGCCGTCTTCCTGTTTTTCATCGCCTCGGCGTACGTCGAGGGCGGCTCACCGCCCATCGTCCCGCCGGATGGTGGCGGCGGCCCATACGTCAGCCCGCTGCCGCACGTCATCGTGCTGACGGCCATCGTCGTCGGCGTCAGCCTCACGGCCGTCGCCTTGGCACTTATCGTCCGCATCTACGAGGAGTACGGCACGCTCGACGAAGCCGTCCTCCGGGAGGTGGCCGATGACTGAACACGACGTCATACTCGCGCTGCTCATCGCGGTGCCCATCATTGCGGCGGTCGTCCCGCTGCTTTTGAGCCTCCGGACGACCGAAACCGGCTGGTACGTCGCCATCGTCGCCGCCGCCGTCGAGGCGGTGCTTGCGGCCGTCGTCGTCCGCTCGGTGTACGCGGGCAATCGGCTCGTCCACGAGGTGGGAGGCTACCCGGCGCCGCAGGGCATCGAACTCGTCGTCGACGGCTTCTCGGCGCCCGTCATCGCGCTCATCGCCGTCGTGTCACTCGGCGTGCTCGCGTTCGCCTACACCGGCGGCCCACGCCGGAACAGCTTCTATAGCGCCTATCTCCTGCTCGTTGGCGGGCTGATGGGCGTCTCCGTCACGGGCGACCTGTTCAACATGTTCGTCTTCCTGGAGATTACGGGGCTTGCGACCTACGCGCTTGTCGCAGCCGACCGCTCGGGGAAATCGGCCATCGCGGCGCTGAAATACCTCATCCTCGGGACGACCGGCGCGTCGCTGTTCCTCATCGGCGTCGGCTACGCGCTCATCGCCACCGGAACGCTGAACATGGTCGACCTCTCCGAACAGCTTGCCGGCAATTACACCTCCCGCGTCGTCATCGCCTCGTTCGGATTCATCGTCGTCGGCCTCTCACTGAAGGCCGCCATCTTCCCGCTGCACACCTGGCAGCCGGACGCCTACACGTACGCGCCCGACACGGTGACAACGTTCATCTCAGCGCTGGCCTCGACGGTCGCCGCCTACGCCATCGGCCGTGTCATCCTCACGGTGTTCACCGTCCGGTTCTTCGAGGCCGTCCCGCTGGCACAGGACGTCCTGCTCGCGTTCGCCGGCATTAGCATCGTCGCCGGCAGCGGCCTCGCAGCCATCCAGACCGAGGTCAAACGGATGTTCGCCTACTCGTCCGTGGCGCAGTTCGGCCTCGTCGTGGCGGCGTTCGCCCTCGCAACGCCGACCTCGGTGCTCGGCGGCGTCATCCACCTCGTCGGCCACGGACTCATCAAGGGCGGCCTGTTCGCGGCGGCGGCCATCCTCGCTTCGACGCACGGCGCCCGCACCGTCGGCGATTACGCGCGACTCGGCTACCGCTCGCCGGTTTCGGCCGCCACACTCGGAATCTTGGCCGTCGCACTGGTCGGCGTCCCGCCGTCCATCGGCTTCCTCGGCAAGTGGTACATCGGCGTCGGCGCCGTCCGTGCCGAGTCGTGGCCGATTGCCGTCATCGTCTTCCTCAGCACGCTTCTGACGCTTCTGTACGTCGCCCGACTGCTGGAGCGGCTCTACTTCGCCGCTCCGGACGCTTCCGAATCGCCCGCGGGAGCGGTTGCTGACGGTGGCGACCAGGCCGAACCGCAGCCGTCTGCCGACACCCGCACTGTCGATGGCGTCTCCGTCGGCATGCTCGCGGTCGTCGTGCTCACCGCCATCGTCGTTGTCGCGCTCGGCTTCGCGACGGGCTGGTTCGAAACACTGCTTGACCCCTTCTTCCGAGGTGTTTTCCAATGACTGAACTCGCAGACCCACGGCCGCTTGCGGCCGTCCTGATATCCGTCGTCGGAACGCTCGCCATCCTCGCGGCGCATCGCCGGCCGAACCTCCGGGAGGCGGTCACGCTCACCGTCGCCATCGGGAAGTTCGGAATCGTCGCCAGCATGCTGCCCGGCGTCCTCGCCGGCGACGTCTACGTCTGGACGCTCGGCGAGTTCGTCGTCGATATCCCGTTCGCGCTCCGGGCGGATTCGCTCGGTATGCTGTTCGGCCTGCTCGCAAGCTTGCTGTGGATCATCACGTCGCTGTACAGCATCGGCTACATGCGCGGCCTCGACGAGCACAGCCAGACGCGCTACTTCGCCTCGTTCGCGATGAGTCTCAGCGCGGCGATGGGCATCGCCTTCGCCTCGAACCTCCTCGTGCTGTTCGTCTTCTACGAGATACTGACCGTCGCGACGTACCCGCTCGTCGCCCACGACGAAACCGAGGAGGCCCGCGCCGCCGGACGCAAGTATCTCACCTACACCTTCGGCGGCGGCGTCGCGGTGCTTGCCGGCACCGTGTTCGTCTATCTGCTCGCCGGCACCGTCTCGTTCACCTCGGGCGGCATCGCGGGGCTCGCAACCGCCGACCCAACGCTCGCCCGCGCCGCCTTCGCCCTCCTGGCGGCTGGCTTCGGTGTCAAGGCCGCCCTGATGCCGATTCACTCGTGGTTGCCCGACGCGATGGTCGCGCCCACGCCCGTCTCGGGGCTGCTCCACGCCGTCGCAGTCGTCAAAAGCGGCGTCTTCGGTATCGCCCGGCTCATCCTCGAAGTGTTCGGCCCGGAGACGGTCGACGCCCTCGGCGTCGGCATCGTGCTGGCCTCCTTCGCCGCGTTCACGCTGCTGGCATCGAGCGTCATCGCGCTCCGGAAGGACAACCTCAAGCGCCGATTGGCCTACTCAACGGTGAGCCAGCTCTCCTACATCGTGCTGGGACTGTCCATCCTCAGCCCGCAGGCGATCACCGGTGGGCTGCTGCACATCCCCGCCCACGCGTTCATGAAGCTCACCCTGTTCTTCTGTGCGGGCATCATCCACGTCGAGACCCACACCGACGACATCAGTCAGATGGCCGGCATCGGCAAGCGGATGCCCGTGACGATGGCCGCCTTCGCCGTCGCGGCAGCCGGTATGGCCGGCATTCCGCTTGTGGCGGGCTTCGTCAGCAAGTTCTACCTGCTCATCGGCACCGTCTCGACTGGCGACTACCTCTTCGCCGTCGCCCTGCTCGTCTCCGGCGTCCTCAACATCGCGTACTTCTGGCCGGTCGTCTACCAGGCGTTCTTCGAGAGCGAGGACGCCCACGACGCCAAGCCGCTCGTCGAGCACGCCATCGGGGGTGAAGGTCGCTCGACGATTACGCGACCCGACGGCGGCGAGAAGCAACCCGAAGACGAGGACGAAACCGAGGACGCCGAGGAAACCGAAACCGAGGACGACGACCTCGACCCCGAGGAACTCGGCCGGCCGGATTTCAGCGGCGAATCGGTCGAACGCGATTACAGCGAACCCGCGCCGCTCGTCGACGGCGAGTACGCGGTCGACCAGCATCCGAGCGACCACACGATGCCCGAAAACGAGGCAGGCGACGAAGCGGACGCCGACACCGACGCTGACGACCCTGCTCGCGATGCTGACGAGCACCTTGCACCGGGCGATGACCACCATCACGGCGGGCCGCCGCCGGGCGGTTGGGAGCGACGCGACTGGTTCGGCGGCGAGAGCACCTGGTTCATGCTCGGGCCGATTCTGGCCGCGATGACCGGGTCGGTCGTGCTCGGGCTGATTCCCTACACCGCCGTCTTCCTCCGACTCATCGAGGATATCGTTTCGACGGTGCTGACCGTGGGGGTGATGGGCTGATGGTGCTCGATACGGTGCCGCCGTTCGTGCTCGTGCTCGCGGCAGCGGCCATCGCGGCTGTCGCACCACGGAAAGTCGGCCACGGAGCGGGCTTCCTCGCGACGGCAGGGGCGGCCGTCATCTCGTTTTTCGTGGCCGACGGCACCCACATCCCGATGCAGTTGTTCGGCTTCGAGACGGTTCTGTATCAGGTCGACGACTTCTCGCGGCTGATGGGCCTCATCTTCGGCTTCATCGGCGCCGCGGCCGTGCTGTACGCCTACTCCAGTGAGGCCGACGGCAAACAGACCGCAGCCGCACTCGGCTACGTCGGCACGAGTCTCGGCGCCGTCTTCGCCGGCGACTGGCTGACGCTCGTGTTCTTCTGGGAGCTCATGGCCGTCACCAGCACCCTCCTGGTGTGGCATTACGGCGGCCGCGCGGTGCGGACTGGCTTCCGCTACGCGATGGCACACGGCATCGGCGGCAGCCTCGTCCTCGCGGCGGTCATCTGGCAGTACGTCGAGGTCGGCTCCTTCCTCTTCAGCGAGGCGACCGGCGTCGTCGGCCCGATTGCGCCCGCGCTGATGGCAATCGGTATCGGCGTCAACGTCGGCTTCATCGGCCTCCACACGTGGCTGCCCGATACCTATCCGAGCCCCCACATCGCCGCCAGCGTCTTCCTCTGTGTGTACACGACCAAGACCGGCGTGTACGCGATGTTCCGGGCGTTCCCGGAGGGCCATCTCTGGATCGCCTACATGGGCGGGGCGATGGCCGTCTTCGGCGCGTCGATGGCGCTTTTGCAGGAGGACATGCGCCGACTCCTCTCGTATCACATCATCTCACAGGTCGGCTACATGATCGCCGGCATCGGCATCGGAACAGCGCTTGCGACCGCCGGTGCCTTCGGCCACGTGTTCAACCACATCCTCTACAAGGCACTCCTGTTCATGGCCATCGGCGTCGTCATCTACCGCACCGGAATTGAGGACATCACGGAAGTCGGCGGCCTCTGGCGCGTGATGCCCGTCACGTTCGTCGCCTATCTGTTCGGGGCGGCGGCTATCTCGGGCGTCCCTGGCTTCAACGGCTTCGTCAGCAAGAGCATCGTCATCGAGCAAGCCCACGAGATGCACGTCTTTACCATCGGCTCGAAGAGCCTCCCCCTCGGCGGCAACGACGTGCTCTGGTGGCTGCTCATCATCGGGGGCGTCGGCACGTTCATGTCGTTCATCAAGCTCGGCTACTACGTCTTCTTCCACGGCGAAGCGACCATCTCGCCGGAGGACGCCCGCGCCGGCCAGTCCGTTTCGATGCTCACCGTCGGCGGCCTCTGTCTCGCCTTCGGTCTCTTCCCCGGCGCGCTCTTCGAGTTGCTGCCCTACACCAAGGAACTGCTGGCGGAGGCACACCCCTACACGGCGAATCTAGTTCTCGAAGGCGTCGTTCTCGGCGTCGCGGGCTTTGTCGGCTTCTTCAGCCTCAAATCGACGCTTGCGCGCCTGACCTGGATTCCGGACGTCGACCGCATCATCAACCCGGCCATGTTCTACGGCGGTCGCGCACTCGTCCGTGCGGTCACGGAGACGTGGGCGGCCGTAGACCGCGTGGCCGTCGCCGTCACCTCCGGCGCGCTCCGCGTCGGTGCGAACCCACGGCGCTACGCCTACACGACGGCGCAGCGCCTCCCCGGTGTCGAGGCCGAGGCACGACCGAACGGCGGCGAACCCGGCACGCTCGACCTCCGGGTTTCGATGGGCACGAGCGTCTTCCTCATCGTCGCCGTGCTGACGCTGACGCTGGCCGCGCTCCTACTCTGAGAAGAAGCCGCTGCGTTTCTCGTCGTCGCTGTCGGTACCCCACGGCGGGTCGAACGACTGAATCTGAAGCTGTGGCAGGTGTTTCGCACAGTGGATGTACGCCTCCTCGACATCGATATCGACCCAGCATTTCACCCGGTCGGTGCCAGAGGGGTCGGTGGCTTCAGGGAGTTCCTCCCGAACCGTGGCTTTGCCATTGATGTGGAGGCCGACGGTCGTCTCCCACCAGTCCACGAACGTGAGGCTGGTATGGGGGTTCTCGTCGATATTGCCGAGCGAGGCGTGGACGCCGTTGCCGCGATACTCGGGGTAGGCAACTCGGTCGGGTTCGATGACGTTGACGAACCCCTGCGGGCCGAGACGGGGCGAACAGTCGGTGTGGCCGTCGCCGTCGGCCGTCGCGAGGAAGAACATGATTCGCTCGCCGACGAACCGCTCCATCCGCGGCGTCAGCGCCTCGTGCATACTGTCGTCGTAGAAGGCGTCCGCCCGGTTTTCGGTGCCGAGCTGCCGCTGCAGGTCGCGTTCACCGTCAGACCCCGGCGCGTCGTCAGTCATTACATCTACGTTGGGCGCTCGCCCGAAAATGGGTGTCGGTCGGCGGAAGCGGCCGGAACGGCGCTGTATGGTGGCTTCGCCTATGGGCTCAGACGCTGTCGGTCTCTTGGGAACA
>NZ_JBLGBY010000056.1:0-14875 GCF_047616845.1 Natronomonas sp. | reverse complement strand
CGTTTCCCAACCCTACCCACAGGTGGCGTACCGACTGGAATATGGTTACTGCTGTGTATGCCCGGTCGCTTTTGATATGAAAACAAGTATCCAATTCATGAGAGCGGTCACCGTCACTCCGCAAGCGGCTCGACGGTGAGAGTGTGGCCCGACTCCCGTCCGTGTTCGATGACCACATCAGCCGGGAGTTCGTCGTCGGCACCGGTCACGACGGTGGAAAACGAGCAGTCGTTGCAGTCGATGCTCGTCCGGCTATTTTCGCACATCGTTAGGGGAAACTATCCAGAGGGCAGATATAACGCTATCGGCCGATAATACATCCAAGTGATGGGGCTGAACCCGGGGAGCACGACGGGGACAGGCAGGCCGGCGCTGGCGAACCGAGGGGCGCTGGTGGGATGGCGGTGGGCCGAACCTTCATCAGCTCCGCCCGGGAGTACCGGTCATGGCCAGCGCCGAGTCACTCTCGGAGCCGCAGGTGCTCGCCCACGCGAAGGGGCGCCTCTTTCCAGACGCTGAGGAGCCGAACACCTACGCCGTCTGTGACACCCAGTTCGCGGCCGAGGAGTGGCTTCCAGGGCAGCGAATCGCAGCCGACATCCGCGAGCGGCTCGCACCGTTCAACCACGTCCGAATCGGCTCGGGGTACCCCGACCTCGTCGGCGTTCGAACACTGGAATCGGAGTTGCTCGCCGTCGACCGCCTCGGGTCGGAACCACCGCTCGTCGCCGTGGAGGCGAAAGGCTACACGGGCGACGGAACCGTCGACACCGAGCGCGGCGTGTTGCAGGCATACGACCGCCTGCACGAAGCCAACGCTGCCTACGTTGCGGCACCAGTCGACGCCATCGGACAGACCACTCGGACGCTCGCACGGGAACTCAACGTGGGCGTGCTCGGCGTGGATTCGGGCGGGGGCGTCCGGCCTATCGAAACGCCACGCGTCGTCGGCAAACACACCGCCGACGATGCGTCAGCTATCCGATTTCAGGCGACAGCTCAGGGCGTTGCAGACGCGTCGTTCGGGCTGAACCACCCGAAGAACTATCTGGCATATCCGCTGGCGCTGTACCACCCCGACGACACCGAAGCAGTGCTCACGGAGTACGTCGTCAGCGCCGTCGCGGACGCCCGCCGAGGCGCGGTGTTTCTCGGGCTCGTCGACGAACAGCCACGCCGCGACGAACTGACGCCACTCGGCGAGGAAGTGGTTCGGTTCGCACTACACCGATACGGCTCCGTCGACGCCGCCTTGGAGCCGTTCGAGGCGTGGCAAGGATCACAAAAACGCTTCTACGACCTCGCGCCGGAGTGGGGAGCGCTCACCAGACGTGTCGTGTGGGCGTATCCGGCGACGAAGCTCCTGGTCGAGGAACTGCAGACGATGCACGAGGACGCGCTCACGGAACCGTCTCTCGTCGAGTTCCTCGAGTGGCTCCACGAACATCACCCGACGTTCGCCGTCGAACTGTTCGTCCGAAGCACCGACGACGTGCGGTCGCGAGTGTTGACACGGGACGGGTCACTCAGAACAGAGCTGCTTCGGGAGGGAAAGGTGTATCACTCGCCGACAGTCTTCCAGCTGAAGGCGATGCTGTACCATGCGGGCGTCCTGACGACGCGCGGCGCCGAACCCAATCGGCTCGACCCGACCGAGGACGTGTGGGCGCTCTGTGATCCGCTTTCATACACGCCGTAACGGGCGCGAGACTCGCTTCGGCCACGTCTCCACCTGCGAAACGCCGGCGTCGTCCGCATCGACGACAACGGTCGGCGCTCCTGAGGAAGGGGGCTTAGCGCCTCACTTCAGCTAAGCGGCTCAGTTCCGACACAATCCACGCTGTCTTTTATTTCGAGCACGATACACAGGGCTGGACAGGAGTTGGTACACCCCCCAAGGGGCATCGGAGGGAAGGACGCCGAACGCGCGGCAGCAGTTCGGTAATGGTTATTTTGCCGGCGTCCATTCTGTACGACGGGCACAACACCGCTAAGCCTTCGGCCAGCAATACTCGGTTGCTTTAATAGGGCAGTGGTGGGGCGTGAGCGATGGGCGCAGTCGAGAAATCGCGGTGATGTCGGTTCCCCGACGCACGTGTATGTTCGACACGTCAGAGGCGAACAGCCAGGTGTGGCGCGATGTCAGATGTGACAGCCGTGCTTCGGTGGAACCGACCACTTGGTCGAAGTCAGCGCCCGGGATTGAAGCTAGCGGCTAACATCCTAGGTATGTTGGTGCAACGACAGTCTCGCAGCGCGGTCACGTTTAAACCCCCTCTGATTCGCGGAGTCACACCCAAACACTGGGAGAGAATGTACGGGATACGATGGCACAACAGAACCTCGATGACGAATCCGACGTCATCTATTTCCCGAGCCAGGCGTGGTTTGCAGCGTACAAAGACCGCATCAACGAGAACGAGGCGTACGCCGAGCAGGCAGCAGATTGGGGCGTGGACTTCAACGGCGATTTCATCTTCGAGATGCGGAACATGCCGGTCGACGACCTCGACATCGACGCGATGCCGGACGACCTCCGGTCGGAGATCGACCAGTACGTCAACGAGGAGAACGGCGTCCACGTCGGCTACTCCTTCGTCGGTCTCGAAGGCGGCAAATGCACCGATGCGTATCTCATCGAGAGCCCCGACGAGGTCGATGTCGGCTTCAGACTGACCGCCGACAACGAGACCTGGAAAGACCTCATGCGCGGTAACCTCGGCGTCGTCGACGGCATGATGTCCGGCCACTTCGACATCGAGGGTGACATGCAGAAAGTGATGCAGTACTCCCAGGCCGCAGTCGAGTTGACCGAATCCGCCGCGAGCATCGATGCGGCGTTCGCCGACGAAACCTTCTCGAAATAACTACTCTGACTCGCGGTCTTTCAGCGCCTCACGGTCGGTTTTGCCGATATCCGTGAGCGGCACCCTCTCGACGAACTCGACTTCTTTCGGCATCGCCTGCCGCGGGACACGACCCTCCAGATACGGCCGCACGTCGTCAGCGGTGATATCGGCGTCCGCTTCGGGTTCGATGAAGATCTTCACGCGCTCGCTTCCGGGGCGTTCTGGGTCTGGAACCCCGATAGTCGCGGGGCGGCGGACGCCGTCCATCCCGAACAGCTCCTCGTCGACCTCTTCGGCGTACACCTTCAGCCCCGAGACGTTGATCATGTTCTTCACCCGGTCGACGACGTAGAACCGCCCCCGCTCGTCGATTTTCACGACATCGCCAGTCGCGACGAACCCGTCCTCGTCGAAGGGGTCGTCGGCGTTCAGATAGCCGGCCATCCGCTGGGGGCCGTTCAGGTACATCTCGCCTTCGCGTTCCTCGGCGATGGCCGCCTCGAGCGGGATTTCCTCGTCAGTGTCGATGTCGACGAGTTTCGCGTCCGTATCGGGGACGGGAACGCCGATGGCGGGGCGGTCGAAGCCCGCATCGTCGGCCGAAGTGCCCGTGATGGCTTCCTGGATTCCGCTCACGTCGAAGTGGGTAATCGGCGACATCTCGGAGAGGCCGTACCCCTGTGAGATGCCCGAGGAGCGTTCGTTGAACCGCTCGCGCGTCTCCGAGGCCAGCGGTGCCGACCCCGAGAGCCCGACAACGTCGTGTTCCAGTTCGTCGTCTGCGACCTGCATGAACTGCGTCGGTACGCCGAACATGACGAGCGGTTCGTGTTCGGCGATGTGGCTATGAACCAACTCCGTATCGCGGGCGTCGGGCACCACGAGAACGTCGAGGCCCAAGGCGACGAGCATGTTCGTCACCGAGTAGCCGTAGGCGTGGTACATCGGCAGCGCCATGATGGCCGATTCGCGACCGCGCATCAAATCGGGAAGCCGCGACTGGGCGGCGATCGACTGCAGGGCGTTGGCGACGAGATTCCGGTGAGTCAACAGACACCCCTTCGGCTGCCCCGTCGTGCCACCAGTAAAGAGGATGGTGTGGGTGTCTTCGGGCGCGATATCGGCGGTGTTGGGGCCGCCATCGCTCTCCTCGATGACGGTCGGCAGCCACTCGACGTCGTCTTCGGGGTCGTGTTCCGGTGGCTCCGGGGCGTAATCGTCCAGCGACGTGAGGATGAGCCGGTCGATATCGGCCGTCTCCCGAAGCGTCTCCAGCAGGTCGCGGTGTTCGTCACGCCCGATAAGCACGTCCGGGTCGCTCGTTTCGAGCCGGTAGGCGAGGTCGTCTTCGGCGTCGAGGAAATCGTTCGGGACGTGAACCGCGCCCGCACGCGAGATGGCGTTCGTCGCCACGATGAACTGGACTGACGTGGGGAGCACCGTCGCGACACGGCTGCCGGGCTCGACGCCGCGTTCCTGGAGTGCGGCCGCGAGCGCCTCAACGTCCGCGCGGAGTTCGGGATACGTGATGGTTCGGTCGCCCTGAACGACGCCCTGTTCGGGGTACTCTTCGGCGGCGTCGTACAGGAACTGATGCACCGGCTGGTCGGGATACGGTCCGAGTGTCTCCTCGATGCCGAACGCCTCGTACTCCCGGAACCAGGGTCGCTCTTCACTCATACGTCCGGAAAGCACCTCTCCCCCGGAAACCCTACGCGCTCGTATGCGCGGTGGTTTACGTGGGTGGGTGACGCTCCCACGCTGTCGAAAGTGCTTCCAGGAGCAGTACGTATCGTCCCGGAGCACTCCGTGGCGTGCCCCCGGACGCGCTACCGCCAAAAACCGCCCGCCGCCGTGTAATTATTACAGTCGAAGTCAGTACTTATAAGTTGGGCGAGCGAGGATCGCCGTCTGAAGTATGCAACTGCGCTCTCTCAATTCAGGGGGTGGATCGCTTTCCAATCACCACGCGTTCTCAATTGCGCTTCTCGTGGCCGTCTCGCTTCTCGCGGTCGGTCTATTCGCGGGCGGGGCCGCCGCGCACCCGGACGCCGCGGATCTCGTCGTGCACAACCAGACACAGGTGCTCGACGAACACGACGAGGTTCACACCATCACCGTCGACTCCGCGACGGCCGACACCGAATTCTACATCGACGTCCACGGCGAGCAGGGCGACCTGAACGCGACGGGCACCTTCGAGGCCGGCACGACCGTCGAGAACCTCGCACTCCAGTTGGATCCGACTATCACCAACGACACCACGGTGACGGTCGCGACCCACGCGGCCAACGGGACGGAACTCGAGGCACAGGAGATACGCGTCGACGTTGTCGAGGCACCGACCGTCGAGTTCGACGACCAGACGCACGCGCTCGACGAACACGACGAGGTTCACACCATCACCGTCGACACCGTCGCCGCCAACCAGGAGTACTACGTCGACGTCCACTCCGAGGACGGCAACCACAACAAGACGGCGACTTTCGAGGCCGGCACCGCACAGACCGACCTCAACCTCAACCTCGACCCGACGCTGAAGAACGAGACGAACGTCACCGTCGCCGTCCACGCGGCCAACGGGACGGAACTGGCCGCCACGACCGCGACGGTCACGACGGCCGACGTGACGTTCACCAACCAGACACAGGTGCTCGACGAACACGACGAGGTTCACACCATCACAGTCGAGGAAGCGACCGCCGAAGTGCCGTTCTACGTCGATTTCCACGCCGAACAAGGCGATCTGAACGCGACAGACACCTTCGAGGCAGACACGACCCTCGAGAACGCCACGCTCGATCTCGACCCGACGCTGACGGAGACCACCGAGGTCACCGTCGCCGTCCACGCCGAGGACGGAACCGAACTGTCCGCCTCGACCGCGACTGTGACGGTCGAGGGGGGCGAATCGACGCCGACCGAAACCGAGACCGCGACCGAAACCGAGTCCACGGACGGCGAGGGCGGCGGTGACGCCACCGAGACCGAAGACGACGGCGCCGGCTTCGGCGCGATCGCCGCACTTCTCGCGGTCGTCTCCGCCGTCGCTGGGCGCCGTATCGTCGCCTGAGGGCGGTCGCGTTTTTCCGACGCTTCGCCGGCGGCCGCGCTACGGTGCGATAGCGGCCATCACTTTCGCCTCGATTTTCCGCAGGTGTTCGCCGACCGTGCCGTCCGAACGGTCGAGATAGTCGGCGATGTCCTGATGGGTCGCCTCGCGCGGCACGCGGTAGTAGCCCACGTCGAGGGCGGCCTGCAGCGTCTCCTGTTGGCGTTCGGTGAGCATCGAGAAGAGCCGCTCTTCCTCGGGGACGTAATCGCTGATCTGTTCGAGGTTCAGGCCGATTCCGTCCGGCACCTTCGGGATGACCTCTCGGATGACGTCCTCCTCGCCGACGATGTGGGCCCGGAGCGACCCATCAGCGGTGTACTCAAGCGGCATATCGAGGATGAGTTCGTACTCCCGGAACAGCGACAGTAGATCGACGATATCCTGGGTCGGCATGAAATGGGTGTAGATGGTGATGTGGTCGTCGCCCTCCGAGAGCTGGTAATCGAGAACCTCGTCGGATTCCTCGGCGATCTCGCTGGCGAGGTCGGCGTCACCCGAAAGCTGGAACAGCGTAATCGCCGTTCCATCGTCCAGCAGGCTGATGTTGTGCAGCAGTTCACGCGTGAGGTTCGGCTCCTCAGCGAGCCGTTCGTCAACGGGGTGAAGCCCACCCTCACGCGGGATGATGACCGTCCTGACGTAGCGCATGATACTGTATACTGTACGTACTCCGGTATAAACAGTTGGCGACGTGATGCGCTGTTTATAAAAACTCGAATCCGAGGACAGACCCTTATCAGTTGCCGAAGCCGTTCCGTAGCGGCCTGTTACCGCCCCAATATCGGGGTTTCGGCGTTCTATCATAAACACCCACCCATGGGAGGAACAATCCACAGGGCCTATCGGTCACTCTATTCGGATACACGGGGGTCGCCCCCGAGAACCACTATGACGGACGACATCGCAACTCGAATCGAAGCATCGCTGGAAGCATCGCTCGACGAACTGGAATCGGAACTGCCCGACATCCTGGATGATGTCGACGGCCAGACTCGCGCCCTCGTCGAGGAGCACCCGGCGCTTTTCGGCCGGCTCGTCGGCCGCATGGAGGAGATCGACATCGCCGACTTCGTCTCGGCGAACCCACAGACCGCCGACCAGTTCCAGGAACTGCTGTGGACGGGCATGGAAGTGCTCGTCGAGAACACCCCCGAAGTCAAAGAGCAGATCGCCCAGAACATCACGGTTAACTTCGAGGCCAACGACTGCCCGATGGAAGGCCATCTGAAGGTCGACGGCCACGAACAGACCGTCACGGGCGGGGCAGGCACCATCGACGACCCGACGATCGGGATCTCCGGGCCCGGCGACAACCTCGTCGGCCTCATCACGGGCGCCATCGACCCCGTGCAGGGCTTCATGAGCCAACAGTACGAACTCGATGGCCCCGTCGCACAGGGGACGCAGCTGGCCCCAATCATGAGCAACCTCGCAGAGAACATCCCCTCGTAAGATGTCCTCCGAATACGGCGGGATCTACGACGAAGACGACGGGCAGTTCCGCCAGGAGCTGCGTGCCCAGCTGGAGGAGCACATCGAGCCCATCGTCGATGAGGCCGACCGCGAGCCGCTGACCCGCGAGGAGTTCATCGAGTATACGGGCGTCCTCCGCGAGCTCGGGATTGGCTTCGAGCCCGGCATCGCCGAGCAGTACTTCGGCAACCTCGAACGGTTCGCCGTCGTCTCCGAAGAGGTCTCGAAGGTGTGGCCGAGCCTCAACGTCGCCCTCCAGATGTCGTTCCCGTCGGTGTTCGTCAACTACGCCGCCGACGAAACCCAGGACGCCATGCTCTCGAAGCTCGAAACCGGCGAGTGTATCGGCTGTCTCGCCGTCACCGAGCCCGAAGGCGGCTCCGACACCGCCCGACCGAACACGGTCGCCTACAAGGACGGCGACGAGTACGTGCTGGAAGGCGAGAAAACGTGGGTCGGGAATGCACCCATCGCCGACATCGCTTTGGTCGTCGCCCACGACGACGAGGCCGACACCCAGGACATGTTCCTCGTCGACCAGGAGAACTCGCCGTTCGAGACCGAGACGATGGACAAACTCGGCTGGAAAGGCGTCAACAACGGCCACATGTACTTCGACGGCGTCCGCATCCCGGAGGACAACCGCCTGTCGAACATCGTCGGCAACGCGCTGATGGACGGCGCCGATATGCAGGAGATCGTCCCGTTCCCCGAGGCCGTCTCCCAGCTGTTCTTCGAGCAGAAGGCGCTGAATGCGACCTTTTCCTTCATGCGAACGGGCATGTCGTTCATGGCGGTCGGCATCATGCAGGCCGCCTTCGACGAGGCGCTGGACTACGTCCACGAGCGGGAAACCTTCGGCAAACCCATCGGCGAGAACCAACTCGTCCAGGAGAAACTCTACGACATCCTGCGCGACCTTGAAACCTCCCGACACCTCGCGCGACACGCCCTAGAGTTGCTCAGCCGCGGCGACGACCGCGCCCGACTCATCTCCTCGCTCGCGAAGGGGTACACCGCCGAACGCTCCGTCGACGCCACCTACAACGCCCTGCAGATTCACGGTGGCGAAGGGCTGAAAACCCAGAATCGACTGGAGCGCTACTATCGTGACGCGAGCGTCATGACCATCCCGGACGGCACCACCGAGATCCAGAAGCTCATCGTTGGGAAAGAGTTGACCGGGCTGAGTGCGTACTAAAACCCACTTTTTGCACGCTCCACGGGTTCGCCGCCGTTCGGCGGCGAACACCGCTCCGCGGCAAAAACTTGGGGAAAATATGCGCGCGTGCTCCTTCCGGCGACCCTTCGGGTCGCCTCCAGTCCGCGCGCGCTACGGCGACTCGGCGGCTCCGCCGCCTCGTCGCCGCGAACCGCCTCAGGCGGGTTCTTCGAACCCGCCCTCGGCGGATGCTATCTCTATTGTTTCGTTAGTCGTTTTCAGTCGCTTGGTTAGCGTCTCGACCGACAGTTCGGATGTCACTATGGTATGTAATCGAAGGACTTCGAATCCGAGACATCCCGACAGAGCAGGCTGACGGCTACACCGGTCTACTTCGTGGGCGCGTCGAACGCGGGGGGAGACCAGCCGCCGGCAGAAAGAGACGCTGCTCGATGGGTCGTTTTTCGGGAGGTCAGTCGGCGGCAGCGGGCGAGTCGTCGAGTGAGACGAGCTCTTCGACATCCGGAATCTTGGCGTCAGCGTCGGTGATGATCTCGATGCGGCGGGTGAGTTTGTCGCGGGCGTAGTTGACGAGCGGCATCGGGTTGATGACGCCGTCGCCGACCGACACCGTCTCCGCGACGAACGGCATCAGTTCCTGGAGCGTGTCCTGGACGATCTGCTCGTCGACGCCGTCCTCGGCGAGGTGTTTCTGGACTTTCTGCATCCCGAAGCCGACGTGGCGGCCCTCGTCGCTGCGGATGTAGTTGATACCCTTCACGAGCCCCGGCAGATGCGGCGTGTCGAGGTCGGACGGCGAGATATGGTCTTCTTCTTCGGGCCCCATCACCGTCGTGAGGCCGTAATAGCCCGTCTGAGCCAGCACGGATTCGACGGTGAGATGGTAATGGCAGTACGCTCGCACGCGATTCTCGGGCGTGTCGTTCGTCAGCAGTTCCTGCATCGCGGCCTCGGTGCGGTCGAAAAGCTCCATGTAGCCGTCCGGGAAGAACCGCTGATCGGTGGGATACACCTTCTCGTAGCCGCACTCTTCGGCGACCGGGAAGATGACCTCCCGCCAGTAGCGGTCGAAGAACTGGGCGTGTTTGGCCTCCTCGTAGATCTGCGAAGAGATGAACATCTGGTCGTTGATGTCGTCCAAAGCGACCATCAGCGGTGCGAGGTCTTCGGTAACGGCCTCCTCGCCCGCCCCGAACAGCGCGAGATACTGCATCGTCTCGAAGAACTCCTCCTCGGACGTTGCGGATTCGATGCTCCGCTTTCTGTCGGTTTCGATGAGATCCTGCCCGATGTCCTCGTACGGATCCCAGTGGTTGTAGACGGCGTGTTTGAAGTAGCCGCCGCCGACGGTGTCTTCGCTGATGCGCATCTCGCGACTGTCATCCCGAATCTGTGTCATGGGTAGTCTGGATACAGGAGCCGCTTATGGATTGAGGTAACGCCCCGCATGGGAGGTAGTTTAACTCAAATCGGCGGCGAGCTACCGACCTTCGAACTCCGGTTCGCGGTCGGCCACGAACGCAGCGACTCTTTCGGCGAAATCCGCGCTATCTATCAGCTCCTCTTGGGCGAGGGCTTCCTCCCGGAGCGTCTCCTCCATCGAGCGGTGGGGACTGCGGTAGACGAGTGGCTTTGCCGCAGCGACGGCCTTCGTCGGCCGGCCAGCAAGCGTTTCGGCCCGCTCCTTGACATCCTCCCCGCCGTGAAGGGTGAGGATTCCCGACCGCCGTTGGGATATTGTGGTTTACGACGTAAGCTGTTCTTGAGGTGCGAACGCACCAGTTTCCTTGTCAAACAAGAGCGTCGATGGCGTTCTTCCGGTCGGGGGTCGAGATGGTCGCGATGCGGTCGTCAGTCGTCAGCTCGACGCTCATGAACTGTGGGCCGCCGCAGGGACTTGACTCTATTCGTAGTGGCGTCGAAGCAGGTCGAGGACCGCCGCTCGGGAGTCGACGACCCGTTCGTCATCGGGTGTCTCGACGGCGAAGCCGCCGTCGACCGGCCGCCAGCAGTCGGCGTGGCGTTCGAGCACCTCGCCGTCGGCTCGCAGTTCGCGAAGCTTCTCAACCGAGTCGGCATCGTCGGCGACGCGACGCTCGGTTGCGGCCGGGCGATCCGCCGCAGACTCCGCCGGCTCGCCGCTGGGGACGATATCCGTCGACTGACAGAGCGGACATGGGCCCTCCGGGTCGTCGACGCCCGTCCCACAGACCGCACACTCGAACGCTCCCGTCGGTTTCGGTTCTCCCGGTTCCCCACTGCTCGTTCCGATAGCAGCCCGCCACCACGCGCGGAGTCGGTCGAGAAGGCCCATCGAGTTACTTCCAGTGGTTGAACAGCAGTCGTTTCACGTCGTCTTTCGTTCGGGCCGGCTCCGTCGAGCCGTCGGGGAGGTCGACCTCGTAGGGTTCGTCACCGCTGCCCTCTCGCCACCGGTCATCGTGGGCTTCAAGCAGATTCATCGCCTGCTGGAGTGTGCTTTCCGGGCTGTCGTCGGCCGGGTCGTCGGGCGTATCCGCGTCCGCTTCCCCGTCAGATTCGTCCGCTTCAGCCGCGGCTCCCTCGGACCCACTGGGCCGCTCGCCGTCTTCCGGCGGCGTGTACGTATCGAGGAGATATTCGAGGGCGTCCTGTGGGCGGACAGTCCCGTACTCGTCGACGTAGGCGGCCTCGAGGTCGTCACAGACGTTATCGAGCCGCTGAAGTTGCGCCTCGGTCACGGAGAACTCGGGCATGCGCGTCGCTGCGGGCGGGTCGGTAATAAGTCATCGCCGGATGTTGGGTCTCGAACGCGTTTCCGGGGAGCCGAGGGCTTATCGGCACGGAAGCCTCCATACGGGTATGAGCGACCCTGTCGCAAGCGAGGAGTCGGCAGATGGGCCGCCGGACGGGTTCATCAGCGTTCGGAGCGCGATCGTCGGGCTCGCGCTGCTGTGGCTGGCCGCGATGACGGCCTTCGGCGCCCTCCAGGCGGCTGTCTACGGCGCCGCGGTCAACTCCTCGTACATCCTCGTCGCCATCGGCACCGGCAGCGTCTCCGTCGCCTCCGGCTACGGCTCGATGCGGGCATTCGGCCTCCGATAACTCACTCCTCTTCGAGTTCCTCCATCCGAACGGTGAGAACGGGCACCTCGGCGGTGCGGACGACGCGTTCGGTGACGCTGCCGAGCAGATATCGGTCGAGGCCGCTGCGGCCGTGCGTTCCCATCACGATGAGGTCGACGTTTTCGGCCTCGGAGTAATCGATAATCGTGGTGTGTGGCGCACCCTCTTCGAGGGCAGCAACGACATCGACGCCGGCCTCCTCAGCCTGCTCGCGGATGGCCGTGAGCGCCTCCTCGCCGACGGAGCGAAGCTGTGCCGCGACTTCGTCGTCCATCATCTCGGGAGCGTACGGGATGTCTTCGACGACGAACAGTGCGTGGATTTCCGCACCCGTCTCCGTGGCCAGCCCGATGGCCTGCTCGATTGCGCGGCTACTGGCCTCGCTTCCGTCGGTGGGCAACAGGATTCGGTCGTACATGAACGGGCCGTCTCGCCGACAGTACAAAAGCGGTACGGGGAGTCACGCCGACAGCAGTTCGGCGTGTTTCTGGCGGATCTTCTTCAGCTTGGGGTTGATGTTGACGACGCAGTAGGTGTCGTTCGGGTTCTTCTCGAAGTAGTCTTGGTGGTGCTCCGTGGCTCGATAGAACTCTTCGAGCGGTTCGACCTCGGTGACGATGTCGTCGTCGTACAGCGGCTGGAGGTCGTCGATGACCGCCTCGACCGTCTGTCGCTGCTCGTCGTCGTGATAGAAGACGGCCGAGCGGTACTGGCTGCCGATGTCGGGGCCCTGCCGGTTCAGCTGCGTGGGGTCGTGGATAGTGAAAAACACCTCGAGCAGGTCGCGATAGGGGACGATTTTTGGGTTGAACTCGACCTGGACGACCTCGGCGTGGCCGGTTTCCTCACGGCAGACGGCCTCGTAGCTTGGGTTCTCGACGTGGCCGCCAGCGTAGCCGGAGACCACGGATTCGACGCCGCGAAGCTCCTTCAGCGCGGCCTCGATACACCAGAAACAGCCCCCCGCAAGCGTTGCAGTTTCCGTCTCGGACATATGCCCGTGTATGGGCTCCAGATGCTTGAATCAACGTATCGGGGCATCTGCCGGCCGCGGGGCGGGAGCGAAGCCGGCAGCGCTAATCGTCGTCGCTGGTGTTCGAGCCACCGACCTGTTCGTGTTTGTGCAAAATCGTCATCCAGGCCTTGAGGTCGATTCCCTTCCGGTCGTAGGCGCGGATGCGATAGAGATACAGCGCGGTCGAAAGCATCATCCACGCGAGCACGACGACGAACGCGGGGGGGCGCTCTGGACGGCAAGCAGCGTGAAAAGCAGCGAGACGACGACGTTGCCGACGTCGACGACACGGAGTGACAGAGGCGTCGGGAGCGGTTCTGTCACCAATAGAATCGGTCATTGATGGTTCGGGCCACGATTCGTGGGCGGAAGCGAAACGGGGCAGCGGCTACGACGTGGTGAAGCCGGTCGATTCGTCGTACTCCTCTAACACCCACTCCAGCTCCTCGATAGCCCGGAGGATGGCGACTTCAGCGGTGTCTTCGAACTCCGAGGACGGCGGGTCGTAGTCGTCGTACTGGGATTCGAGTTCCGCGATACGCTCGCGGAGTTCGTCTTCGGTTCGCATACTGTGACCGACCGCAGGCAGCCTCTTTGTCCTTGCGGCGCGGCGACCGCCGGCAGCACAATGTGGAAACAGCTGGAACACGTATGAAGGGATATGACAGAGGAACTCCCGCAGACCGACGAGGAGTGGCGTGAAGTGCTCACCGAGGAAGAGTATCGCGTGCTCCGCGAGCAGGGCACCGAACCGAAGTTCAGCGGCGACTCCCTCGGCAAGGGCGACGACGGCATCTACCGGTGTGCCGGCTGTGGCGCCGAGCTGTTCGACGCCGAGACGAAGTTCGACTCGAACTCGGGGTGGCCCTCCTTCTACGACGCCGAGGAGGGCGCCGTCGAACTCAAGGAAGACCGCAGCCACGGCATGGTGCGGACGGAGGTCGTCTGTGCGTCGTGTGGCGGCCATCTCGGCCACGTCTTCGAGGACGGCCCCGAGCCGACGGGCCAGCGGTTCTGCATGAACTCAGTCGCGCTCGATTTCGACGAAAGCGACGAATGACGGCCTTGCGAGCCCCCAGAAGTCGGTTTCCCGTCTTCTGAGACGAGTGATAATCCTCATATGACGTGGCTGTGAACCGCCGAGTAAGGATGTCCACGAACGATTCGGCCGGTCTGAGTCGCCGCGATTTCGTCCGCGCTAGCGCCGGAGCGGCTGCTGCCGCGGCAGCGACGTCGACCGTGAGCGCACAAGAGGAGTTCGACTACGGCGGCTGGTTCGATGACGTGTCCAACTTCGAGGGCACCGTCGACCGAACCGGCCAGGATGAAGTGACCGTCACCGTCGGCGCCGGCGGTGACCTGATTTTCGACCCGCCCGCGATTCACGTCGACCCCGGAACGACCGTCATCTGGGAGTGGGATCAGGGATACCACAACGTCGCCGAGCGGGAGTCCGGAGAGCGCTACACGAGCGAGCTCGCGAGTGAATCCGGCACCACCTTCGAGGTCACTTTCGAAAGCGACGGTATCTCGAAATACATCTGTGAACCCCACCAGTCACAGGGGATGAAAGGCGCTGTCGCGGTCGGCAGCGGCGAAGGCGCCCCCGAGGTCACCGTCGGCGGGATGAACGTCGGCGGCGGTGGCGAGGGTAGCGGTGAAGGCAGCGAAGGCGGTAGCGGTGAAGGCGGTGAAGGTGGAGAAGGCGGCGAGGGGGACGGCGACGAGCCAGCGACCCAAGTCAGCAACGACGTGCTGGCGCTGTACGGCGTCGCGGCCGTCATCGCCTTCCTGTCGCCGTTCGGACTCGTCGTGTTGATGTACCGGAACCTAAAGCGCGAAGAGCAGGTCTAAGCCTCCTCTTTCGGGGGGGCGGCGGGAGTGGAGTGCTCGGCCGCCTCCTCTTCAGCCGTCGGGTCACGGCGATGTCGATACGCCCGTAGCGCCGCCGTCAGGAAGACCAACGCGCCGGCGATGACGAGCGTATCGCCGGGCAGCCGGAGCCAAAGCAGCGTCTGCACCAGCTCACTCTCATAGAACGCCAGGCTCCGGGCTGCTGCATACCCTTCAGTGAAGGAGGTTTCCAACTGCAGGAAGCCGACCGGCGTCAGTGAGACGAACACCATCACCGCGAG